>JAICLD010000052.1 GCA_025927595.1 Nocardioidaceae bacterium | reverse complement strand
TCCGCGCGCAGGAACCGGTCCCCGACCGCCCCCTCCGTGACCTCGGCGACGACCCGCTCGCCGGGGAGCGCGTGCCGCACGAAGACGACGACACCCTCGTGCCGCCCGACGACGAAGCCTCCGTGGCCCATGCGGTCGACCCGGACGTCGTACCGCTCGCCGACGA
Organism: Nocardioidaceae bacterium; assembly: GCA_025927595.1. Classification (GTDB taxonomy): domain Bacteria; phylum Actinomycetota; class Actinomycetes; order Propionibacteriales; family Nocardioidaceae; genus Nocardioides_B. Next base: position 14,615 of record JAICLD010000052.1, on the reverse strand, counting down.
GCGAGCGTCCGCGACGGGGCCGTTGACGGGCCCGCCCCGGCGTGCTCACCGCCGATCAGCGCCCGGCTTGGAGGACCCCGGAGGCGGGGGCGCCTTGGTGGATCGCGAGAGCACCCGCCCGCGACGGACGTCGCCGGCGCGCACCTGGTCGACCGACCGCTCGGCCCGCTGCCGGGCCAGCGCCGACGAGTGCAGCTGGAACGGGACGGAGGTGACCATGACGCCCTGGGTGAACAGCAGCCGGCCCTTCAGCCGCAGCGCGGTCTGGTTGTGCAGCGCCTGCTCCCACCACCGGCCGACCACGTACTCCGGGATGTAGACCGCGACCACCCCGCGGGGGTTCGCGTCGCGGATGCTGCGGGTGTACTCCACGACCGGCCGGATGATCTCCCGGTAAGGCGAGTACAGGACCTTCAGCGGTACGTCGATCCGCCGCTCGTCCCACTCCTCGAGGATCCGCGCCGTCGAGGCCGCGTCGACGTCGACGAGCACGGCCTCGAGCACGTTGGGCCGGCTCGCCTTGGCATAGGCGAGCGCCCGCATCGTCGGCTTGTGGATCTTGGAGACCAGCACGATGGCGTGGACGCGCGTGGGCAGCACCTGGTCGTCGGCCTCGATGGCGAGCTCGTCGGACACGTTCTGGTAGTGCCGGCGGATGCTCTGCATGAGCATGAAGAACGTCCCCATGGCCAGGATCGCGATCCAGGCGCCGGCGAGGAACTTCGTCAGCAGCACGATCACGAAGACGACGGCGGTCATCGCGAGCCCGAACGTGTTGATCGCCCGCGAGCGGAACATCCGCCTGCGCGTGGCCGGGTCCGTCTCGGTCCTGAGGTGCCGGGTCCAGTGCCGGATCATCCCGAGCTGGCTGAGGTTGAAGGAGACGAACACCCCGACGATGTAGAGCTGGATCAGCCGGGTCGGCTGCGCGTCGAAGGCGACGATGAGTCCGACCGCCATGAACGCCAGGATCAGGATCCCGTTGCTGTAGGCGAGGCGGTCCCCGCGCGAGGCGAGCTGACGGGGCAGGAAGCCGTCGCGGGCCAGGATCGAGGCCAGCACCGGGAATCCGTTGAAGGCGGTGTTGGCCGCCAGCACGAGGATGATCCCGGTCATCGCGATCACGAAGTAGAAGCCGGGCGAGAAGTCGTTGAACACGGCTCGGGCGATCTGCGCGATCACGGTGTGCTGGTCGTATCCCTTGCCGACCGGGGTGCCGTCGGCGTGCCGCAGCCGGGCCAGCGAGTCCGGTGACGGGTCGACGTACTTCAGGTCCATGGTGCGCGCCAGCACGATGATGCTCATCAGCATCGTGATCGCGATCGTGCCGAGCAGCAGCAGCGTGGTGGCGGCGTTCCGGCTCTTGGGCTTGCGGAACGCCGGCACGCCGTTGGAGATGGCCTCGACCCCGGTGAGCGCGGCGCACCCGGACGAGAACGCCCGCGCCAAGAGGAAGATGAGCGCGATCGTGGTGATCTTGCCCTCGTACCCCGGGGCTTTGTCGATGTGCAGGCCGGCACTCTCCACGGAGGGCAGCGTGCCGTGGAGCGAGCGCAGCGCCCCCCAGACGGCCATCCCGAGCACGCCCGCCATGAACCCGTAGGTGGGGATCGCGAAGAACGTGCCGGACTCCCGCACCCCCCGCAGGTTGAGGGCGGCCAGCAGCAGCACGAGCACCGACGCCCAGAACGCCTCGTGGTGCGAGACGAAGTCGAGGGCCGAGGCGGCGTTCTGCACGCCCGAGGAGATCGACACCGCCACGGTGAGCACGTAGTCGACGAGCAGCGCGCTGGCGACCGTGACCCCGGCGGTCGGTCCCAGGTTGACGGTGGCGACCTCGTAGTCGCCGCCGCCGCTGGGGTAGGCGTGGACGTTCTGGCGGTACGACGTGACGACGGTGAGCATCACCACCGCGACGCCGATGGCGATCTTCCACGACCAGGCGTAGGCGGTGACGCCGGCCACCGACAGCATGATGAAGACCTCGTCGGGCGCGTAGGCGACCGAGGACAGCGCGTCGCTGGCGAACACCGGCAGCGCGACCCGCTTGGGCAGCAGCGTCTCGCCGAGCTGCGTGCTGCGCAGCTTGCGGCCCAGCAGTATGCGTTTGGAGACGTCGGCGACACCCACGAGCGGCAAGGCTAGTACCCGCGGGACCCACGACCGCCGATCGCCGACGTTGCCGCGCGGCGGGCGGCCCGGCGCGTGTAGCGTCCCCGGTGTGCATGTCGTGATCATGGGCTGCGGCCGGGTCGGGTCGACGCTGGCGCGGTCCCTCGAGGACCGGCGCCACGACGTCTCCGTCATCGACACCAACCCGGACGCGTTCCGTCGCCTCGGCCCCTCCTTCACCGGCACCAAGGTGACCGGGATCGGCTTCGACCAGGGCGTCCTCGAACGGGCCGGGGTCGACCGCGCCGACGCCTTCGCGGCCGTCTCCAGCGGCGACAACTCCAACATCATCGCCGCCCGGGTGGCCCGCGAGACCTTCGGCATCCAGCAGGTCGTGGCCCGGATCTACGATCCGGGTCGCGCGGAGGTCTACCAGCGTCTGGGGATCACGACGGTCGCGACCGTGAAGTGGACCGCGGACCAGGTGCTGCGCCGCCTGCTGCCGGCCGGCGCCGAGCCCGACTTCCGGGACCCCTCCGGGACGATCCGGGTCGACCACGTGCCGGTCTCCGAGGCCTGGGTCGGTCAGCGGACCGTGCGGTTCCAGGAGGAGTCCGGGAGCCGGATCGCGTGGATCGACCGGCTGGGCGAGGGCATGCTGCCGACGCGGGAGAGCGTGATCCAGGAGGGCGACCTCCTGCACCTGGTCATGCGCGAGGAGAGCTCCGACCGGGTGTACGCCGTCTTCTACGCCGGGCCGGAGGGCGACTGAGATGCGGGTGGCGATCGCGGGAGCCGGCGCGGTGGGACGCTCGATCGCGCGCGAGCTGATCGGCAACGGCCACCGGGTGCTGCTGATCGACCGCGACCCCGCCGCGCTCAAGCCCGAGCGGGTCCCCGACGCCGAGTGGCTGCTCGCCGACGCCTGCGAGATGTCCTCCCTGGAGGAGGCGAGGCTGGAGTCCTGCGACGTGGTGATCGCGGCGACCGGCGACGACAAGGTCAACCTCGTCACCTCGCTGCTGGCCAAGACCGAGTTCGCGGTGCCGCGGACCGTGGCGCGGGTCAACCACCCCAACAACGAGTGGCTGTTCACCGAGGCGTGGGGCGTGGACGTGAACGTCTCGACCCCGCGCATCATGTCGGCGCTGGTGGAGGAGGCGGTGACCGTCGGCGACATCGTCCGGCTGTTCACCTTCCGCAAGGGCAACGCGAACCTCGTCGAGATCACGCTGCCGGAGGGCTCGCCCTGGGTGGGCCGACCGATCGGGCTGATCCCCTGGCCGGAGAACACCGCCCTGGTGACGATCCTGCGGGACGGCCAGGTCTACACGCCCGGGGAGGACCAGCCGATCGAGTCCGGTGACGAGCTGCTGTTCGTCTGCAGCGCGGAGTCCGAGTCGGTCCTTCAGGACCTGCTCTCCCCCGAGGACTGAGCCGGGCCGGACCCGGCGGCGACCGGCGTCCGGTCGCGGCCGAGCAGCCACGCCATCACGGCGAGCGCCAGGATCTGCAGCGGCCAGCCGAGGACCACCTTGGCGACGGCGAGCGTGGCGATCATCGGCCCCGCGTCCTCGGCCGCCCGGCCCGCCAGGTAGACCGGCAGCTCGAGCAGCACCCGCAGCACGCAGGGAGCGGCGAGGACCAGCGTGAGGTGCCGGCAGAGCCGGACCACCTGCGGGTCCGCGTGCCAGGCCACGGGGTCGCCACCGGCCACGCTGCCCACCATGAAGCCGACGAGCGGCCAGCCCACCAGCGTGCTCAGCGCCATCAGGACGGCGTAGCCGGCGTTGTAGACCAGGCCCGGCAGGAAGTAGGCCAGCGCCTGCTCGTCGCCGCTGCTGCCGCCGCGGGCGGCGCGCCAGGCGAAGAAGGCCCCGATGCCGATCCCCACGAGGCTGTTGAGCACGAACTGCGGCGTCGAGCGCTGCACGACCCGGACGACCAGCAGCACCACGGCCGCCGCGACGCTGACCAGCACCGCGGTCCCCAGCTGCCGGCCGAGAAGGAACACCACGGTGAAGACGAGCGTCGGGACCGCGGCCTCGAGCATGCCGCGGCGGCCGCCCAGCGCCTTGGCGAGCTGGGCGCGGACCACCCGCTCGACCGTGCCGGGGACCACCGGGCCGGTGCCGGTCTCGGGAGGGGCGCCGGTCACTACTTGAGCTCGTAGCGGGGGTTGAACATGATCCGGAGCGTGTCCTGCACGCCGACCCGCCCGGTCACCTTGATGGCGCGCCCGGGCTCGATGCCGGCGATCCGGCGGCGGCCGAGCCACACCAGCGTGACCATCGCCGACCCGTCGTACAGCTCGGCCTCGAGAGCGGGCACCCCGCCCCGCGGCCGCAGCGTCACGGTGCGCAGGCTGCCCTGGAGCTCGACCCGCTGCCGGTCGCCCGCCTCGTCGATCGGGCAGCAGCCGGCCTTGCGCACGTCCAGCTTCAGCTCCCGCGCCTCCATGTCGGCCGAGCTCGCCCACCTGCTCAGGCTCTTGCGGAGCCGGCCCTTGACCTCTGCCATGACTCCAGGGTAACCGCGTCCGGGCGGCCGCGCCTCCCGGTCGGTGAACCCACCGGTGGCTCAGACGTCGCCGTCGGCGGCCGCGGGCCGGACCTGCGGCGGCACCGTCAGCGGCAGCGCGTCGCCCGGCGGCACGGGCTCGGTCCCACGCACCACCACGACGTCGCGCAGCGCCCGCTCGATGTCGCCCTGCGCATCGGGCTCGACCGCGGGCCGCCCGAACAGCGTCGCCCGCAGCAGCCAGCGGGGACCGCGGATGCCGAGCACGCGTGAGGGCTGGGTGGCGTGCTGGCCGTCCTCGAGCTCGACGCTCAGCGACACCAGCAGCTCCGGCCCGAACGGCCCCTCCCCCTCGCTCGCGGTGCCACCCATCTGGGCGACCTCGCCGGCGATCGCGCGGCGGACGTCGTCCCAGATGTCGCCGTTGCGCGGGGCGGCGAACGCCCGAAGCTCTGCGGCGCCCTCCGGGCCGACGACCACCACGGCCGCCACCTGCCCGGACGCCTCGTCGACCTGCAGCTGGACCTCGAGACCCTCGACGGGACGGATCAGCAGGCTGCCGAGGTCGACCCGGGAGTCCGGCTCGGCCTCCAGGTCCACCTCGCTGCTGTCCCACGGACCGCGCGCCCGCGGGTCCGCCGAGCCCGCGTCGAGCGACTCCTCGAGCGACTCCCCGGCCGGTTCCTCGTCGCCGGTGGCGGACTTCCTGCGTCGGAACATCAGTGCCTCTCCTCGAGTGCGGCGCTCCCGGTGGCCTCCCGAGCGGGGCCCGCACCGAAGCCGCCGGTGGAACCGTACCCGCCGAGGCCCCGGGCCGACTCCGGCAGCCGGTCCACCTCGACGAAGCGGGCCCGCTCGACCCGCTGCACGACCAGCTGCGCGACCCGGTCGCCGCGGTGCAGGTCGACCGGGGTTCGAGGGTCGAGGTTGACCAGCAGGACCGTCACCTCGCCGCGGTAGCCGGCGTCGATGGTGCCCGGAGCGTTGAGGATAGAGACGCCGTGACGGGCCGCCAGCCCGGAACGGGGGTGCACCAGCCCGACGTAGCCGTCGGGGAGCGCCAGGGCGACGCCGGTCGGCACGAGCCTGCGCTCGCCGGGCGCGAGTCGCACGTCGACCGTGCTGACCAGGTCGGCACCGGCGTCGCCGGGGTGGGCGTAGGAGGGGAGCGGGACGTCCGGGTCGAGCCGGATGATCGCGATGTCGACGGTGCTGTTCGCCACCGGACGACCCTACCCAGGGCCGGCCTCCCCCGGCCGCCCGGGGACGGCCGCCCGGATGCCAGGATGAGGCCATGAGCGAGACCGCCGCGTACGACGAGCGGCTCGACGTCCCGCTGCGCTGGTGGGCGCTCGCGACGATGTTCTGGGCCAGCGTCCTGGTGGCGTTCCTGGTGGCGACGCCGGTCTGGGTGGCGCTGGCCACCACGGCCGTGGTCGTGCTCGCCGTCGGGGCGGTGTTCGTCGGCTACGGAGCCGCCCGGGTCACCCTGCGCGACGGCGTGCTCACGGCGGGCCCGGCCCGGATCGCGGTGCGGCACCTGGGGTCGGTGGAGTCCCTGGACGCGGACCGGATGCGGCTGCTGGCCGGGCGTGAGGCGGATGCCCGTGCCTACCTGCTGCTGCGGCCGTACCTGCGCCGCGGCGTGCGGGTGTCGGTCACCGACCCGGCCGACCCCACGCCGTACTGGCTCGTGGCCACGCGGCACCCCGACCACCTCGCCACGCTGCTCCAGGTGGCGGTTGCATCGACCGGGACGGGGCAGGGTAGACCCCGAGACGGCCGCCGACCGGCGGCCGGGGACAGAGGAGACTGACGCCATGGCATCGGGTTCGAAGATCTACTCGGTGGCCGGGCTGGCCGCCACCGTGGGCGCGGCGATGGTCGCCCGCAAGCTGATGACCGTGACCTGGAAGCTGTCGACCGGCAAGAAGCCGCCCAGCAACCCCGAGCACCCGGACGTGTCGATGGGCGAGGCCGTGGCGTGGGCCACCGCGAGCGGCGTCGCAGTCGGGCTGGCCCGGATGCTGGCCTCCCGCAAGACCGCCGAGTACTACCGGCGCTCGACCGGGCACCTGCCGCCGAACCTCGAGGACGTCGAGGCCTGACCGGAGGTCAGGACCGGCCACCAGCGGTCCTCGCCAGGACGGCCGAAGGCCGGGACCCCGAGGGGTCCCGGCCTTCGGGCTAGTGCGGCGCCGGCTCAGGCCCGGCTCAGGCACAGTCCTTGCAGATCAGCCTCTCGGCGTCCGCGAGCTGGCTGCGGTGGTGCACCAGGAAGCAGCTCATGCAGGTGAACTCGTCGTCCTGGCGCGGCCGCACCTCGACGGCCAGCTCCTCGTGGGAGAGGTCGGCGCCCGGGAGCTCGAAGGACTCGGCGGCCTCCGCCTCGTCCTCGTCCACCTTGCCCGAGTTCTTGTCGTGCCGGCGGGCCTTCAGCTCCTCCAGGCTCTCTTCGCTCTGGTCCTCCTCGGTCTTGCGAGGGGCGTCGTAGTCAGTTGCCATGTGATTCTCCCGGCCCGTCGGGGCCCACGTCGTGGTGCGGGCGCGTTCTCGTGCCTGCTGCGCTGCGAGGCGGATTGTGCACCATGCGGGGCCGCAACGCACGGCCCGTCCCACCTGATGTCGCGCGACTCACACCGCTTCGTCTCCGCCACCGCTCGCGCAGCGGTGCAACGGCGACGCGGGGGCGGCTATTCCCCCGGCCCCGGACGCAGGAACCCGCTGCGCGCGACCAGCTCGCGGAACTCCGGGAACCCGGTCGCCGGCGCGCACACCACGCAGCCTCCGCCGCCCACCCCGGGGTGCGTCTCCAGCAGGGCACCGGACTCGGTGGCGACCAGGCCGCCGGCCGCGACGTCCCAGGGGTTCAACCCCTCCTCCACGTAGCCGTCGAGGCGGCCGGCGGCCACCGAGCACAGGTCCAGCGCCGCCGAGCCGATCCGGCGGATGTCGCGGACCTCGTGCAGGAGCGCGGAGACCGCGGCCGTCTGCAGGACCTTCACGTCCACGACGTAGCTGAAGCCGGTGCCGACGAGCCGCTGCGACAGCGGCGGCGCCGGCTCCTCGCTGGGAACCCGCAGCGGCCGGCCGTCGAGGAAGGCTCCGCCGCCGAGGATGGCGGTGAACCGCTCCCCGCTCTCGACGTTGACGACGACACCGGCGACCACCCGGCCGCCCGCCGACGCGGCGATCGACACCGCGTAGCTCGGGATGCCGTAGAGGAAGTTCACGGTGCCGTCGATGGGGTCCACGACCCACTCCACGCCGCTGGTCGACGGCGCGGAGGCGCCCTCCTCCCCCAGGAACCCGTCGCCGGGGCGGGCGGTCATGAGGCGCTCGAAGATCAGCCGCTCCGAGGCCCGGTCGACCTCGGTGACGACGTCGACGGGGCTGGACTTGGTGGCCGCGACCTCGACCCCGTCACGGCGGCCCCGACGGACCAGGTCCGCGGCCTCGAGGGCCACCTCGACGGCGAGGCCGAGCAGGTCGTCGTACGCCGGCTCCGGCACCGGCTCAGTCCTGCCCGCACAGGGCCGGACGCGGACCGCGCGGGTTGGCGCAGCAGCCGGCCGGGCAGACGTCCCACGACGGCGCCGTCCCCGCCAAGGCGGGCCGCACCACCTGCTCGCCCCGCTCGACGGCAGCGCGCTCGACGAGGAGCTCGCGCACCATCGAGACGAAGCGCGGGTCGACACCCGCGGTGGCGGCCCGGGCGAACGCGAGGCCCAGCTTCTCCGCCGTCTGCGCGGCCTCGGTGTCGAGGTCGTAGATGACCTCCATGTGGTCGGACACGAAGCCGATCGGGACCACGACGACGCCGGCCACGCCGTCCTTCGCCAGCGCCTCCAGCCGGTCGTTGACGTCGGGCTCGAGCCACGGGACGTGCGGCGGGCCGGAGCGGGAGCAGAACACCAGCTCCCCCGGGTAGCGGTGCCCGGTCTCCTGGCGCAGCCGCTCGCCGATCTCGTCCGCGACGGTGCGGTGCTGGGCGACGTACGCACCGCCGGTCGGGCCCGAGGCGTCGTTCATCGAGTCCGGGACGGAGTGGGTCACGAACAGCACGTGCGCGTCGCGGCGGATGTCGTCGGGCAGCTCGGCCAGCGCGGTGAGCGTCGCGTCGACCATCGGCTCCACGAAGCCCGGGTGGTTGTGGTAGTGCCGCAGCCGGTCCAGCCGCGGCGCGCCCTCGACCGCGGCCACGGCGTCCGCGAGGTTCTCGCGGTACTGCCGGCACCCCGAGTACGACGAGTAGGCGCTGGTCACCAGGCACGCGGCACGGGTCACGCCGTCGTCACGCATCGACGTCAGCGCGTCTGCGAGGTACGGGTCCCAGTTCCGGTTGCCCCAGTAGACCGGAACGTCGAGGCCGTTGGAGCGCAGGTCCTGCTGCACCGCCGCGACCAGCCGACGGTTCTGGTCGTTGATCGGGCTGCGGCCGCCGAAGAGGTGGTAGTGCTCCCCCACCTCGGCCAGCCGCTCGCGAGGGATGCCCCGGCCGCGCGTCACGTTCTCCAGGAACGGCAGCACGTCCTCCGGACGCTCCGGCCCACCGAAGGACACGAGCAGCACGGCGTCGTAGGGCGAGATGTCGGCGGGCATGGCGCAATCCTAGGATCTGCGTTGATGCTGACGACCTACCGCCGGGTCCTGGGGCTCCCGGGGGCTCTGGTGTTCTCCCTCAGCGGGCTGGTGGCCCGGCTGCCGATCTCCATGGTCGGCCTCGGCATCGTGCTGCTCGTCTCCACCCGCACCGGCTCCTACTCGCTGGCGGGCTCGGTCTCGGCGGCCTTCGTCATCGCCAACGCGCTGTGCGCCCTCGTGCAGGCCCGGCTCATCGACCGGTTCGGCCAGAGCCGGGTGCTGCCGTTCTGCGTCGTGGCGTCGACCGCCGGGCTGGTCGCGATGATGGCGGCGGTGGAGCGGGACGTCCCGGTCCCGTGGCCGCACCTGTGCGCCGCCGTGGCAGGGGCCGCGATGCCGCAGATCGGGGCCTGCGTCCGGGCCCGCTGGACCCGGGTGGTCCCCGACCGGTCCCTGCTGCCGACCGCCTTCGCCTTCGAGGCGGTCGTCGACGAGACCGTCTTCATGGTCGGCCCGACGCTCGTGAGCCTGCTCGCGACCGCCTGGCACCCGCTGGCGGGGCTGGGCACCGCCGTGGTCGCCGGCGTCCTGGGGACCTCGGTGCTGGTCTCGCAGCGGGGCACCGAGCCGGTGCCGGGTCGCCGCTCCCGGCACGAGGCGACGGCGGGGATGCCGTGGGCGGTGCTGGCGCCGCTCACCGTGTGCGCGCTGGCCATGGGGGTGCTCTTCGGCGGCACCGAGGTCGCGACGGTCGCGTTCTCCGAGGAGGCCGGCCACACCGGCCTGTCCGGGGTGCTGCTGGCGGTCTGGGCCCTCGGCTCGCTGCTGTCCGGGGTCGTCACGGGGGCGATGTCGCTCCGTGCGTCCAGCGCCACCCGGTTCCGGCGCGGGCTGCTGTCCATGGGGCTGGTGATGGTGCCGCTGCCGTTCGTCCACGGCTTCGTCCTGCTCGCGTTCGTGCTGTTCCTCGGGGGCTTCGCGGTCTCCCCGACCCTCATCGCGAGCACCGGCGTCATCGAGGAGGTGGTCCCCTCCGGCCGCCTCACCGAGGGCATGACGATGTTCACGACCGGGCTCGCCGCCGGCGTCGCGCCGGGGGCCGCGCTCGTCGGGGTGGTCGTCGACGCCCACGGCGCGTCGACCGCCTACTGGGTCGGGGCGGGAGCCGGCCTGCTCGGCGCGGCGGTCGCGTACGGCGTCTCGCGGCTGTCCCGGCCGGTGCCGGCGGCCGTCATCGAGGGGGGCTCATCGCCCAGCGGATCGTCCTCGTGAGCGCGGACCCGGTGGTCCGCACCAGCACCCGCTCGGTCAGCGGCAGCGAGGGCAGCAGCAGCGGCCGGCGGGCCCACAGCGGGAGCAGCGACACCGCGGCCGCGGCCAGGCCCGAGTAGGGCACCCGGGCCAGGGCGGGCAGCGGCGGGTCCAGCAGCAGGAACCGTGCGGTGGCCCGGGCCGCCGGTGTCCCCTCGAGCTCGGGGCGGTACCCCTCGAGCTGCTCGCGGAGCTCGTCCTCGGAGCGCGGCGGGTCGGTGACGCCGAGCGCCTCGGCGACCCGGGCGGCGTCGGCGACGTACCGGTCCCGACCGGCGGCGTCGAGCGGGTCGGCGCCGTACCGCTGGTGGGCCGCCAGGAAGCTGTCGATCTCCGCGACGTGCACCCAGCGCAGCAGGTGCGGGTCGGAGGCGTCGTACGGGCGGCCGTCGGGGGCGGTGCCGACCACGCCGCGGTGCACGCCGCGGACCACCGCCGCCATCCGCTCGGCGTCGGCGGCCGTGCCGAACGTGGTCACGGCCAGGAAGTGCGAGGTCCGCTGGAGCCGCCCCCACGGGTCGCCCTCGAAGCCGGAGTGGTCGCTGACCCCCGCCATCGCGAGCGGGTGCAGCGACTGCATCAGCAGCGCGCGGATCCCGCCGACGAACATCGAGGCGTCGCCGTGCACGCGCCGGATCGCGGCGTCCTCGTCGAACCAGCGCGGTCCCGGGGTGTCGTGGATGCGGTCCCGGCGCCGCGGACCCTCGGGTCCGGCGACCCGGGCGAAGAGGCGGTCGCCGAGGTCCTGCCGGACTCCCGCGACCGCGGCGCCCATCCGGGAGGCGACGGGCGCGAGGGTCGAGGTGTCCACCTGGTCCAGTATGTCGGGCCCGTGGGAACGGCCCCGGGCCGACCTAGGCTCAAGGGGTGACCGCCCTCCGCCGGATGCCCGTCCCCGAGCCGCCCGGGCCGGGGCAGGAGTCGGTCTGGGACTACCCCCGCCCGCCGCGCCTGGAGCGCAGCCACGCCGTCGTGGGGGTGGTGCTCGGCAGGACGACCGTGGCGCGCACCGACGCGGCCCTGCGGGTTCTACGGCGGTTGGGTGACGTCCCGGGTGAGCGGGCCGTTCAAGGGCGTCCCCGGCTCCTTCGGCTGGTGACCCGGCCTCAGGTGCTGGCGGACCCGGCCGGGCGGGGCGCGTTCCATCCCCGCCTCATCGCCACGACCCGCCAGCCGAAGCACACCACCGCGGCCGGTCCCGCGACCACCGCGAGGTGCAGACCCGCCTCGAGCCCCGCGACCGCGACGCCGGCCCCGACGAGGGCCGGCGTGGCGTAGAGGTCGCCCCGGAACACCAGCGGCACCCGGCCCGCGAGCACGTCGCGGAGCATCCCGCCGCCGACGCCGGTCACCATCCCCATCAGCGATGCGGGCACGGGGCCGAGCCCGTAGTCGAGCGCCTTGACCGCCCCGGTGACGCAGAAGAGCGAGAGACCGGCGGCGTCGAGGACGTTGACGACCCGTTCCGCCCGGCCGAGCGCCGGGTGGAAGAAGAACGTGACCAGGCCGGCGACGACCGGCACGAGGAGGTAGCGCCAGTCCGCCAGCGCCGCGGGCGGGGCGGCGTCGATCAGCACGTCCCGCAGGAACCCGCCGCCGAGGCCCGTGGTGCCGGCGAGCACGAGCACCGCGAACACGTCGAGGTCCTTGCGGACCGCCACCAGCGCCCCGGTGATCGCGAACACGAAGATCCCGACGAGGTCCAGGACGACCTGCACGGTCGTGGGATGCATGACCGTGGCGCCCATGCGCAGCAGCGTAGGTGCGACGGGCGCGCAGCCGGCGCGACGACCCGCGCGGGCGGTGCCGCCGGGGCGGCGGGCGAGGAAGTAGGCTCGCGCCGTGACCGCGTCCGACGCCCCTGTGCCCGTGCCCGCGACCCGCGGCGACGCGGCACCGGACGACGAGCGCGCGGTCCCCGTGAAGCCGCAGCAGCTCACGCTGGTGGGCCTGACCCGGGACCGCCAGCGGCTGGTCCTGGTCAGCGACACCGGCCAGGAGTTCACCCTTCCGGCGGACGCGCGGCTGCGGGCCGCGCTCCGCGGCGAGCACGCCCGCCCCGGTCAGTTGGAGATCCCCATGGACAGCGTCCTGCGCCCCCGCGACATCCAGGCCCGGATCCGGTCCGGGGAGACGCCGGAGCAGGTGGCGGCCGCGGCGCAGACCCCTGTGGAGAAGGTGATGGTCTTCGCCACTCCCGTCCTCGCCGAGCGGGCGCACGTCGCCGACCGGGCGCAGAAGGCGTCGGTGCGCCGGGGTGCCGGGGAGGGGTCCGCCCGGGTCCTCGCCGACGCCGTCGCGGAGCGGCTGCGGGCCCGCGACGTCGATCCCGCGTCGGTGGAGTGGGACTCCTGGCGGCGCGAGGACGGCCGCTGGACGCTGGTGGCGGACTACCGATCCGGCGAGAGCCCGCGGCACGCCGAGTTCGTCTACGACACCGCCGGCCGCTACGTCGTGGCCGAGGACGACGAGGCCCGGTGGCTCGTCGGGGAGCAGTCACGCAGCCACGGTCCCCAGCCGCGGGCCGGCGGCGGTCCCCGCCGGCTGTCCTCGGTCTCCCACGACGAGGACGAGCTGCCGCTGGGCGAGGACGCCATCGAGCTCGTCGCGGAGCCGCCGGCGCCGGCCCCTCCGCCGTACGGCGACGGCGGGACGGGCGACGCCGACTGGATCGCCACGCAGGCCACCGAGCGTCCGGTCGAGCTGGGCAGCGAGGCGGACGAGCCGGACCTGCCGGAGGTGCGGGCGGACGAGCCCGAGCAGGCGTCCCCCGAGCCTCCGGAGCCGGTCGAGGAGAAGCCGGCACGCCGGCCGCGGAAAGGACGCCGCGCCTCGGTCCCGAGCTGGGACGAGATCATGTTCGGCGGCGGGACCGCCGAGAAGGGCGAGTCCGAGGACTGAGAGGTGCCGGGGGGTCGGCCCCTGGGAGATCACCGTCCCCCCGGCACTCCCCATTAAACGCCGCGGATCGGCCCCCGTCACGCACCGAGCCGTGTCAAGTTTTCGTGACCGTGTCGTCGCCGGTCTCGACAGGCCTCCCGGGGTCGCTCAGCCACCCGCTCCACGAGCCCGGGTAGAGCGCCGCCTCGCGGCCGAGCAGGTGCAGCGCCACCAGGTCGTGGGCCGCGCTGACGCCGGACCCGCAGTACACCGCCAGGGCCGCGTCCCCGGCGGTGTCGAGCACCGGACGGTAAACGGCGGCGAGCTCCGCGACGGGCAGGAACCGCCCGTCGCGGAGGTTCGTCGAGGTCGGCAGGTTGGCGGCGCCCGGAACGTGGCCGGCGCGCGGGTCCACCGGCTCCACCTCGCCGCGGTAGCGCTCGGGAGCGCGGGCGTCGAGGAGCACGCCGGTGCGGGCCGTCGAGGCGGCGCCGTCGGCGTCGACCACGGGCAGGTGCCCGGGGTCCGCGGCCAGGTCTCCCGGGGCCGCCCGGCCCTCCCCCGTCTCGACCGGACCCCCGCTGCGGCACCACCAGTCCCAGCCGCCGTCGAGGAGCCGCACGTCCGGGTGGCCGTGGTCGCGCAGCAGCCACCAGGCCCGCGCCGCGGCGACGCCCGCCCAGTCGTCGTAGACCACGACCGGCCGGTCCCTGCGGACCCCGCAGCGCCGCATCGCGGCCGCGAACCGCTCGGGGTCCGGCAGGGGGTGTCGGCCCCCGTCGTCCGGCGGGTCGCTCGGCGGGGCGGCGAGGTCGGTCGGCAGGTCGACGTAGACGGCGCCCGGCACGTGCCCGGAGAGGTACGACGCGTGCCCGTCGTCGTGGCCGAGGCGCCACCGCACGTCGAGCACGGTGACGTCGGGGAGCAGTCGGCGCAGGTCCTCGGGGGCGACGAGCGGGCTCATGGTGCCATCCTGGCAGCCGGGACCGGGTGGGCCGGCTCAGGCGAACGGCAGTGGGTCGCCGATCATCGACACCGCCCGGGCGCGGGAGGCGGTCAGCCCGCGGCGGTGGTGCTGGCGGCACAGGACCTCGTACCCCACCTCGGTGGGCTCGTCGTCGTCGTCGTCGACGTCGCCGACCACGATCACGTCGCCCTCGGTGACCATCCGGCCGTTCTCCGTGCGGGCGTTGTGGGTGGCGCGCTTG
>JAICLD010000216.1 GCA_025927595.1 Nocardioidaceae bacterium | reverse complement strand
GCCTCGATCGACCCGCTCTCCTACGCGGTCGAGAACGCGTGGCGGCACGGCATCGTCGTGGTCGTCGCCGGAGGCAACGACGGCGAGACGACCAAGACCCTGGCCAACCCCGCGTACGACCCGCACGTCCTCGCGGTCGGCGCCATGGACGACGCCGGCACGGTCAGCGCCTCCGACGACACCGTCCCCGACTGGTCGACCCGTGGCACGGACGCCCGCCACGTCGACGTCGTGGCTCCCGGTGTCTCGGTCGCCGGCCTGCGGGTCCCGGGCGGTACGTGCGACACCGAGTACCCCACATCTCGCATCGGCGACCGGTTCGCCCGAGCGTCGGGCACCTCGCAGGCCACCGCGGTGGTCAGCGGCGAGGTCGCGCTGATGCTGCAGCAGAACCCGTACCTCACCCCGGACCAGATCAAGCAGCTGGTCATGAACACGGCCAGCGGGATCGCCTCGACGCTGCCGATCTTCGGCGGTAGTGGCCTGGTCGACCTGCGGGCCGTGCTCACCAACCCGGTGACTGCCCTGCTCAAGACGGTCACCGGCCTGCTCGGCGCGCTGCTCGGCCCCGGCTGGGGCAACGGCACCGGATCGCTGGAGGCGTCCCGCGGCAGCTTCCACGTCGTCGCCGGGACGACGGTGCTCAGCGGCGAGAAGGACATCTTCGGGCGCCCCTGGAACGGCTACACGTGGGCTCGGCAGACCAGCGGCGGCTACGCCTGGCAGGGCGGCTACTGGCGCGGCGAGCTGCTGACCGGCCCGGGCTGGCAGAGCGGTGCCTGGCCGACGACGGCCTGGCCCGGGACCGACTGGACCGGCCTGAGCTGGTCCTCCGACGCCTGGACGGCGAGCACCTGGCACGCCTCCACGTGGCACGCCTCGACCTGGCACGACGAGGCCTGGGCGGCCAGCACCTGGCACGGCGAGGGCTGGTCCTGAGCCCGGCATGACCTGCCCGGGGACGGCCGTCGGGTGACGGCCGTCCCTGCCGCGCGACACGACGACGAGGACGAGAGGAGGTGACCATCCCCATGGCCACGGAGGCTCTGCAGACGGAGACGCGCCGGCGCGCGCGGCACCGCAGCGCGTGGGTGCTGCTCATGGCCGTGGTGATGGCCGGCCTCGCCGCCCTCGCCGGGCCGTGGGTGATCACCGGCCCGGCGCACCTACGGCAGCTGGTGCCCTGGTGGGCGCTGGCGATCGGCTTCGCGGCCACCGAGACCTGGGTCGTCCACCTGCAGATCAAGCGCGAATCGCGGGACGTCTCGGTCAGCGAGCTGCCGCTGGTCCTCGGCCTCTTCTTCGCCGCTCCGCTCCAGCTCCTGGTCGGCCGGCTCGTCGGCTCGGCCGCGGTCATGGTGCTGCACCGCCGGGCCGCGCCGCTGAAGACCCTGTGGAACCTGGCGCTGCTCAGCCTGCAGACCATGGTCGCCGTCGGGCTGTTCTCGCTGATCAGCGGCGGCCGCGATGCGTCCAGCCCGCTGACCTGGGCAGGGGCCTACGCCGGTCCCCTCGCCGCCAACTGGATCGGGGTGGCCGCGATCGGGCTGGTCGTGGCCGTGCACGACGGCGACCTGCAGCCGCGCCGCCTGCTGCGCGACATGGTGACCGGTGAGCCGGCCGCGCCCGTGGTGATCACGATGGGCCTGGTCGCCGTCTCCAGCCTCGCGTACTCGCCGCGCACCGCGCTGCTGCTGCTCGTGCTTGGCGTCGGCGTGCTGGGCGGCTACCGCGCTTACGCGGCCCTCGCCGACCGGCACCTGAACCTCGAGCGGCTCTACCGCTTCACCCAGGCGGTCAGCAGCTCGCCCGAGGTGGAGGAGACGCTGGGCAGGGTGCTCGCGCAGGCCCGGGAGCTGCTGCACTCCGACCGCGCCGAGGTGGCGTTCGTCGCCTCCGCGTCCGGCGGGGTCGCGCACGTCCGCCTGGGGGCGAGCGGGCGGCTCTCCCACTCCGACGATCCGCAGAGCCCCGAGGACGAGTGGCTGCTCGCGCACGTCGTCGCGGCCGGGGACCCGCTCCTGCTGCCGCGGAGCACCCGCGACGCCGAGCAGCGCCGTTGGCTCGACGCGCAGGCCGCCCGCGACGCGGTCGCGGTGCCGCTGCGCGGCGGGGCCGGCATCCTCGGTGCGCTGGTCGTCACCGACCGGCTCGGCGACGTGCGCACCTTCGACGCCGAGGACGTGCTGCTGCTCGAGACGGTCGCCAACCACGCCAGCGTCGCGCTGCAGAACGGCGAGCTGATGGACAAGCTGCGCCACGAGTCGGTCCACGACGCGCTCACCGGACTGCCCAACCGCAGTCACCTGCAGGCCGAGCTGGGGACGGCGCTCGACGAGGTGGCCGACGGGCGCTCCGGCGGTGTGGCGGTGATGATCCTCGACCTCGACGGCTTCAAGGAGGTCAACGACACCCTCGGCCACCAGCAGGGCGACGCGCTGCTGGTGGAGGTGGGCAAGCGGCTCGCGGCCGCCGTCGGCGACGGGGGGGTGGTCGCGCGGCTGGGTGGTGACGAGTTCGCGGTGCTGCTGAGCGGGACCGAGGAGAACGCCGCCGTCCGCGTCGGCCGCCGGCTGCTGCGCGCGCTCGAGCACCCGGTCGCCCTCGACGGGCTGGAGATCGAGATCGGCGCCTCGCTCGGCCTCGCGCTCGCCCCGCGGCACGCCCAGGACCCGGCCGGCCTGCTCAAGCGGGCCGACATCGCCATGTCCGACGCCAAGGCCACCGTGGGCGGGCTCCGGGTGTTCGAGGCCGACCTCGACTCGGACAACCCGCGCCGGCTGATGCTCGTCTCCGAGCTGCGCGCGGCGCTCAACCACGGTCACGTCGAGGTGCACGTCCAGCCCCAGGTCCGGCTGAGCAGCGGCACCACGGTCAGCGTCGAGGCGCTCGCCCGCTGGCACCACCCCGAGCTCGGTGCCGTCCCGCCCGACGAGTTCATCCCGGTGGCCGAGCGCAGCGGCCTGATCGGCCCGCTGACCACGCAGGTACTGGACGGCTCGCTCGCCGCCGTCGCGGAGTGGCGACGTCAGGGACAGGACCTGAGCATCGCGGTCAACCTCTCGACCCGCAGCCTGCACGACGCCGATCTGGTGCACGAGGTCGCGCGGCTGCTGCGCCGGCACGACGTCCCGGCCTCGCGGCTGACCCTCGAGGTCACCGAGAGCTCGGTCATGGCCGACCCGGCCCGCGCCACCGCCGTCCTCCACCAGCTGCGCGACCTCGGTGTCCGCCTCTCGGTCGACGACTTCGGCACCGGGTACTCGTCGCTGTCCTACCTCAAGCGGCTGCCCGTGCACGAGGTCAAGATCGACCGCAGCTTCATCACGGGGCTCTCGGGCCACGGCCAGGACGCCGCGATCGTCCGCGCGATCATCGACCTCGGCGGGCACCTGGGGCTCGAGGTCGTGGCCGAGGGCGTCGAGGACCGGGAGACCTGGGACCTGCTGGCCGACATGGGCTGCGACCTCGGTCAGGGCTGGCACCTCGGCCGGCCGATGCCGGTGGAGGAGCTCCTGCCGTGGCTGGCCACCCGCAGCCTCGAGCGCCGGCCCCTGCACGCCATCTGATTCCTCAGGGCACCCAGCGCGCGGGGCGCTTCTCGCGGAACGCGGCGATCCCCTCCTGACCCTCCTCGCTCGCGAAGAACCGCGCCGAGAGCTCGAGCAACTCGTCGAACTCGAGGGACGGCGTCCGCTCACGGAGCAGCCGCTTGGTCCCGGCGAGCGCGGCCGGAGCCCCGGCGGCGAGCGCCTTCACCTGCACGGCCACGGTGGCGTCGACCTCGTCGTCCGGGACGGACAGGTCGACCAGCCCACCGGCCGCGGCGGTCGCCGCGTCGAACACCTCGCCGGTGAGCATCAGCCGGTGCGCGGCGTGCGGGAGCATCCGCGGCAGGACGACGGCCGAGATCACCGCCGGCACGATGCCCAGCCGCACCTCGGAGAACCCGAAGGTGGCCGACGACGCTGCGACGACGACGTCGCAGGCGGCCAGCAGCCCCACCCCGCCGGCCCGCGCCGGCCCGCGGACCACGCCGAGCACGGGCTTCGGCGAGGTCCAGAGCATCGACAGGATCTCCGGGACCTCGCGCACGCCCTGCTCCTGCGCTCCGCCGCCGGCGGCCTCGGAGAGGTCCATCCCGGAGCAGAACACCCGGCCGGTGTGGTCGAGCGCCACGACGCGGACGGTGTCGTCGGCGAGCGCGCCGGCCAGCGCCGCGCGCAGCTGGGCGCGCATCGCCCGCGAGAGCGCGTTGCGGTTGGCAGGGGAGTCGAGGGTCAGCGTCGCGACCCCGGCCGCCACCGACACCTTCAGCACCACGTCGCTCGTCACAGCAGCGATCCTGCCTGGCCGTCCCGGCTTCGGCGCACACTGGGAGCAGATGGACATCTTCGAGCTGCCGGAGTCCGCTCGCGAGGGCCTGGCGACGACGCCGTTCGGGCTGTACGTGCACGTGCCGTTCTGCGCCACCCGCTGCGGCTACTGCGACTTCAACACCTACACCTCCGACGAGCTCGGCCCCGGCGCCAACCGCGCCGAGTACGCCGGCTCCGCCATCGCGGAGCTGACGAGGGGCGCGGCCCTGCTGGGTCCCGATCTGCCCACGGTGCGCACGGTCTTCGTCGGTGGCGGCACCCCGACCCTCCTGCCCGCCGGTGATCTCGCCGCCGTCCTGGCCGCCGTCCGCGACCTGTTCCCGGTGGCCGATGACGTCGAGGTGACCACCGAGGCCAACCCCGAGACGGTGACGCCGCAGTCGCTGGCCACGCTGAGGGCCGCCGGCTTCACCCGGATCAGCCTCGGCATGCAGTCCGCCGCCGAGCACGTGCTGGCCGTGCTCGACCGGCGGCACACGCCGGGCCGTGCGGTCGAGGCGGCCGGGGAGGCGGCCGCGGCCGGCTTCGAGCACGTCAACCTCGACCTCATCTACGGCACGCCGGGGGAGACCGACGCCGACTGGGCGGCCTCGCTGGACGCGGTCCTCGCCGCACCGGTCGACCACGTCAGCGCCTACGCGCTGATCGTCGAGGAGGGCACCCGGCTGGCCCGCCGCATCGCCCGCGGTGAGCTGCCGATGCCCGACGACGACGTCCTGGCCGACCGCTACGAGGCGGCCGACGCCACGCTGCACGAGGCCGGCTTCCAGTGGTACGAGGTCTCCAACTGGGCCCGCGGCGACGCCGCCCGCTGTCGCCACAACGAGCTGTACTGGGCCAACGCGCACTGGTGGGGCGTGGGCCCGGGCGCGCACAGCCACGTCGGCGGGCTGCGCTGGTGGAACGTCAAGCATCCCGCGGCCTACGCGCAGCGGCTGGCCGCCGGCGAGAGCCCCGCGCAGGACGCCGAACTGCTCACCGTCGAGGACCGCGCCCTGGAGACGATCATGCTCGGGCTGCGGCTCCGCGAGGGCCTGCCGCTG
>JAICLD010000130.1 GCA_025927595.1 Nocardioidaceae bacterium | reverse complement strand
GTGACCGGCTGGCGACGTGCCGGTCGGTCGGTCAGTCGGCCACGGGCACCGGCAGCAGGTCCGGTCGCTTGCACCGGCCACCGGTCTTGTACTGCTGGCGCCGCAGGCGACCCCAGGCCCACGGGGTCAGGTGGCCGCCGACCCACAGCGCTTCGCGGGCCACGATCCGCAGGGCGCCCGCGGCCACCGGCTCGGCCGGGGCGCTCCGCCAGTCGTCGGCCCGCAGCCCGTAGGCCTCCGCGAGCGCGGCCGCGATCCGCCGGTGCCCCTCGGAGTTGGCGTGCAGGCGGTCGTCGTGCCAGAGGGCCGGATGCCCCGCGAACGGCTCCGCGGCCAGGTCCACGACCGAGACGCCCTCGGTCCGGCCGGCCTCGCGGATCACCTCGTTCAGGTAGCGGATCCGCGGCCGCAGCGCCCGAGCCAGCGGTGCGACCCGGGTCATGTCCGGGACGGTGAAGGTGAGCACCGAGGCACCCGACTCCTGCAGGCGCCCGTAGGTCGTCAGCAGGTTCCGGCGCAGCGCCCGCCGGCCCAGTCGCGGATGCAGCACGTCGTTGACGCCCGCGACGAAGAGTGCGACGTCGGGCCGCAGCGCCAGCGCCCGGTCCAGCTGGGTGGCGAGCACCTCGGCCGTGGTCTGGCCGCGCACGGCCAGGTTGGCGTACAGCACCTCGCCCCGCTGGCGTGCCAGCAGGGTCGCGAAGCGGTCGGCCCATCCGACGTACGTCTCACCCGGCCCGGCGTCCATCAGCCCCTCGACGGTGCTGTCGCCGAGCGCCACCAGTCGCAGTGCCATGCGCCGATTCTGGACCACGGTGCGCGGGCGGCCGCCCGCCGGTCGGTGACCGGGCACGCGCCTCAGCCCAGTGCGCCGGGGTCGGCCGGCACGTCGACGGCGTGCTCCCGGAGCAGGGCCAGCGGGACGACCTCGAGGGCGCGCTCGTTCGTGGAGGCCAGCACCACCGGCGCGGCGGCCCCGTCGCGGTGGGCCTGGAGCCACCGGACCGCGACGACGCACCAGCGGTCGCCGGGGCGAAGCCCGGGGAACTGCCACTCGGGGCGTGGCGTCGAGAGGTCGTTGCCGACCGACTGCTGGTGTGCCAGGAACTCCGACGACATCACGGCGCAGACCGCGTGCAGCCCGGTGTCCGTCGGCCCGCAGGAGCAGGACCCGTCGCGGTAGAAGCCCGTCACGGGGTCCGTCCCGCACGGCTCGAGCGGTCCACCCAGCACGTTGCGCTCGCTCATGCCCACCACCCTGCCAGGCGGCCTGAGGCCGTCCTCAGCCGCCGGGCGTCGGTCGGGTCATCCGGACCTCCCGCTCGATGCCGACGGCGTCGAGGAAGTCGGGATCGTGGCTGGCGACGAGCAGCGCGCCGCGGTAGGAGGCGAGGGCGGCGGTGAGCGCGCTGCGGGAGGCGAGGTCCAGGCTGTTCGTCGGCTCGTCGAGGAGCAGGAGCCGGGGCGCGGGGTCCGCCAGCAGGATGGCCGCCAGCGTCGCCCGGAACCGCTCGCCGCCGGACAGGGTCGTCACGACCCGGTCCGCCGCACGGCCGCGGAACAGGAACCGGGCCAGGGCCGCCCGGATCTCGTTGTCGTCCGCCGACGGCGCGGCCCTGCGCACGTTGGCGAAGACGGTCGCGAGCTCGTCGAGCACCGTGAGTCGCTGCGGGAGCAGGCCGACGGGCACGTGCACCGAGAGGCGTCCCGACGCGGGTGCCGCGGTGCCCACCAGCGTGTGCAGCAACGTCGTCTTGCCGGACCCGTTGGGCCCGGTGACCGCCACCCGCTCCGGGCCGCTCACCCGGAGGTCGACCGGCTGCCCGGTGCGCAGCACGAGGCGGTCCGTGGTGACGACCAGCTGCCCGCGCGAGACCCGGGTCCCGGGGAGCTCGACCCGGATCTCCCGGTCCTCGCGGACCCGTTGCTCCGCCCCGTCGAGGCGCTCGCGGGCGGAGGCCAGCCGCTCCTCGTGCGTGCGGGTGTACGTCGCCGCCGACTCCTCCGCCTGACGCCGGCGGGTGCGCATGACGATCCGCGGCTCCCGCAGGCTGCTCTCCATCTTCGTGCCGTAGCGACGGCGCCGGCCGAGCACTCGCTGCGCCTCGACGAGGTCGTGGCGCTGGCGCCGTACGTCTGCTCGGGCCGAGGTGACCGCCTGCTCCGCGGCCGCCTGCTCGGTCTCCACCTGCTCCCGGTAGGACCGGTAGCCGCCGCCGTACCACCGCACCCGACCGTCCCGCAGGTCGCCGATCCGGTCGACGCACTCGAGCAGCCCCGGGTCGTGGCTGACGACCAGCAGCGTGCCTCGCCAGCCCGCGACGACGTCCCGGAGCCGCTCGCGAGCGGCGCTGTCGAGGTTGTTGGTCGGCTCGTCCAGCAGCAGGAGCCGGGGGCGGCGCAGGAGCAGCCTCGCGACCGCGAGCTGGGTGACCTCGCCGCCCGACAGCTGGCCCAGGGTCCGGTCCAGGACGCCGTCCGGCAGCCCGAGGCGCCTCAGCTGGGTCAGCGTCCGCGCCTCGACGTCCCACTCCTCACCGACGGTGGCGTAGTCCGCCTCGTCGACCGAGCCGGCCTCGATCCGCAACAGCGCTGCACGGATCCGCGCGATGCCCAGGTAGCGCTCGACGGGCTCGGACTCGCGCAGCACGAGCGTCTGCGGGAGGTGGCCGACCTCCTCCGGTGGCGCGTCGGCGAGGTGGCCACCGGTCGGCGCGAGGTCCCCCGCCAGGAGCCGCAGCAGCGTGGACTTGCCGCTGCCGTTGACGCCCACGAGGCCGGACCGTCCGGGGGGCACGTGCAGGCGCAAGCCGGAGAACACCGGCGTGCCGTCGGGCCAGGCGAAGTCGACGTCGTGCAGGGACGGAAGCCGCATGGGGCGCTCCTGAGGTCGCGGTTCCCCGCGACGCGTCGCGGGTCGGGGGCGAAGGCGCTCTCAGAGGCTCACGCGGCGATGCTACGCAGGGGACGCGGACCGGCCAACCGGTTATCCGGCCGGGGAGAGGTGCTCGTGCACCGCGGCCCAGCCGTCGCGCTCGCGCGTGAACACGATCGTCTCCCGCTCGTCCAGGTCCTGCTCGTCGCCGTCGAGGACGACGCGGGTGGCGACGCGGTGGGTGAGGACGGCGACTGCACCGTCGCTGCCGAGCAGCTGCACGTGCCGCTCGGAGGCCGCGCACGAGAGCACCCGGAACCCGTCCGCCTCCCAGGTGCGCCACAGCGCCTCGTAGTCCGCGCGCGAGCGCAGCGGCTCCGGGTGGGTGTGGAAGCAGAAGGTCGCGTCCGGCCGGAACGCCGCGAAGTAGCGTCCGACGTCGTGGCTGCCGAAGGCGTCCACGAGGGCGTCCGCGGCGGCGAGCACCTGGCGTTCGGCCTCGACGTCGCGCCCGTCGGGCGCGTGACCGGTGTCGGTCGTCACCGCGGTGCCAGGGCGGAGAGGATCTCGTAGATCACGTGCGAGGCCGCGATGCCGGTCACCTCGGCGTGGTCGTAGGCGGGGGCCACCTCCACGACGTCGGCGCCGACGAGGTGCAGCTCGGAGAACGACCGGAGGACCGCCAGCAGCTCGCGGGAGGTCAGCCCGCCGGCCTCGGGCGTGCCGGTCCCGGGTGCGAACGCCGGATCGAGGACGTCGATGTCGACCGAGAGGTAGACCGGTCGCTCCTGCACCCGCTCGCGGATCCGCTCGACGACCCCCCGGGCCCCGATGTCGTCCATCTCGGTGCTGCCGACGACCTGGAAGCCCAGCTCGGTGTCCTGGACGAGGTCCTGGGTCGAGTAGAGCGGTCCACGGGTGCCGACGTGCAGGCAGCCGGACCGGTCGACCAGGCCCTCCTCGGAGGCGCGCCGGAACGGCGTGCCGTGCGTGTACGGCGCGCCGAAGTAGGTGTCCCAGGTGTCGAGGTGGGCGTCGAAGTGCACCACGGCCACCGGTCCGTGGTCGGCGGCGACCGCGCGCAGCAGCGGCAGCGCGATCGTGTGGTCCCCGCCGATCGTCACGACGCGGCGGCTGCGTTCGAGCAGGGCCCGGGCGCCCGCCTCGACCCCGGCGATCGCCGCCTCGATGTCGAAGGGGTTCACCGCGATGTCGCCGGCGTCGACCACCTGCTGCCGGGCGAACGGCTCGACGTCGACGGCCGGGTTGTAGGGACGCAGCAGCCGGGAGGACTCCCGGACGTGGGCCGGGCCGAACCGGGCCCCGGGCCGGTAGGAGACGCCGGCGTCGAAGGGGACGCCCACCACCGCGACGTCGACGTCGGATACCTCGTCGATGCGGGGCAGGCGCGCGAAGGTGGCGGGTCCGGCGAACCGGGGGACGCGGGTCCCGTCGACGGGTCCGCGAGGGGCGGGACGGTCGCGCAGCGGGTCAGGCACCGGGTCCTCCGTTCGGCTGGGCGGCCCGCAGGCGCGCCCGGTGGGCGGAGGCACCGGCATCGTCGACCACCTCCGGGGCAGCTCCCTCCGAGCACGGTACCCACCGGGGCCCGTCGGGACCGAAGACGTAGCGCGGCTCGGGGAACGCGACGAGCGCGACGAGGTAGACGACGGCCGCGAGCCCGATGGCGACCAGCAGGCTGAGGTCCACCCCGCCGGCGACGTTGCGGAACGGGCCCTCGATCAGCGGCGGGTAGTTCGCGAAGAGCAGCCCCGCGACCGCTGCCGGGATCCAGGCGACCATGCCGCGCCAGTTGACGCCGTTGCTCGACCAGTAGCGACCGCCGGTGCGCCCCTGGTTGAACACCTGCAGGTCCGCGGGATGGTAGTAGCCGCGGCGGACGACGTACCCGATCGTCATGATCACCATCCACGGCGTGGTGCAGATGACGATCGCGCCGATGAAGGCGTTGACGCTGGAGATGAGGTCGAACGCGAGCCGTCCCACCAGGATGAAGACGAAGGCGAGCGTTCCGATGAACAGCGAGGCCTGCACTCGGGTGAGCCGCGGGAAGACCGAGGAGAAGTCGAGCCCGGTGCCGTACAGCGAGGTGATTCCCGTCGAGAGGCCGCCGAGGAAGGCCACGACCATGAGCAGCACCGCGTACCACAGCGGCGACGCGTTGATCAGCGCGATGACGTAGTCGGCCTTGCCCGCGACGAGGGTCGCGGTCGCGACGCCGAACAGGAACGGCACGAGCGTCGCGCCCTGCGCGCCCAGGGTGGCACCGAGCAGGCGCCGCGGCGACGTGCCGCTCGGGATGTAGCGCGACCAGTCGCCGAGGAAGGCGCCGAACGACACCGGGTTGCCCATGACGATCAGCGCGGACAGGACGAAGGTCGGCCAGAACGAGCCGAGCGCGTACGCCGACGGGCCGGGGTCGTAGCCGGCGTCGAAGCTGCCTGCATAGGCGACGAGGCCGAGCAGCATCAGGACGGTGTTGCCCACCACGACGATCTTGTTGACCAGCAGCATGAACAGGTAGCCGTAGACCACCACCACGATGACCAGCGCGCCGATGACCGCGTAGACGACGCCGCGCAGGAGGTCGGAGTCCGCGATGCCGAACAGCCGCACGAGCGCGCCCACGAAGGCGTCGCCGCTGACCCACACCGAGATCGAGTAGAACGCGATCGCGGTGAGCAGCGACAGGAACGACCCCAGGACCCGGCCGCGGACGCCGAAGTGGGCGCCGGAGCTGACCGCGTTGTTCGTCCCGGTGGTGGGCCCGAAGAGCCCCATGGGCATGAGGACCAGCGCGCCGACGAGCACCCCGACGACGGCGGCGGCCGCCGCCTGCCAGAAGGACAGCCCGAGCAGGATCGGGAAGGTTCCGAGGATCACCGTGGCGAACGTGTTGGCGCCGCCGAACTGGATCCGGAACAGGTCGAGCGGCCGGGAGTGCCGGTGCGCGGCGGGGATCGTGTCGATGCCGTGCTGCTCGACCTCGGTGGCGCGCGGGCGCCTCGTCTCGACGCTTCCTGGCACGTCGTCCTGCGAACTGCTCATGCGGCGCTCCGTCACTCGTGACCCCCGGCTGGTGGCCGGAACGCTAGGCGCTGGTTGCATGCGATGCAATAGTTGTTGCCCATGAGGATCACTCGGCTCGTCGACCTGTCCGTCCCGGTGGGCCCGGCGACCGTGGTGTACCCGGGCGACCCGGCTCCTCGCCTGACCGTGCACAGCACGATCGAGCGTGACGGCTTCAACCTCCTCGACGTGCACATCGGCTCGCAGTCCGGGACGCACGTCGACGCGCCGTACCACTTCGAGGAGCAGGCGCCCCGGATCGACGAGGTGCCGCTCGAGCGCTTCCTCGGCCCGGCCGTGGTCGTCGACGCGAGCGGCGTCGGGCCGCGTGGCCGGGTGACGTGGGAGCACGTCGCCCCGGTGGCCGACCGGCTCGGCGAGGGCGTCGTCGTGCTGCTTCACACCGGCTGGTCGCGGCACTACGGGACGGCCGCGTACTTCGACAACCCGTTCCTCGACGCCGAGGCCTGCCGGAGGATCCTCGAGAGTGGCGTGCGGACGATCTGCATCGACGCGATCAACCTCGACGAGACGCCCGACGACGAGCACCCCGGAGAGGGCTTCCCGGTGCACCACCTGATCGCCCGGGCCGGCGGCGTCATCGGCGAGAACCTCCGCCGTCTCGAGGAGGTCGACTGGGCGGACCCGTTCGTGATGTGCCTGCCGATCGCGCTCGAGGCGGCCGACGGGGCGCCGGTCCGCGCCGTCGCGGTGGAGCTGCGCGCGTGACCTCCTCACGCACGGCCGCCGCTCCCGCTCCCCGTGCCCCGCAGATCCGGATCGGCACCCGGCTGCGGGCCGCCCGGCAGTCGCAGAAGCTCACGATCGAGGCCGTCGCCGAGGCCACCGGGCTCACCAAGGGCTTCATCAGCCGGCTCGAGCGGGACGCCGCCTCGCCCTCGGTCGCCTCGCTGGTCGCGGTCTGCGACGCCATCGGCCTGCGGGTCGGAGCGCTCTTCGACCCGCCCGACACCGCGGTCGTGCGCGCTGGGGACGGTCGACCGATCAGCTTCGGCGCCGACGGCGCCGACGAGCGCCTGCTGACCCCCGGCACCCAGCAGCAGCTCGAGGTGATCCACACGGCGCTCGATGGCGGCGGGCACGGCGGCATCGAGCTCTACACCCTCGACTGCGAGACCGAGTTCGTGTACGTCGTCGACGGGCACCTCGACGTCGTGCTGCAGGACGAGACTGTCACCCTCGGTCCGGGGGACGCGATGACGTTCCCGGGTCGCACGCCGCACACGTGGCGCAACCACTCCGCGCGGAAGGCGTGCGAGGTGGTGTGGGTGCTGTCGCCGGCGCCCTGATGCGCCGGCTGCGGTGTCGCCGGATCGACCCGGTCGAACACTGTTCGATTGTGGTCTAGACGGGCGGAGGCGACTGTCGGTGGCCGGTGATGCGATGGGTCCATGACCGACACCGGGAGCCGCGTCGACGGGTCGCCGGCCGAGCCCGCCGCGACGACCTCCGGGGCAGTCCGGAGCGGGTCCGGTGTGCCGGTGGGGGAGCCGGCCCGGGTGCTGGCGGGGGTCGCGGAGATCCTGACCGAGCTGGGCGAGTCGACGCTCTGGGCGGCGCGGACGCCGGCAGAGCTGGTGGAGGCGGTGACGTGGGCCGAGCGGGTCCGGTCGGTGCTGGACGCGGTGCAGCTGGGTGCCGTGGCCGAGGTCGAGGCCACCGGGGCCGTCCGGGGGCTGGGGTGGGCCTCGACCAAGGACTTCCTGACGGCCGTCACCGGCGGCGTCAAGGGGTCCGGAGGGCGGCTGCTGCGGCTCGCGAAGGCGGTCACCACCGACCGCTGCGCGACCGGGGCCGCGCTGGCGACCGCGGCGATCTCACGACACCAGGCGGAGGCCATCGTGACCGCGGTCGACCGGCTCCCCGGCGATCCCGGGCTCCGCGACGCCGCCGAGCGGCTGCTGATCGACGAGGCCGGGACCCGCGACGCCAGTGACCTGGCCCAGGCGTCCCGCAGCGTCCTGGAGCGCCTCGACCCCGACGGGACGGCCCGGCGCGAGGAGGCGGCCCTGCGCCGTGAGGAGCGCTCCGCGCACCTGGGCCGGACCCTGTCCCTGAGCCAGGACGGGTGGGGTGGCGTGGTGCTCCGCGGCCGTGGCAGCGTGGAGGACGCCGCCTGGATCACCGCTGCCCTGTTCCCCCTGACCGCCCCCGACCCGGCCACCGACCGGGGAGCCTGCGGCGCCGCGCCCGGCTCGGGCCGCAGCTGCGGGACGGCGGACTGCGCGCACGACGGACGGGACCCCCGCGAGCACGGCACCCGGTTCTGGGACGCGCTGGTCGAGGGCTGCCGTCGACTCGCCGGGAACGAGCAGTCGCACCGACTGCCGGACAGCCACGGCCTGCGGCCCCGGGTCGTGGTCACCGTCGACCACGACGCGCTCCGCAGCGGGCTGGGCACCGGAGTGCTGGAGACCGGCCAGTCGCTGTCGGCGGCCGCGGTCCGCCGGCTCGCCTGCGATGCCGAGATCCTGCCCGCGGTCCTCGGGTCGGCCTCCCAGGTCCTCGACGTCGGCCGGGCCAGCCGCCTGGTGCTGGTCGCCATCTGGGTCGCGCTGGTGGTCCGCGACCGGCAGTGCGCCTTCCCCGGCTGCACCCGTCCGCCGGTGGCGTGCGACGCCCACCACATCCGGCACTGGGTCGACGGGGGCCCCACGAGCCTGGACAACCTGGTGATGCTGTGCCGCACGCACCACACGACGATCCACACCACGCCGTGGGAGGTCCGGCTCGATCC
>JAICLD010000003.1 GCA_025927595.1 Nocardioidaceae bacterium | reverse complement strand
GCACGCTCGACCTACGGGCGGTGACCAAGGACCTGCACGGCCTGCACCCCGAGGTCTACGCCCAGGTGCTCAGCGCCCTGCGCCGCGCCGCCGCGCTGCGCGCCACGGTCGCGGAGGACCTGGCCGCCCTGGACGCGGTCACCGACCACGACGTCACCGCCGGCCGCACGGCCGCCGACGAGGCCGACGCGCTCGTGTCGTCGGCGGTCGCGAAGGCCCTGGCGGTGCGCGCGGCCGGACCCCTGTCCCTCATGCGGGGGGTCCGGGCGGACCTGGCCTCGGCGTCCGACGCGCTGGAGGCGGTCGAGACGGTCCTCGACGGCGGGGCGACCGGCGACAGCACGGGCCCGACCGACCCCGCGGACCCGAGCGACCCCGCGGACGGCTGACCCGGACGGACCCGAGGGCGGTCAGCGGGAGGCGAGGTACTCCGCGGCGACGCCGCGGAGCACCTCGTGCAGCCCGTCGTACGCCTTGGCCTCGCCCAGGACGGACTTCGGCAGCTTGCCGACCATCGTGTAGTTGGTGTCCACGACGTTGCCGGCGGGAGCGAGGCCCGCCTGGCTCACCAGCTGGTAGGCGTCGAGCTCCTCGAGGCCGAGCAGCGAGCCGGTCCACCCGACGAGGTCCAGCTGGCTGATCCGGTAGGCGTCCTCGAGCGGCCGCGCGGACCCGGTCGTCATCAGGAACCCGTCGCTCTCGATCCGCGGGGAGACCGGCGCCTGACCCTTTACGAGGTCGACGACGACGACGGTGTGCATCGCCGCCTCGACGGCGGTGCCGCAGACCTCGCCCTCGCCCTGACGGGCGTGGCCGTCTCCGATCGACAGCATCCCGCCGGGGACGTTGACCGGGAAGTACGCCGTGACGCCGGCGCGCATCTCGGGGGTGTCCATGTTGCCGCCGTGCGCGGCGGGCGTGATGCTCATCGTGACCTCGCCGGCGGCGGGCGCGACGCCGACCGTGCCGTGCATCGGGTCCATCGGCAGCTCCACCGTCAGGTCGGAGCGGCGCGCCCGGAACCGGCAGGTGCCGGTGGCGGCGTCGAGCTCGTAGATCCACACCCGCTCCTCCAGGGCCGGGTGCAGCATCGCGGTCGCGTGCGTCGTGGTCAGCGCCCCGAAGTGCGGGAACGTGCTCGAGGCGGCCCAGTCCCGGGACGGCACGATCTCGACGAAGTGCACTGCGAGGGTGTCGCCGACCTCGGCGCCCTCCACCGCGATCGGCCCCGTCACCGGGTTGAGGAACGGGAACGTGCAGACCCGGCTCGGCAGGTCGTCGACGCCACGGACGTTGCCGGCGAAGCAGTCCTCGGTCGACAGCTCGACGACCGTGCCCGGGGCCACGGTCAGCAGTGGCTCGCGGCCGCCGAAGGCGTAGGCGTACTGGTCCGGCGCCGGGTGCAGCGAGCGGACCTCGGTCATCGGGCCTCCTGGTGGCTGGTGGGGGCGCTGTCGTCGAGCGTGAGGTCGGGCCGCCGGCCGAGCGCGACGAGGATCGCGAGCACGAGCAGGCCGGCCGCGAACCAGATCAGGCCGAGCCACTTGGCCTGGAGCTGGGCGTTGACCAGGACGTACGCCAGGATCACGAAGCCGATGACGGGTACGACGAGGTGCTTGACGTAGCTGCTGCTGCCCTGCCGGACGACGAAGTGGACGACCACCGAGACGTGGAGCGCGAGGAACGCCGTCAGCGCGCCGAAGTTGACCAGTGTGCTCAGCAGCGAGATGCCGTCGTCGCGGCTGTCGAAGTACAGCCCCAGCACGAGCGAGACCACCGCGACGAGCAGCGTGGCGTTCACCGGGACGCCCTTGGTCCGATGGATCTTCGCGAGGAAGGACGGCAGCTGGCGGTCGCGGGCCATCGCGTAGAGCAGCCGGGACGTCGCCGCCTGGGCGACCAGCGAGTTGGCGAACCCCCAGGCGATGGCCGTGGCCAGAGCCGTGACCTTGGCGAGCCACGCACCGGACGCCACGGCCGCGGCGTCGTAGAACGCGGTGCCGCCGGGGTCGCCCTGGCTGATCAGCCGGCCCGGGTGCGGCACCAGGAGCGACGCGACCCACGTCTGCACGATGAACAGCACCCCGGCCAGGAGCAGTGCGGCCACCATCGACCTGCCGATGGCGTTCGAGGAGTCCTTGTTCTCCTCGGCCAGCGTCGAGATGCCGTCGAAGCCCAGGAACGACAGCACGGCGATCGACACGGCGCCGAACACCAGGGACAGCGAGAACGTGTCGCCGTTGTAGATCGGCGTGAAGTCGAAGCCACGACCCTTGCCCTGGGCCAGGGCGACGATCCCGATCACGATGAAGATCGCCAGCACGATCAGCTCCGCCACGAGCATCACCTTGTTGACCTTGGCGGTGAGCTCGATGCCCGCGTAGTTCACCGCGGTGTTCAGCACCACGAAGCCGACCAGCCACGCCCACACCGGGATGGAGGAGAACAGGGTGTTCATCGCGACACCGGCGATCAGGTACAGGAGCCCCGGCACCAGGACGTAGTCGAGGAGGATCATCCAGCCCGACAGGAAGCCCACCGGCGCCGCGATCCCGCGACCGGCGTAGGTGTAGACCGAGCCCGCCATCGGGAACGCCCGCGACATCTGGGAGTAGGACAGCGCGGTGAACATCATCGCGACCATGCCGATGGCGTAGGCCAGCGCGACCATGCCGCCGGATCCCTGGAACACGCCGCCGAAGATCCCGAACGGTGCGATCGGCACCATGAACACCAGGCCGTAGACGAGGAGGTCGCCGAAGGAGAGCGACCGGTGCAGCTCCTGGTGGTAGCCGTACTGCTCGATGTCGTGCGTGGGTGACTCGGTCATGCGGTCCTCGATCCCTTGCTGTGGCGGAACGAGGGGAAGCGTAGGGCCAACTACTTCCACATGGAAGTACTGCCGCGCGGTGCTAGGACGCGATGTCCGGCACGACGGTCAGCGCGAGGCCGTCGGCCCTGGCCAGGTGCACCCGGCGCGCGTGGGCGACGTCGGGGGAGCCGGCGGCAGCGGCCACCAGCCGGTCCGGCCGCAAGGCGCCCTCGGTGGCGAGCCGTGCGACCAGCCTCAGCCCGTCGTAGACGCCCTCGGCGTAGGTGTCGAGCACCGGCGCCCGTGGCCCCAACAGCGCCGCGTGCCGCTCGACGAGGCCCAGGTGCCGGTCGTCGGTCATCGAGGCGAAGGACGGCATCGAGGCGTACAGCGTGCCGGTGCGGTCCCCGTCCCCGGCGAGCAGCCCGTTCTCCTCCAGCGCCCCGGACAGCCGGACCAGCAGACGGTCCAGCCCCGAGCCGTGCAGCGCCCGGTGGAACGTCACCAGGTCGCGTCCGACGAGGCTCAGCAGCAGCGCGTCCGCCCGGCTGGCGCGCAGGTCGTCGACGAGCCGGTCGGTGCGCGACGCGACGCCCCCGAGGGGGACGAGCCGCTCCAGCACCACCTCGGCGCCGGCGTCGCGCACGAGCGGCCGGGCGCTGCGGTGCACGCTGCGCGGCCAGATGTAGTCGTTGCCGACCAGCGCCCACCGTCGCAGGCCGTGCTCGGCGCCCAGCCAGCCGACCGCCGCGCGCAGCTGCCGGGTCGGGTCGGCACCGAGGCAGAGCACGCCCGGGCGTCGTCGGCCGCCTTCGTGCGGCGGGGTGAAGACGTACGGCGTCCGGCCGCCCACCGTCGCCTCGAGCGCCCGGTGCACGTCGCTGGTGTGGAAGCCGACGAGGGCGTCGAGCGCGCCCGCGAGGCAGAGCCGGCGCACCTGCTCGGCCACGGTGGCGGGATCGCGTCCGGCATCGACGAGCACCAGGTCGACGTACGCGCCTCGGACGCCGCCGGCGACGTTGACCTCGTGCGCGGCGAGCAGCGCCGCGTCGACGGCGGAGGGGCCGATCATCCCGAGGGGACCGGACTGCGGCACCGCCAGCCCCACCCGGAGCCCCCGGCCACCGGGACGGGGGGACGCCAGCTGCGCCTCGAGCGGGTCGGTCAGCACCGCCTCGATCCTCACGCCGCCGAGTATGCTCCCGGCTCACCGGCGTTCGAGGGAGATGAGTGGTGGGTCGGGACGAGGAGATCGGGCCCTCGCTCGTGGAACGCCTGACCGTCGCGCAGCGGCACGCCGCCGCGGGGCTGTCCCGGGCGCTCGCCGAGGACGGCTGCACGCTCGACCAGTGGCGGGTGCTGCGCACCCTCGGCGACGGCGAGGGGCACCTGATGGGGGAGCTCGCGGCCTCCCTGCTGATCGCCCAGCCCACCCTCACCCGCGTGGTGGACGCGCTCACCGACACCGGCGCCGTCTACCGACGCCAGTCCGACCGCGACGGCCGTCGCGTGAGCGTGCACCTGTCCCGGCAGGGCCGGGTGCGACTCACGCGGCTCTCGGCGCTCGTGCAGGCCCACGAGGAGGCTCTGGCCGCGGACCCCGCGTGGCGACGGCGCTACGACGGGCTGCTGCGGCCGCAGGAGGAACGGGCGGCCGGCCGGGGGAGCCGGGAGCCCGCGTAGGGTCGGCCCGGTACGGCGCCGCCGGCGCCCGTCGTGGACGAGAGGAACAGCACCCATGGAGGGACTCTCCCTGACCTCGCTCGTGCAGGAGCACCTGGCGGTGGCCCGCGACGCCTCGAGTGGCCGCAGCGCCGCGACGGTCCACGGCGGCCACGAGCACCCGTTGCGCCAGACGCTGATCGCGCTGGCGGAGGGCCGTGCCCTCGACGAGCACGAGAGCCCGGACGAGGCCACGCTGCTGGTGCTGGCCGGAAGGGTCCGCCTGCGCGCCGGGGAGACGAGCTGGGAGGGCGGCGAGGGCGACTACCTGGTCATCCCGCCGCAGCGTCACGACCTCACCGCGCTCGAGGACTCCGCCGTGCTGCTCACGGTCGCCAACCGGCTGCCCTCCTGAGCCGCGGCCGGCGCGCCCGTCCGGTCCGGTCGCGCTCGACCGGGCCCACCGTTCCTGTCGGTCGTCGCGGATAGGGTCGCGGCGTCCGGCCGACACGGGAGGGAAGCGTGACGCTGCAGCTGCACCGGTCCGAGCGCGCGGACGCGCTCGTGCAGGGGCTGGGACGGCTGCTCGCCGACGTCCCCGATGACCCGTTCACGCCGGAGATCGTCGCGGTGCCCTCCAAGGGGGTCGAGCGGTGGGTCACCCAGACGCTGTCGGCTCGGCTGGGCACCGGCCACCTCGGCAGTGACGGCATCTGCGCGAACCTGCTCTTCCCGAGCCCCGCCCGCCTCGTCACCGAGGCCCTCGTCGCGGGCACCGGCGTCGACCCCCGTGACGACCCGTGGTCCGAGCGTCGGCTGACCTGGGCGCTGCTCGAGGTCACCGACGCATGCCGCGGCGAGCCGTGGTGCACGACGCTCTCCCGGCACCTCGGCGTGCTCGGCGGACGACCCGAGCCGAGCCGCCGGGTCGCGGTCGCCCAGAAGCTCGCCGCGCTCTTCGCCTCGTACGCCGCCCAGCGGCCGGCCATGCTGCGGGAGTGGGCGGCGGGCCGTGACGCCGACGGCGCGGGAGGCACGCTCGCCGGCGACCTGTCGTGGCAGGCGCAGCTGTGGCGCCGGGTCCGGGCGGCCCTGGGCACGCCGAGCCCCGCCGAGCGGCTCACGCCCGCCTGCGAGCGCCTCGTGCGGGAGCCGGAGGTGCTCGACCTGCCGGCCCGGGTCTCGCTGTTCGGCCCGACCCGTCTCACCACCGAGCAGCTGGCGGTCGTCCGGGCGCTGGCGGCACACCGCGACGTGCACCTGTGGCTGCCGCACCCCTCCGACGTGCTCTGGCGGCGCGTCGGCGCCCTCGCCGCGACTACCGTCGACCGACGTCCCGAGGCCGCGCTGGAGGGGCCGGAGCGCTCGGTGCCGCGGCGGGAGGACCCGACCGCCGGGTCGCCGCGGCACCCGCTGCTGCGCTCCTGCGGCCGGGACGCGCGCGAGCTGCAGGTCAGGCTGGTGGCGACCGGTACCACGGACCCGGCCACCCTCGACGAGCACCTGCCGGCGCTCACCGGCACCGGCCGGACGCTGCTCGCGGCGCTGCAGCGCGACGTGCGCGAGGACCGCGACCCCGGCCCCGTCGAGCTCGACCCCCGCGACCGCTCCCTCCAGGTGCACGCCTGCCACGGCCGGCAGCGTCAGGTCGAGGTGCTGCGTGAGGTGGTGCTCGGCCTGCTCGCCGACGACCCGTCGCTGGAGCTGCGCGACGTCGTGGTGATGTGCCCCGACATCGAGGCCTACGCGCCGCTGATCCACGCCGCCTTCGAGGACCTGGGCGAGCCTCTCGAGCGCCCTGGGACGGACGTGCCGCACCCGGGGCACCGGCTGCGGATGCGGCTCGCGGACCGGTCGCTGCGGCAGACGAACCCGGTGCTGACCGTCGTCGCCCGGCTCCTCGAGCTCGCCGACGCCCGGCTGACCGCGTCGGAGGTCCTCGACCTGGCCGCGATGCCGCCGGTGCGCCGCCGGTTCGGTCTCGACGACGACGCCCTGGAGCTGGTCGGGGACTGGGTCCGCCGCAGCGGCGTGCGCTGGGGGCTGGACCGGGAGGCCCGGGTGCCCTACCGGCTCGACGGCGTGGCGCAGAACACCTGGCGCGCCGGGCTCGACCGGGTGCTGGTGGGCGCCGCGATGGACGAGGAGGGTCTGCGCACGCTGGGTCCCGCCCTGCCGCTGGACGACGTGGACAGCGGCGACGTCGACCTGGCAGGACGGCTCGCCGAGCTCCTCGACCGGCTGGCGGCCACGGTCGCGGCCCTCTCCGGGGACCAGCCGCTCGCCGCCTGGGTCGACGTGCTCGTGACGGCCGTCCGCGACCTCACCGACGTCGCGCCGCGCGAGGAGTGGCAGCTGGTCGAGGCGCGACGGCAGCTGAGCGACGCGCTCACCGCCGCCGGGCCGCGCGCGGACCGCGTCCCGCTCCGCCTCGGCGACGTGCGGGCGCTGCTCGCGGACCGGCTGCGCGGCCGGCCGACGCGCGCCGGCTTCCGGACCGGGCACCTGACGATCTGCACGATGGTCCCGATGCGGTCGGTGCCGCACCGGGTCGTCGTGCTGCTCGGCCTCGACGACGGGGTGTTCCCTCGCAGCACCCGGCTCGACGGGGACGACGTCGTGGGACGCACCCCGCTGGTCGGCGAGCGGGACCCGCGCTCGGAGGACCGGCAGCTGTTCCTGGACGCCATGCTGGCGGCCGAGGAGAGCCTGGTGCTCCTCTACAGCGGCGCGGACGAGCGCACCGGCGCGGTCCGGCCGCCGGCGGTGCCGCTCGGCGAGCTGCTCGACGTGGTGCACCGGATGCTCCCGCGGCAGGAGGACCGCTCCCGGGTCGTGGTGCGGCACCCGCTCCAGCCGTTCGACCCGCGCGCGTTCTCCGCGGGCGCCCTGGGGCTGCCGGGACCGTTCAGCTTCGACCGCGCGTCGTACGCCGGCGCCCGGTCGATGCTCGCCCCCCGGCGTCCACGGCCGCCGTTCCTCGGCGGCCCCCTCGCCGAGCCGGCGCCCGCGGACCTCGTCACGCTGCCGGAGCTCGTGGAGTTCCTGGAGGCGCCGGTGCGCGGGTTCCTGCGCCAGCGGCTCGACCTCACGCTCCTGCGCGAGCTGGAGGAGCAGCCCGACGCGATCGCGGTGGAGCTGGGGCCGCTGGAGCGCTGGGGGGTCGGCGACCGGCTGCTGCGCAGCGGTCTCACCGGGGTGGGCAGGGCCGAGGCGGTCCGCGCCGAGCGGCTGCGCGGCGACCTGCCGCCCGGGGCGCTGGGCGCCGCGGTGCTCGACCCGGTCGCCGACGAGGTCGAGGTCCTGGTCGGCCGCACCAGCGGCCTGCGCGCCGGCCCCTCGGCGGCGGTCGACGTGACGGTCGACCTCCCCGGCGGACCGCGGGTGTCCGGGACGGTGCCGGGCGTCCGAGGCGACCGGGTCGTGCGGGTGGAGTACTCCCGGCTCGCCGCCAAGCACCGGGTCCGCGCGTGGGTCCAGCTGCTGGCCCTGGCGTCGGGGCGCCCCGGCCCGTCCTGGTGTGCGGCCACCGTGGGGCGTGGTCCCGACGGGCCGGCGATGTCCGCGCTGGCCGGGCCGGCGCCGGAGGTCGCCCTGGAGCTGCTCGAGACCCTGGTCCGGCTGCGTGCCGCCGGGCTGCGCGAGCCGTTGCCGCTGGCGCCGAGGAGCTCGTGCGCCTACGCCGAGGTGCGGCGCCGGGGAGGTCCGCCCCGGGCCGCGGAGGCCCGGGCGGCGCAGCAGTGGCGCACGTCCCGGCGCGACGGCGGCGCCTTCGGCGAGTTCGACGACCCCGCCCATGTCCGGGTCTGGGGGGAGGTGCCGCTGCGGCACCTCCTGGGCCTGGGCGGTCCGCGGCCCGCAGAGCCGTACGACGACGAGCCGCACCGGTTCGGCCAGCTCGCCCGTCAGGTCTTCGGGCCGCTGCTCGAGCACGAGGCGATGCACTGATGGACGCCCCGGTCTTCGATCCCCGCGGCCCGCTGCCCGAGGGCACCACGGTGCTCGAGGCGAGCGCGGGCACCGGCAAGACGCACACGATCGCGACGCTGGCCGTGCGCTACGTCGCCGAGGGCCACGCGCGCGTCGACGAGCTGATGCTGGTGACCTTCGGCCGGGCGGCGACCGTGGAGCTGCGGGAGCGGGTCCGGGAGCGGTTCGTCGCGACCGCTGCGGCGCTGGCGGACCCCGCGGCGGCCCGGGCCGGCGAGGAGCCGGTGACCGCGCTGCTGGCGGCCGGACCGGACGAGGCGGTGGCCCTGCGCCGGCAGCGGCTGCGGCAGGCACTGGCCGACTTCGACGCCGCGACGATCGCCACCACCCACGGCTTCTGCCAGCAGATGCTGACCGGACTCGGCGTGGCCGCCGACGTCGACCCCGAGCTCACCTTCACCGAGTCCGTCGCCGACGTGACGGCCGAGGTCGTCGGCGACCTGTACGTGCGGGCCTACGGCGGACCTGCGAGCCCCACGCCGCCGTTCGCACCCGACGTGGCCGCCCGGATCGGGCTCCAGGCGGTGTCCGACCGCCAGGCGGTGCTCGCGCCGCGTGGGGCGGCGCCGGACTCCGAGGCCGACCTGCGGCGCCGGCTGGCCGAGCGGGTCCGCGAGGAGGTGGACGAGCGCAAGCGCCGGCGCCGGCTGATGGACTACGACGACCTGCTCGTGCACCTGCGGGACGCCCTGGCCGACCCGGAGACCGGTGCGGACGCGCGCGCCCGGGTCCGCAGGCGCTACGCGGTCGTGATGGTCGACGAGTTCCAGGACACCGACCCGGTGCAGTGGGAGATCCTCGAGCGCGCCTTCCACGGGCACCGCACCCTGGTGCTCATCGGGGACCCCAAGCAGGCGATCTACGCCTTCCGCGGTGCCGACGTGGTCACCTACCTGGCTGCCACCGGCTCGGCCGGCCGGACCCGCACGCTGGGCACCAACTGGCGCAGCGACGCGCCGCTGGTGGAGGCGTTGGAGCAGGTGATGGGCGGGGTGGCCCTGGGCCACGAGCGGATCCGGGTGCACCCCGTGGCCGCGGCGCGCTCCGGCCCGCGGCTGGAGGGCGCCCCGGCCGGCGCGCCGCTCCGGGTCCGTGTCGTCGAGCGCGACCTGGTCACCCCGGGCGAGGACGCGCTGCTGCGCGTGGACGCCGTGCGGTCCTGGGTGGCCCGCGACGTGGCGGGCGACGTCGTGTCCCTGCTCGCGTCGGGGGCCACGCTGCGGGACGGCGCCCGCGCACGCCCGCTGCGCCCCGGTGACGTGGCGGTGCTGGTGCAGGCGAACCGCGACGCCGTCTCCGTCCGGGACGCCCTCGCGGCGGCCGGCGTGCCGGTCGTGCTGACCGGCACCTCGAGCGTCTTCGGCTCCGAGGCCGCCCAGGACTGGGTGACGCTGCTGAGCGCGCTCGCCCAGCCCCAGCGCACCGGCCTCGTCCGGGCGGCCGCCCTCACCAGCTTCGTCGGCTGGACCCCGGACCGGCTGGCCGCCGCGGACGCCGACGCCTCCCTCGACGACCTCACCGCCACCCTGCACGGCTGGGCCGAGCTGCTGTCCGGGCGCGGGGTCGCCGCGCTGCTGGAGGCCGCCGCCGGTGCGATGGTCCCGCGGGTGCTGGCCGGCGAGCACGGCGAGCGGCTGCTCACCGACCTGCGGCACGTCGGGCAGGTCCTGCACGCCGCGGCCGCCGTGGGCCGGTTCGGCGTGGCCTCGATGGTCGAGTGGCTCCAGCGCCGGGTCACCGAGGCGGCCGCCGACCAGTCCGAGGAGCGGAGCCGCCGCCTGGAGTCCGACGCGGCCGCGGTCCAGGTCGTCACCGTCCACCGCAGCAAGGGGCTGGAGTTCCCGGTCGTCTACGCGCCCTTCCTCTGGGACCGGTTCGTGCCGCGCACACCGGACCCGCTGCTGCTGCACGACGACGCCGGCACCCGGGTCCTCGACGTCGGCGGTCCGTCGGGGGAGGGGTACGCCGCCCGCCGGGAGCGCCACGCGCAGGAGGACGCGGGCGAGGCGCTGCGGCTGGCCTACGTCGCGCTGACCCGCGCCTCCGCCCAGGTCGTCACGCACTGGGCGCCGACGTCGAACACGGTCGGCGGGCCGCTGCACCGGCTGCTCTTCGGCACCCGGTCACCGGACGGTGTCCTGGAGGACCCGGTCCGGGTCTGGTCCGACGACAAGGCTCGCGCGCGGCTGGAGGAGCTCGCCGCCCGCTCCGGCGACCGGATCGTGGTGGAGACGTCGGTGCCGGAGACCCGGCGCTGGACGCCCCCGGTCGAGGCGGTCCCCGACCTCGGCGTGCGCGCCTTCGACCGGGTGCTGGACTCGACGTGGACCCGGACGTCGTACTCCGGGCTGACGGCGGGCCTGCACGAGGCGGCCCCGGCGGGCGTCACCAGCGAGGTCGAGGAGCCCGGGACGGTCGACGAGGTCGAGGTGGCGCCCGCCGGGACCCCTGACGGCGGGACCGTGACCGGCATGGCGCTGCCGTCCCCGATGGTGGGCGTCCCCCGCGGTGCCGACGTCGGGACGCTGGTGCACGCGGTCCTCGAGCACACCGACTTCGCCGGCCAGGACCTGCGCGCGGAGCTGGCACGCGAGGCCGACCGGGCCGGTGCCGCCGCGGTCGCCGGGCTCGGTCCGGAGGAGCTCGCCGACGCGCTGCTGCCGGCCCTGCTGACCCCGCTCGGGCCGCTGGCCGGCGGTCGCCGGCTGGTCGACGTGGCGCGCGGCGACCGGCTCGACGAGCTCGGCTTCGAGCTGCCGCTGGCCGGCGGCGACCGGCCCGTGGGAGGTGCCCATGTGGGGGACGTGGCCGAGGTGCTGCGCCGGCACCTGCCGACCGACGACCCGCTGCGCCGCTACGCCGACGACCTCGCGGTCCCCCTGCTGGCCGACAGACGGCTGCGCGGCTTCCTCAACGGCAGCATCGACACGGTCCTGCGGCTGCGTGAGGACGGCGGCCCCCGCTACGTCGTCGTCGACTACAAGACCAACTGGCTCGGCGGGGACGAGCTGACCTCGGACGACTACCGACCGGCCGCGATGGCCGCGGCCATGAGGGAGGCGCACTACCCGCTCCAGGCGCTGCTGTACTCCGTGGCGCTGCACCGCTACCTGCGCTGGCGGCACGCGGGCTACGACCCCGCCGTCCACCTCGGCGGGGTGCTCTACCTGTTCCTGCGCGGCATGTGCGGTCCGGACACGCCGGTGGTCGACACGATGACGTGCGGCGTGTTCTCGTGGTCGCCGCCGCCGGGGCTCGTGGTCGACCTGTCGGCGCTGCTGGCGGGTGCGGCGGGCGGCTCGGGGGCCGCGACGTGACCCAGGTGGCCGACCCCCACGACGTCCAGCGGGTACGCCGCGCGGACGGCCTGCTGCGGACGTTCAACGACGCCGGCGTCCTCGGCGCCGCCGACGTGCACGTCGCGGCCCGGCTGGGCCGGCTGGGCGACGAGCCCGACGAGCGGGTGCTGCTCGCGGCGGCCCTGACGGTCCGTGCGCTGCGCGCCGGGTCCGTGTGCCTCGACGTGGCGCAGGCCCGCGCCACCACCGCGGTCGAGGACGTCGACGCGGCCGCCCTCGCCGCGCTGCCCTGGCCGGAGGAGCCGGCCTGGCTCTCGGCACTGGAGGCGAGCCCGCTGGTCGCCACCGGGCTCGACACGGGACCGGACAGGGGGCCCGACAGGGAGCCTGACACCGGGCCCGACACCGGGCCCGGCACGGGGTGTGACGCAGCGCGGCCGCTGCGGCTGCGGGGGTCGCTGCTCTACCTCGACCGCTACTGGCGCCAGGAGCAGCGGATCGCCACGGTGCTGGACGAGGCTGCGCTGCGGCCCGGCCCGGAGGTCGACGCCGACCGGCTGCCGGGGGCGGTGCACCGGCTGTTCCCCGGCGAAGGCCCGGACCGGCAGCGGCTGGCCGCCGTCGTGGTCGCGCACCGCTGGGTCAGCGTGCTCGCCGGGGGCCCCGGCACCGGGAAGACCACGACGGTGGCCCGGCTGATCGCCGTGCTCCAGGACCAGGCCGGCGGCGGCCTGCGGGTCGCGCTGGCGGCACCCACGGCCGTCGCCGCGAAGCGGCTGACCACCGCGGCTGCGGCCGCGCTGGCCGGTGTCGGCGAGGAGGACCGGCGGCGGGTCGGCACGCTGGAGGCGGTCACCCTGCACCGGCTGCTCGGCCGTCGGCCGGACTCGCGGACCCGGTTCCGGCACGACCGCGACAACCGGCTGCCGCACGACGTGGTCGTCGTCGACGAGGCCTCGATGGTGTCGCTGACGCTGATGTCGCGGCTGGTCGACGCGCTGCGCCCGGACGCCCGGCTGCTGCTCGTCGGGGACCCCGACCAGCTCGCCTCCGTCGAGGCCGGTGCGGTCCTCGGCGACCTCGTGCTGCGCGACGCGCCCCGGGGCGCACCGGGCCTGCCGGCGGCCGGCACGGCCACCGGGGGTCCGGGGGCACGCGACCTCGCCGACCTCGACGCCGACGAGCGCGCGGCGGTGCTGGGCCGGGGCGTGGTCCGGCTCTCGCGGGTGCACCGGTTCGCCGGGGACATCGCGGCATTCGCCACCGCGGTCCGCGCCGGGGACCCCGACGCCGTACGCGAGGTGCTGGAGCGGGGCGGGGACCGCGTCGAGCTCGTCGAGGTCCCCGACGGGAGCGTCCCCGACGGGGCGTCGCTCGCGTCGCTGCGCGAGCAGGTCGTCGCCGCGGGGACCGCGCTGCACGAGGCGGCGGCCGCCGGCGACGGCGCCGAGGCGCTGCGCCGGCTCGCCGCGCACCAGCTGCTGTGCGGGCACCGTCAGGGGCCGTTCGGGGTCGGCCAGTGGACCGAGCGGGTCGAGGGCTGGCTGCGCGCGGCGGTGCCCGGGTACGCCGCCGAGGGACGCTGGTACGTCGGCCGTCCACTCCTGGTGACCAGCAACGACTACCGGTTGCGGCTGTTCAACGGGGACACCGGGGTGGTCGTGGCGGCCGGCGGTCGCCCGCGCGCGGCGTTCCTGCGCGACGGCGTCGTGGACCTGCTGTCTCCGGGCCGGCTGGCCGACGTCACGACCCTGCACGCGATGTCGGTGCACCGCAGCCAGGGCTCGCAGTACGACGCCGTCACCCTGGTGCTGCCACCGGCGGGCTCGCCGCTGCTCACCCGCGAGCTGCTGTACACCGGGGCGACCCGCGCGCAGCACCGCCTGCGGGTCGTCGGCAGCCGTCCCGCGCTCGAGGCGGCCGTCCGTCGACCGGTCGTGCGCGCGAGCGGACTGCGGCTCCGGCGGTGACGCCGGCTTCGACGCCGAAGGGGGTCAGCGCACCCGGCCGTAGCTGACCGCGTGCGTCCACAGCCGCTCCCGGCGGACCCGCGCCCCGGTGTGCGGGGCGTTCCAGATCCGGCCGTGGCCGGCGTAGATCCCGACGTGGTAGACGCGGTGGTGGGAGGAGAAGAACACCAGGTCGCCGAGGCGCCGGTGGCGGGCGCGGACGTGCCGCACCGCCCTCGACTGGTCCCGGGAGGTGCGCGGGAGCCGCTTGCCGATCCTGGCGAACACCCAGCGGGTGTAGCCGGAGCAGTCGAACGCCTTGGGGCCGGTGGCGCCGTAGCGGTAGGGGGTGCCCTGCTTCGAGGCCGCCACGTGCAGCACCCGGTGCCGCTGGTGGCGGGTCAGCGCGTCGGCGCCGGTCGAGCCGACCAGGGCGGTCGACGCCACGACGGCGAGGACGACGACGGCGTGCACGAGCAGCCGGCGAAGGACGGAGGACGTGGTCGCGGTGCCAGGCATGGCGGGGCCCTTCGGCAGCGCCTGCGAACGATGTCCTGTCGGGTTCGGGCCCGAAGTGCCCGGCCACCGCCTGGTGGCTTCACCCCGAGGCGTGGCCGCTGCCACGCCGTGCTGCTCGGGTCGTCCGTGCCCGCCTGCTGCGATGGTGCGCTCGGGTCGTCCGGCTGCCATGACGGGCTTCGGCGTGGGCCGGGCGGCCCCGCCGTGCGGCGGGGACTGAGGTGGCGGCCGGGCCAGGTGTCGGCGCCGGTGCCGACACGAGCGTAGGCGCCGCAGGGCCCGCCGCGCGGCGGAACCGACGGATCCGCGGCCGGGCCCCCACGACGTACGGTGTGTCCGTGCCCGGGCTCGTCGACCGCGTCGACCACTTCCAGCGCCGGCGGCCCGTCGTCGCCGTTCCGCTCGCGGTCGTCTACAAGTTCAGCGACGACCAGGGCGGCTACCTCGCGGCGGTCATCACCTACTACGCCTTCATCGCGATCTTCCCGCTGCTGCTGATCGCGTCCTCGGTCCTCGGCTTCGTGCTGCAGGGCAACGAGAGGCTGCAGCAGGAGGTGCTGACCTCGGCGCTCAGCCAGTTCCCGATCGTCGGCACCCAGCTCGGCCAGCCCGGCGGGATCCGCGGGAGCACCTCGGCGGTGCTCGTCGGCGGCCTGACCGCGCTGTACGGCGTCGTGGGGCTGGGACAGGCCGCGCAGAACTCGGTCAACGCCACGTGGGCGGTGCCGCGCAACAACCGGCTGAACCCCCTGCTCAGCAGGGTCAGCAGCCTGGCGCTCCTGCTGCTCGCCGGGCTGACCGTGCTCGCGGTCACCGTCCTGACCAGCATCGCCAGCCACATCGACGTGATCAGCTC
Source organism: Nocardioidaceae bacterium (assembly GCA_025927595.1). Classification (GTDB taxonomy): domain Bacteria; phylum Actinomycetota; class Actinomycetes; order Propionibacteriales; family Nocardioidaceae; genus Nocardioides_B. Next base: position 24,568 of record JAICLD010000003.1, on the reverse strand, counting down.
CGACGTCGACCGGTGGATCCGGCTGCTGTTCTCGCTCGGGTCGCTGGCGCTCAACGCCCTGGTGCTGTCGTTGATGATGCGGCTGGTCGCCCTGCGCCGGCAGTCGTTCAGGTCGTCGCTTCCCGGTGGTGTGGCGGTCGCCGTGATGTGGCAGCTGCTGCAGCTGGCGGGGGGCACCTACGTGAGCCACGTCGTGTCCCGCGCCAGCGACATGAACGCGATCTTCGCGGTCGTGCTCGGTCTGGTGGCGCTGCTCTACATCGCGGCCACGATGTGGGTGGTCGGCCTCGAGATCAACGTCGTGCTGCACAGCCACCTCTACCCGCGGGCGCTGCTGACCCCGTTCACCGACGCGGTCAGCCTGACGGAGGCGGACCGGCGTGCCTACGCCGGCTACGCCAAAGCCCAGCGCTACAAGGGCTTCCAGCGGGTCCGGGTGACGTTCACCGACCGTGGCCGAGACGACGGCACGTCGGCAGCCGACGACGTCGACGCGGAGGAGCCGCGGACCTGAGCGACCCCGCCGCCCGGTCGCGGCGACCGCCGCGAGGCGTCCCTCCGGCGCGCCCGGCGTGCCCTGCGCCGCTACGCTCGGCGTCGTCGCAGCGCACCCACGACCGAGCCAGGAGCCGCATGCCCGCCGCACGTCGTCGTCACGCCAGGCTCGTCGAGGTCGTGCGGAGCCGATGGCTGACGCCGTCGGTGAGACGGGTCGTCGTGGGGGGTCCCGCGCTGGCCGGGCTGGAGCCGTCGCCGTACGCCGACGCCTATGTCACGCTCGTGTTCGTGCCGCCGGAGGTGCCGCGCCCGCTGCCCCGCGTGGACGGCGGACCGTGGGTCGACCTGGACGCGGTGCGGGACGCCTCGCCGCGGGACCTCGGGCCGCGGCTGCGCTCCCTCACGGTCCGCCACCTCGACCCGTCGGCCCTGGAGCTGACCCTCGACGTCGTGGTGCACGGGACCGCCGGGCTGGCCGGGCCCTGGGCGCTGTCCGCCACCCCTGGCGACGAGCTGCTGCTCCTCGGCCCCGGCGGCGGCTACCGGCCCGATCCCCAGGCCTCGCGACACCTGCTGGCGGCGGACGCCAGCGCGCTGCCCGCGGTGGGGGTCGCGCTGTCCCGGCTCCCGAGGCACGCCGTCGGGGACGCGGTCCTCGAGGTGCCGGGTCCCGAGGACGAGGTCGCCCTCGACCCGCCGCCCGCGGTGAGGGTCCACTGGGTGCACCAGGGCGGCCGCAGGCCCGGCGACCGTCTCGTCGAGGCGGTCACCGCGCTGCCGTGGGCCGGCGACGACGTCCACGCGTTCGTGCACGGTGAAGCCGCTGCCGTGCGGCGGCTGCGCCACTACCTGCGGGTCGAGCGCGGGCTCGGCCTCAAGCGGCTCTCGGTCTCCGGCTACTGGCGGCTCGGGGTCGACGAGGAGGGCCGGCGGGCCGGCAGGCGGGACCGGGACGCCGCGATCGAGGAGTCCGAGCGGAGCCGCTCGGTCACGCGCCCGCGGCCCGCTCCAGCGCGTCCAGCTCGTGGTCGAGGTGACCGAGCAGCCGCTGCAGGTGCGGCACCGTCCTCCGGCAGCCGGTGAGCCCGAACCCCAGCCTCTGGTCGTACGACGTGCAGGTGATGTTCAGGCCCATGCCGTGGATCGGGATCGACAGCGGGTACATGCCCTGCAGCTGCGCGCCGTTGAGGTAGTGCGGACGGCGAGGGCCCGGCACGTTCGAGATGACCAGGTTGAAGGGCGGCCGGGTCACGCCGGACAGCCGCAGCATCGGACCGAGCACGGCCGGCGCCAGGCCGAGCGCGCTCGTCGCCAGGATCTGCGCCGGGGTCATCTCCCCGAGCGCCCGCTTGCCCGACACCATCGAGCGGTGCACCACCTCCAGGCGGTCCGCGGGGTCCGCCTCGTCGGTGCCGAGCCGCACCATCACCGCCCCCACGGCGTTGCCCCCACGGGCCGAGGCCACCTGGGCGCCGCGGGCCCGCAGCGCCACCGGGACCATCGCCACCAGGGAGGAGTCCGGCAGCCCGCCGAGCTCGTCGAGGTAGGTGCGCATCGCGCCGCTGCACATCGCGAGGACCACGTCGTTGACCGTGGTCCCGGTGGCCCGGCCGACCCCGCGGATCCGCTCCATCGGCCAGTCCTGGGCCGCGAAGCGCCGGGCGCCGGTGATCCGCGTGTTGAGCAGCGTGCGCGGGGCGTACAGCGACACCGCGGAGGTCTCGTTGCGCACCCCGCGCGCGAGCGTCCGGCCCAGCGCCCCCGGCAGTCCCGCCGCCTCCGAGGCGAGCTCCAGCGCGGAGCGGAGCGACCCGGCCGGCAGCCCCCACGGGCCGGGCTCCTCCGCGCCGGGGACCGGGTCGACGGCGCGACGGGGCTCCGCGCGCGGGGAGGGCGCGTGCTCGGCGGACCACATCGGAGCGACGCCGGTCTCCTCGGGGTCGGTCGACAGCACCCGCTGGAGCAGCCGCATCGCCGAGACGCCGTCGACGAGGGCGTGGTGCATCTTGGTGTAGACCGCGACCCGGCCGTCGCGCAGCCCCTCGATGAGGTGCAGCTCCCACAGCGGCCGCTCGAGGGCCAGCCGGGTGCTGTGCAGCCGCCCGCACAGCTCGAGCAGCTCGCGGACCCGACCCGGCTTGGGAAGGGCGCTGTGCCGGACGTGGTACTCCAGGTCGAGCTGGTCGTCCTCGGCCCAGGTCCACGCGCCGGCCGTCGCGAGGGACCGGTGCGGCACCCGGCGGAACAGCGGCGCGGCGTCGTCGAAGGTCAGCATCTCCTGGTAGAGGTCCTTGACGAAGGTGCGGCGCGAGCCCTCCGGGCGCCGGAACAGCTGCAGGCCGCCGACGTGCATCGGCTGAGCGCGGCTCTCCGCGAACAGGAAGCCGCTCGAGGTCGGGTCCATCGGTGTGACCATGCATGCCCTCCGGTCGGCGGCGCCTTCGCGACCAGCCTGCCCCACCGGTCAACACGGCGGCCGCTCGACAGGGGGTGCGGCTCTCTAGGCTGACCGCCATGGTGGACCTCTCCTCGCTGCTCGCCGACGAGGACCTGCGCCGCCGCTACGGGACGCCGACGCTGGACCGGGCCTGGGACTACCTGCGCCGCGGCAACGTCCTGTCCTGCGTCCACGAGCTCGACGGCGACGGCGACCTCGACATCCGCGGGACCGTGAGCGGGTCCCGCAGCGCGCCGTACACCGTCCACCTCAGCGTCGGTCTCGACGGGGAGGGGGTGTGGGTGCTGGGCCGGTGCAGCTGTCCCGTCGGTGACGGCTGCAAGCACGCGGTCGCGCTGCTGCTCACGGTTCGCGACGAGCAGGCGCGTGAGGCGCCGGCCGGCGGGGGACCGGCCCGGCGGTGGGAGCGGCAGCTGTCCTCGCTGCTCGACGAGCTGGACGAGGGCGCGGAGCGCGCGGCGGAGGCCCCCGGCCACCCGCTCGCCCTCCAGGTCGACCTCAGGGCGCCGTCGCGGGGCTACCGCGGCTGGACCTCGAGCGCGACCCCGGCCCGGGGCACGCTGAGGCTGCGCCCGCTGCGCCGGGGCGCCCGGGACAACTGGGTCCGCACCGGGGTCTCCTGGAGCGAGGTGCCCTACCTGGACCGGCGCGGGCACCCGCCCGAGCAGGTCCTGGCCCTCAACGACCTGCTCTCGGCGCACCGGGCGGCGTCCCGCCAGCTGTACGCCGGCTCCGACCCGTACCTGCCCCTCGGCTCCTTCGGTCCCGACGAGGCCCGGCTGCTGCGTCGCGGCGTCGAGGCCGGCCTCGCTCTCGTGCCCGGCCCGGGGCTGTCCTCGGTCGACCTGCACGACCCGGTGACGCTGCGGCTCGACGTGGCCGGTGCCGGGGACGGCGACGCCCGCCTGCGGCTCGGCGTCCGGACGGAGGAGGAGTGGTACGCCGCCGAGGACCTCGACGTGCTGGGGCAGGGCGGCTGGACGGTCGCCCTCTGGGACGCCGACGGAAGCCGCTGGTCGGTCCGGCTGGCGGCGCTCACGGTCCCGCCCGGTCCGGCGGTCCGGCGGCTGCTGGTCCGCGGCGAGCCGCTCGTGGTGCCTGCTGCCGACCGCGACGACCTGGTGAGCGAGTACCTGCCCCGGCTGCACCGCCACGTCCCGGTCGGCTCCAGCGACGGCTCGGTCGCCGTGCCGGTGCCCGTGGAGCCGCGGCTCGTGCTGAGCGTCACCTGGGTGGCCGCGGACGAGGTGCGGACGGCGTGGACCTGGCGCTACCGGGTCGGCTCCGACGACCGGGTCTACCGGCTCTCGGAGTCGCGCGGGTTCCGCGGCGTGCGCAGGCGGGACCGCGAGCGCGAGCTGCTCGACGCGCTCGTCCTCGACGACGAGCAGGCCTACCACCTCTGCTACGACCACCGCCGCGAGCTCGGTCTAGAGGACGAGCGGGTCTTCGAGGACGCCCACGCGGTCCTGTTCGCCGAGCAGCTCCTGCCCGGGCTCAGCGAGCAGGTCGAGGTCGAGGAGATCGGCGCCCGGCCGGACTACCGGGAGCTGACCGGCACGCCCGTGGTCCGGTTCGCGGCCCCCTCCGGCCCCGCGGACGACCCGCGCACCGACTGGCTCGACCTCGAGGTCGAGATCACCGTCGACGGCGTCCCCGTCGCGCTCGCCCAGGTGCTCGAGGCGCTCACGCGGGGCATGGACCGGGTGGTGCTGCGCAACGGCAGGCACCTGCGCATCGACCGGCCCGAGCTCGCCCACCTGGCCGGCCTGGTGGCCGCCGCCGCCGAGCTTCGCGAGCAGCCCGAGAGCGGGGTCCGGGTGGGCCACCACGACCTGCACCTGTGGGACGAGCTCGCCGAGATCGGTCTCGTCGACGAGCAGGCCGCGCGCTGGGTGCACGCGGCGCAGGCGCTGCGCAGCCTCGACGCGCTGCCCGACATCGAGCCGGTCGGGCTCGAGGCGACGCTGCGCGGCTACCAGCGGGACGGGTTCCGCTGGCTGGCCTACCTGTGGCAGACGGGGCTCGGCGGGATCCTCGCCGACGACATGGGACTCGGCAAGACCCTGCAGGCCCTCGCGCTCGTCGCCCATGCCCGGGCGCACGGCGCCGGCCCGTTCCTCGTGGTGGCGCCGACCAGCGTCGTGGCGACGTGGGCCGGCGAGGCCGCGACGTTCACCCCGGGGCTCGAGGTCCGCACGGTGACCGAGTCGCAGGCCAGGCGCGGCACGACCGTCGCCGAGGTGCGCGAGGGCGCCGACGTGGTCGTGACGTCCTACACGCTGTTCCGGCTCGAGCAGGAGGCGTACGCCGACGCGGCGTGGGGCGGTCTGGTGCTCGACGAGGCGCAGACGGTCAAGAACCACCACGGCAAGACCTACCAGGCCGTGCGGCGGATCGACGTACCGTTCCGGCTGGCGGTGACCGGCACGCCGATGGAGAACCGGCTCATGGAGCTGTGGTCGCTGCTCTCGATCGTCGCGCCGGGCCTGTACCCGTGGCCGCAGCGGTTCCTGGAGCTCGTCGCGAACCCGGTCGAGCGGCTCGGCGACCGGGCCGTCCTCGACCGGTTCCGGCAGCGGGTCCGGCCGTTCCTGCTGCGCCGGACGAAGGAGACGGTCGCCGCCGACCTGCCCGCCAAGCAGGAGCAGGTCCTCGACGTGACGCTGACGCCGCGGCACCGTGCGGTCTACGAGACCCACCTCCAGCGCGAGCGGCAGGCGGTGCTGGGGCTCGTGGACGACTTCGAGCGGCACCGGATCGCGATCTTCCGGTCGCTGACCCGGTTGCGTCAGCTCAGCCTCGACGCGGCGCTCGTCGACGAGGCGTACGCCGGGATCGGCTCGGCCAAGGTCGACGTGCTCGTCGACCACCTGCTCGAGCTGGCGGCCGAGGGGCACCGGGCGCTGGTGTTCAGCCAGTTCACGACGTTCCTCCGCCGGGTGCGGGAGCGCCTGGCGGCAGAGGGGATCGGCTCCAGCTATCTCGACGGGCGCACCCGGCGCCGGGCCGACGTCGTCGAGGGGTTCCGCAGCGGCGACGACCCGGTGTTCCTGATCAGCCTGAAGGCCGGCGGGGTCGGGCTGACGCTGGTGGAGGCCGACTACGTGTTCGTGCTCGACCCCTGGTGGAACCCCGCCGTCGAGGCCCAGGCCGTGGACCGCACGCACCGGATCGGTCAGCGGCGGCAGGTCTTCGTGTACCGGCTCGTCGCCACCGACACGATCGAGGAGAAGGTGATGGCGCTCAAGGCCCGCAAGGCGGCGCTGTTCGCCCGGGTCGTCGACGACGACGCCCTGATGGCCGCACCGATCGGCGCCGACGACGTACGCGCCCTGTTCGACGCCTGACGCCTCCCCACCCCGTCCCTTCCCTTCCCCGCCGAGTCGGCTCGTCCACAGCGCCTCCGGGGTGTCGAGTCGGCTCGTCCACAGCGCCTCCTGGGTGCCGAGTCGGCTCCTCCACAGCGCCTCCGGGGTGCCGAGTCGGCTCCTCCACAGCGCACGCCTGGTCGTTCCTAGACCTGAGGTCCGGAGAAGCCGCCGGCAGAGTGTTGTGGACGCGCCGACTCGACGGGGTTGGGGTGTTGTGGACGCGCCGACTCGGCGTTAGAGGCGTACGACGGTCATCCCCACGCTGGTCGGTGCGCCCGGTGCGCCCGGTGCGCCCGGTGCGCCCGGTGCGCCCGGTGGCGCGCTCATCGCCGCGAGCGCCGCCGGCGCCTCGTCGAGCCCGACCACCCGCCCGACGAGCAGGGCGGGGTCGAGCCGGCCGGAGGCGACGAGGTCGAGCAGCTCGGGGTACTGGTGCGCGGGCATGCCGTGCGAGCCGTGCACCTCCAGCTCGTGGGAGACGACCAGGTCCATCGGCAGCGGCGGCGTCGCCCGGTCGCCGAGGAGCAGGCCGACCTGCACGTGCCGGCCGCGGCGGCGCAGCGACCGCACGGAGGCGACCGCGGTGGCCGGGCTGCCGACCGCGTCGAGGCTCGCGTGCGCGCCGCCGTCGGTCAGGTCGCGCACCGCGGCCACGACGTCGCCGCCACCAGCGGTGTGCCCGGCACGGTCGGCCACCACGACCGCCTCGGCACCCAGCGCACGGGCCCGCGCGGCCGCGGCCGCGGAGACGTCCACCGCCACCACCCGGGCGCCCAGCGCGACGCCCACGAGGACCGCGGACAGGCCCACGCCCCCGCAGCCGTGCACGGCGAGCCGGTCACCGGGCCGGACCCGACCATGGGTCACCACGGCGCGGTAGGCGGTCGCGAGCCGGCAGCCCAGGGAGGCCGCCGTCACGTCGTCGAGGCTGTCGGGGAGCCGGACCAGGTTGGTGTCGGCGGCGTGCAGGGCGACCAGCTCGGCGAACGACCCCGGCCCGGTGAACCCGGGCTGCGTCTGGTCCGGGCACACCTGGGCCTCCCCGGCGCGGCACCACTCGCAGCGCCCGCAGCCGCAGACGAACGGGACGGTGACCCGGTCGCCGACGCGCCAGCGGCGCACCCCAGGGCCCGCCTCGGCGACCGTCCCGGCGAGCTCGTGGCCGGGGACGTGGGGGAGGGGCACCGGGTCGTGGCCCATCCAGGCGTGCCAGTCGGAGCGGCACACACCGGTCGCGCCCACCCGGACCACGACCCCGCCCGGCGGGCACGACGGCTCCGGGACGTGGCGGACCGTGGGCTCGACGCCGTACTGCTCGAAGGTCACCGCTCGCATGTCTCCAGTGTGCTGTGGTGGGACTCACGACGCCGTGGTGCCAGGGTTGGGAGGACCGTCCGCAATACTCGACATCGATGAGTGAGCAGCAGGAACGGCAGCCCACCGTCGACTGGGTGAAGGTGCTGGCGGGTGCGTTGGCCGCCATGGTCTCGGCGGTGCTGCTGTCGACCCTCGGCGCCGCGGGCACGGTGATCGGTGCCGCCCTCGGCAGCGTGGTGATCACCCTCGGGAACGCGCTGTTCTCGCGCGGCATCGACGTCAGCAAGCAGGGGGTCTCGGCCGCCCAGGCCGCAGCCGCCCGCCGGGTGGCGCAGGCCCGCTCGCAGCTGGGCCGGGCCACCGCGACCGTGGACGACGGCACGCGCTCGGAGGCCCGGATCGCGCGGGCCAGCGACGAGCTGGACGCGGCCGAGGACGAGCTCCGTCGGGCCGCGGCGGGGGTCGAGGTGCCGACCTGGAAGGACCGCCTGGTCGCGCTGCCGTGGAAGCGGATCTCGTTGGCGGCCGGCGCCGCGTTCGTCGTCGCGATGGTGGCGATCACCGCCTTCGAGCTCATCGGCGGCCGCGCGGTCTCGTCCTACACCGGCGGCAGCAGCGCCACCACCCGCACGTCCCTGTCCGGGCTCACCGGTGGTGGGGGTGGCAAGCGCACGCCGACCCCGACCCCGGCGCCGACCACCAGCCCCAGCCCGACGGCGTCGGGCACCTCGAGCGAGAGCCCCCAGGCGTCCACGAGCACGGCCGTGCCCGGCCAGGAGCCGTCGACCGAGGCACCCACGCCCACCCCCACCCAGCTGACGCCGACCCCGTCCCCGACGGACGCCACGGAGTCGCCGACGCCGGTGCCCAGCCCGACGGCGAGCGAGACCCCCTCGGCCACGCCGACCGACGGGGCGACCCCTCCGGCTCCCTGAGCGAGTCCGTGACGGGCCCTCGACCAGGCGGCTGCCCGGCCGTCGCCAATCTCGGCGTTCCGCCCCGGGCGCCGACGGCCGCGGGTTAGCCTGCCAGAGCCCTGTTCGAGAGCGGGCCGTTCCCCCCACGGCCCCGGGAGTCTCGGAGGACCCTCGTGTCCCGTCGCCCTGCCCTGCTGCGCGCCCCTGCGCCGTCCGCCCCACGCCGTACCGCCGATCGCGCCGCCCGCGTCGTCCGCCCGGCCGTCGTCGTCCTCACCGCGCTCGCGGCCCTGGTCGCCTCGGCGGTCGCGTACGCCGACGGGGTCGACGTCTCGCACTGGCAGGGAACCGTCAACTGGAGCAAGGTCCGCTCCGACGACGTGACGTTCGCGTTCATGAAGGCCACGGAGGGGACGTACTACACCGACCCGCTGCTGCGGAAGAACTGGGACGGCGCCGAGCAGGCCGGCATCTACCGGGCGGCCTACCACTTCGCCCGGCCCAGCGTCGGGTCGGCCGAGGCGCAGGCACGGTACTTCGTCGCCAAGGCGGGCCGGTTCTCCGACAAGGGCGACCTGCCGCCGGTCCTCGACCTCGAGGCCACCGGAGGGCTGTCCTCCTCGTCGCTGCGCTCCTGGGTGGCGACCTGGCTGGAGACCACCGAGCGGCTCACCGGCCGCACCCCGATCATCTACTGCTCGCCGTACTTCTGGATCGACCACGTCGGCAACAGCACCGCGTTCACCCACTACCCGCTCTGGATCGCCCACTACACCACCGGGAGCCCCCTCGTGCCGGGCGGCTGGAAGACCTGGACGTTCTGGCAGCGCACCAGCAGCGGCCACGTCGACGGCATCGCCGGCAAGGTCGACATGAACCGGTTCAACGGCAGCAGCAAGCAGCTCGCGCTGCTCGCCAACGCGACCGGCGGCTCCGGCGGCCCCGCGGGAGGCGGCACGACGGTGCCCACCGGCGCGGCCACCACGCTGTCGCTGACCCCGCCCGTCACGGCACCCACCGTCGGGTCCACCGCCACCTTCGCCGGGACGCTGAGCACCGCCGCCGCGCCGGCGCCGGTCGCCGGGCGCCCGGTCACGCTCTGGGCCCAGGCCGCCCCCGGCGGCACCTGGACCCAGGTGGACGGCGCGAAGACCGACGCGGCCGGGGCGTTCACGCTGACGGCGACCGCCACGGCGGCCGCCTCCTACCAGGCGCGGTTCGTCGGCGGCCCGGTCTACGCGGCCGCGGTCTCCTCGACGGTGCCGTTGGCGCCGGTCCGTACGACGGTGGCGGTCGACCTCCGCCCCGAGCACCGGACGGTCGCCCGGGGGCACGCCCTCATGCTCTACGGCCACGTGACGTCGGCGTCCGGAGGGATGGCCGGCCAGGTCGTCAGCTACTACAAGCGCTCGCTGCAGGGCGGCCGGTGGATCCTCGTCGGCCGGTGCACCAGCCTCGCGCCGACCGGCTGGCACTCGGTGACGATCCACCCCCGCGTGGCGCGGGTGTGGAAGGCGGTCGTCTCGGGCAGCAGCCAGGTCAGCCCGCGCACCAGCAGCTACCTCACCGTGCGCCCGCACTGAGCCGTCCCGACGCCGAACCGTGAAGCCTCAAGTGTCCGGGTATCGAGGCCGATACCTCCTCGGAGGCTCACGGACCACGAGGAGGGACTGAACCGGTGGCGTCGCGTTGCTGGCCGCGCATGCGCCTGATGTCCGTCACCGCGGTCGTCGGGGTGGTCGCGACCGTCCTGACCGCCGCCGGGTCCGTCACGGCGGCCGGCGCCGCCGTGTCCTCGGCGGCCGGTGCGGCCGACCCGATCGGCCAAGCCGGCGCGGTCGGCGTCGTGGGCGCGCCGCAGGACCTCGTGCCCGTGCAGGACGACCCGCCGCCGCCCGGTGTCTCGCCGTCCCCGGGTGCGGGCGCGGCGAGCGCCACGGACACCGGCACCCTGCGGGCCCGGGTCGACCTGCGGCTCGCCGCGCCGGCCTCCGCCGGCGACCCGATCCCGACCGGGCCCGCCTCGCCGGTCGGGCCCTCCGTGATCCGCACGCTGACCCAGCACGTCGCGCCCTCGTGCAGCGGCACCGGCACGGACGGCCTCCGGGTGCAGGTGCTCTACCTGCACGACGCGAGCCGGGTCGACCGTTTCGCGAGCGTGCAGCCGGTCCTCCGCAACGAGGTGGCGAACGTCGACGACGTCTTCGCGCTCTCGGCCCGCCAGACCGGCGGCGAGCGCCGGGTCCGCTGGGTGCACACCGCCGACTGCCTGCCGGTGATCAAGGACGTCGCCGTCCCGAAGGGGTCCCTGGACTCCGACGTCTGGACCACGATCGCCGCCGTCAAGGCGATGGGCTACAAGAGGACCGACCGCCACTACCTGATGTTCGCCGACTCCGACCGGCTCTGCGGCGTGGGCACGCTGTACGACGACCCGTCCCCGACCCACAACGAGAACGACGGCGTCTATGCGTCGTACGCCCGGGTGGACGCGCCGTGCTGGTCCTCGGACCACTCGACGGCGGCGCACGAGCTGACCCACACGCTCGGCGGCGTGCTCCCCGGCGCCCCGCACGCCACGACGAACGGGCACTGCTCGGACGAGTTCGACATCATGTGCTACGACGACTCCTCCGGCATCGCGATGCGCCAGGCCTGCCCACCGGCCCAGGACCAGCTCCTCGACTGCGGGCACGACGACTACTTCAGCACCGACCCGGCGCCCGGCAGCTTCCTCGCGTCGCACTGGAACGTCGCGGACTCCAGCTTCCTCGACACGGTGGCAGCGACGGTCCCGGCCCCGGACGTGAGCGTCACGGCGTCCGCGAGCGACGCGCTGAGCGGCCGGCGGGTCACGTTCAGCGCGGCGTCCTCGCGCGTCGTCAGCTGGTCCTGGACCGCGTCGGAGCCCCGGTGCGCGCTCACGCCCGGGTCGGAGACCGCGACGTCCGACACGGCCGCGCTGGTGTGCCCCGCGGGGGTGACCGGCCCGGTCGCAGTGACCGCGCACGCGATCGAGGCCGGCAGCGGCGGCGGCGGTGCCGGCACCGCGTTCGTGACGGTCAGAACCGCTCCCGCGCCGACCGCGGTCGTCACCGCGCCCGAGGCGGTCGCCGCCGGCACGCCGTTCACGGTCCACGTGGCCGCGACCGGGACCGACCTCGGCTACCGGTGGCAGGCCGACGACTGCGCGGTCGAGTCGCCCGCCGACGCCGCGACGACGGTGACCTGTCCCTCCGCGGCGACCACCCGCTCGCTGCCGGTCCGCGTGGTGGTCACCCAGGGCGACGGCCAGCAGGTGACCGGCGCGGCGACGGTCCGGGTCAACGCCGACGAGCCGGCTCCGACCCCGAGCGTCGCCCCGTCGACGGTGACGTCGTGGACGACGCCGCGGCTGAGGAGCGGCGTGGTCAGCGCCGTGCTGCGCACCTCCGCCGGGCACCCGCTGGCGCGCCGGCCCGTCCTGGCGCAGGTGCGCTGGCGCGGGTCGCGGTCCTGGTCCACGCTGTCGCGTCCGACCTCGGGCGCCACCGGGCAGGTGTCGGTGCGCCTGGAGGACCACCGGGCCGGATGGGTCCGGTTCTCCTCCCCGGGCAGCACCGGCTTCCGCGCGTCGGTGTCCGGCTCGACGTACGTCAAGGTCACGGTGCGGCTGGAGGTGCACCGGCCGACCCACCACCTCGTCGGCGCGACGCTGCGGACGCTGAGCGGCAGCACCGTCCGCGACGCCTCCGTGACCCTGCAGCGCCGCACCCGGGACGGCGCACCGTGGGTCACGGTCGTGCGGTCCCGGACCGGACCGCACGGCGGCGTCAGCCGGCTGGTCCGGCCCACCCGCCGGACCTGGTACCGCTGGGTGTTCCCGGGCGAGGCGGTGCACCTGGGCACCCACAGCGGGTTCGTCAGGATCAGCTGAGCCGGTCGGGGGCGTCGGCTCGGGCAGGATGGGGGCGTGGGCGCCCCTGAGCCGGAGGAGCCGGCACCCCCGCGCGAGTGGGTGCTGCACGTCGACCTCGACCAGTTCATCGCGGCGGTGGAGGTGCTGCGCCGACCGGAGCTGGCCGGGCTCCCGGTCGTCGTCGGAGGCCGCGGCGACCCGACCGAGCGCGGCGTCGTCTCGACCGCCTCCTACGAGGCCCGCGCGAGCGGGGTGCGCTCGGGCATGCCACTGCGCACGGCGGCCCGCCGCTGCCCCGAGGCGGTCTTCCTGCCGGTGGACAAGCCGGCGTACGACGCCGCCTCCGCCGACGTGATGACCGCGCTGCGCTCCCTCGGGGTCCCGGTCGAGGTCCTCGGCTGGGACGAGGCCTTCCTCGCGGTCCGCACCGACGACCCGGTCGCGTTCGCCGGCGACGTCCGCGCGGCCGTCCTCGAGGCGACCGCGCTGCACTGCTCGGTGGGGATCGGCGACAACAAGCTGCAGGCCAAGATCGCCACCGACTTCGGCAAGCCGCGCGGGGTCTACCGGATCAGCAGCCGGACCTGGTTCGACGAGATGGGGGAGCGGCCCACCGACGCGCTGTGGGGGATCGGCCGCAGGACCGCGCGCCGGCTCGAGGAGCTCGGGATCCGCACCGTCGCGAACCTGGCTGCCGCCGACACCACCCTGCTGGCCGAGCGGCTCGGCCCGACGATGGGGCCCTGGTACCGGCGCCTCGGTCGGGGCGTGGACTCCTCGCCGGTCGACGCCACCCCGTACGTCGCACGGGGGCACGGGCGCGAGACGACGTTCCAGCACGACCTCGTCGACTGGGACGGGGTCGCCGACGCCGTACGCGGGCTGGCGCGGCAGGTGGCCGCCGACCTCGCGGCGGAGGGCCGGCCCGCGGTCCGGGTCGGGCTGAAGCTGCGGTACGCGCCGTTCGAGACCCGGAGCCGCAGCCGGACGCTGCCGGCGCCGACCTCCGACCCGGCCGAGCTCGCGGAGGCGGCCGTGGGGCTGCTGGACCGCTTCGACCGGTCCCGTGCGGTCCGCCTCGTGGGGGTCCGCGCGGAGATGCCCCCTCCGGTTCGTCTGCTGTCGGGCGGGTGATCGTCGCGCCGCGACCGCAGACGATGCGGGAGGGAGCGGGTCGTCGGGTGAGCAAGCCCACGCCCGCGGCCGTCCGGTCGGCTCGCGGGCCGGGGCCCCCGGCCGTCACACTGGTACCGCGATGGTCAAGCAGCAGAGCGCAGCGGCGGGGGCCGGCGGCACGGGCGCCGCCGAGCCTGCCCCGAAGGACACCCGCGACATCTACAAGACCCTGGACCTGGCGCTGCGCGTCGGGGAGATGCTGCTCTCGTCCGGGGCCGGCGCCGCCGACGTCGCCGCGACGATGCTCAACGTCGCGCACGGCTGCGGCCTGCGCGGGGCCACGGCCGACGTGACCTTCACCGAGCTCGCGATGAGCCACCAGACCAGCTTCGACGAGCCGGCGCTGATCCAGATGCGGCACGTCCGGCACCGCGAGATCGACTACGAGGACCTGACCCTCGTCGACCACCTGGTGCGCGACCTGCTCGCCGGCCGGGTCGGCCGGGACGAGGCCCGCTCCCGGCTTGCCCGGATCGTCTCCTCCGGCCACCGGCTGCCCCGCTGGGCCGTCACCCTCGGGTACGGCGTGATGGGGGGCGGGACCGGCCTGCTCGTCGGCGGCGAGGGCTCGGTGGCGCTGATCGCCGCCGGTGCCTCGATGGGCGTCGACCTCATCCAGCGGGAGATGTCGCGCCGTCGGTGGCCCGGGTTCTACCAGCAGGTGGCCGGCGGCTTCTTCGCGACGCTGATCGCGGTGCTGGCGGCGGCGGTCGGCGCCCGGATGTCGCCGTCGCTGGTGATCACGGCCGGGATCATCATGCTGCTCGCCGGCGTGAGCTTCATGGGTGCGGTCCAGGACGCGCTGACCGGCTACCCGTTGACGGCAGGGGCCCGGATCCTCGAGGCGATGCTGGCCACCGCGGGCGTGATCGCCGGCGTCAGCGGGGGACTGACCGTGGGACGGCTGCTCGGAGTGAGGCTGGGACACCTGAACCCCGGTGCCACGACGCTCTCGGACCTGCCGGTCATGACCATGGGAGCGGCTCTCGCCGCTGCGGCGTTCGCCTTCGCGTCCTACGCGCCGATCCGCAGCCTGCTGCCGATCGCCGCGGTGGGTGCGGCCGCTCAGGTGGTGCTGACCCTCGTCGTGGACCGGGGCCTGGGGATCGCCTGGGCCTCGGCCACCGCCTCCGTCGTGATCGGGGTGGTCAGCTACTCCGTCGCGGGCCGGGTGCGGGTGCCGCCCCTGACCGTGGTGGTGCCGGGGATCGTGCCGCTGCTCCCGGGCCTGTCCATCTACCGCGGCCTCACCCTGCTGGCGGAGGGCCAGGACGGAATCATCTCCATCATCAACGCCGCGGCGATCGCGATCGCGCTGGCGTCGGGGGTGATCTTCGGGGAGTACCTCGCCCAGCCGCTGAAGCGGGAGGCACGCCGGCTGGAGACCCGGCTGTCCGGTCCGCGGCTCGTCGGCCCGACCCGCGTCCGGTCGGTGCGCCGGCGCGCGGCCGGCCGGACCCCCCGCTGAGGATCAGCGGACCCGGAACCCCGGGGTCCCGTCGGGGGCGACCTCCTCCACGTCGAGACGCTCCACGTCGGCGTGCCGCGGGCCGGTGCCCAGCCAGTCGACCATCGCGGCGACGGCTCCCGGCGGACCCTCGACGCGTGCACGGACGGTGCCGTCCGCGGCGTTGCCGACCCACCCGTCGACGCCGACCGCACGCGCCTGCTCGCGGCATGCGAAGCGGAACCCGACCCCCTGCACGACCCCGTGGCAGACCACCTCGCGGGCCACCCGGTCCTGTGCGACGCCGGCCATCGCGCCTCCCTCGACGTCCCTCGACGTCCGCCACGATAGTCGGGCTCGGTCGCGTGGGCGGAACGGGCCACAATGCGGGGGTGACCGACGCGCAGGACAGCAGCGAGGCGCTTGTCGGGATCGCCGTGCTCGACGCGCTGGACTGGCTCGCGGGTCACGGCGGCGCCGCTGCGGGTGGCACGGCGGCGCCGGACCCGGCCCTGCTGAGCCGCTTCCTGACCCGCGAGCTGGCGCTGCGGCTCCCGGCCGGCGGCCAGGGGCTGGGCCAGAGACCGGGCCAGCGGCCGGGCGAGGCACGCCCCCACGAGGTCGCCTGGGCGCTCGGTGACCGCTTCGAGCAGGAGGGGCGTCCCGACCTCGCGGCGGTGTGCCGCTCCCCGCGCGTCCACCAGGCGATCTCCGTCGGACGCTGGGCCGCGGCCTTCACCGGGGTGCCCGCCCGGTTCTGGCAGCCGGCGCTGGCCGCGGTCGAGCGCGGGCCCCGGGTCCCGGCGCGGGCGGCGCTGTCGCTGGCTGCCGCCCGGGCGCTGCTGGCCGCCGTGGGTGAGGACGGCCTCCGGCTCGAGGGCGGGCGACTGCCCCTGGCCACCGTCCGGGCCCTCGACGACCGGTTCCGCTGGACCGAGGAGTTCCCCTGGATCCGGGTAGCGGCCGGAACGGACGTGCCCCCGCTGCGGATCCTCCAGGACCACCTGCTCGCGCAGGGGCTCCTGCGGACGGAGGGGGACGTGCTGCGGCGGTCTCCGCTCGGACGGGACTGCGCCGCGGACACCACGCTGCTGTGGTCCACGCTCGTCGACCCGGCACCGCGCTGGGCCGGACGGTTCGAGAGGGACGCGCTCGGCGCCCTCGCCGCGGCGGTGCTCCGCTCGGCCGACTTCTCGCCGGGACGGGTCGCCGAGGAGCTGACCCATGTCCTGGCCACCCGCTGGCGGCCCACGACCGGTCGGGCCGGCGCGGGGGTGTTCGACGGCGCCGCGGCGGTCGCGCAGGCGTGGTACCAGCTCGGCGTGCCCCTCGGCTGGTGGGACACAGGACGGGGGCCCGCGGACCGCCGTCCGAACCCGTTGGGCCGGGCCGCCGCCGTCAGCGTGCTGCGGGCGGTGGCGGGGGGACCAGCGGGCGCGGAGCCGTCGGCCGCATCACCCTCGTGACGAGCCGCTGGTAGCCGGACCCGAGCAGCCGCACCGTCGCGTCGAGCGCCTTGGCGTCGGCACCGACGAGGACGCGCGGTCGACCGGCGAGCACGCCCGCCCAGATCGCCCGAGCGGCCTGCTCCGGGGTCGTGCGCGCGAGCCGCTCGTCGAAGTGCCGTTCGACGGCGGCCTTGTCGTGGGAGGCCGCGACGCGCCCGTGCCGGACGATCCCGGTCCGCACGCCGCCCGGGTGCACGCAGGTCACCTGGACGGGCGTGCCCGCGAGCAGCAGCTCCTGGCGCAGCGACTCGGTGAAGCCGCGCACCGCGAACTTCGCCGAGCAGTAGGCGGTCTGGCCCGCCACCCCCATGAGGCCGAACAGGCTCGAGACGTTGACCAGGCAGCCGTCCCCGGAGGCCGCCAGGTGGGGGAGGAACTCCTTGGTCCCGTTCACGACGCCCCAGAAGTCGACGTCCATCACCCACTCGAGGTCGTCGTACCCGACCTCCTCGAGCGCGCCGTGCAGGGCGACGCCGGCGTTGTTGACCAGGACGTCGACCCGGTCCAGCCCGTCGCCGACCGCGGCGGCGTACGCGCGCACCGCGACCCGGTCGCGCACGTCGAGCCGGTCCGTCCGGGGTCGGCGGCCCGCGGCGGCGAGGACCAGGTCCGCGGTCTCGCGCAGGCCGCGCTCGTCCACGTCGCTGAGCGCGGGAACGGCGCCGGCGACGGCGGCCTGCACGGCCAGTGCCCGGCCGATGCCCGAGCCGGCGCCGGTGACCACGACGACCTTGTCCCGCAGCGTCCGCACACCGGCGACCCTACCCGGGCGCCGCGCGACCCCCGGGCGCGTCGGAGCGGCCGGCCGCTGCGCCAGGCGGCGACCGGCCGGTCCACGCCTTCGCCCCCGAAGACGGCGAGGTGGCGCTACTTGCCGAAGATGCTGACGCCGCCGGGCCCGACGAGCAGGCCGACGATGATCAGCACGATGCCCCAGAGCAGCCCGCCGCGCACGATCGACACGATGCCGGCGACCACCAGGATCACCGCGATGATCCACAGGATCAGATCCATGGTCCCTCCTTCCGGTCCCACCGTTCCCGCTCGGACCCCCCTCAAACCGACGGTGGCCCATCCCGGTCCAACGGCCGGCTTGTGGCCGATCCCTGCAGCGTCCCAGTCCGAAACGAGCGGTCATCGGCCACAACCTGGCCGCCGCGTCGGTGGCGCGGCCGAGCCGGCAGCCGCACCTCGAAGCGGGTGAGGCCGGGCCCGGACTCGACGGAGACGGTGCCGCCGTGGGCGGTGGTGATCGCCTGGACCAGTGACAGGCCGAGCCCGGCGCCACCGGACTGGCGGGTGCGCGAGGAGTCGCCGCGCGAGAAGCGCTCGAACGCCGTCCGCACCAGCTCCGGCGGCATGCCGGGGCCGTCGTCGGTGACGTCGAGCAGTACGTCGTCCCCGTCGACACTGACGGCGATGCCCACCGTCGTGCCCGGGGGTGTGTGCCGGCGTGCGTTGTTGAGCAGGTTGGTGACGACCTGGTGCAGCCGCTGCTCGTCCCCGGTCACCTCCAGCGGCTCGTCGGGGAGGTCGAGCAGCCAGCGGTGACCGGGGGCGACCACCCCTGCGTCGCCGACGGTCTCGAGCACGAGCCTGGTGAGGTCGACCTCGTCCCGGGCCAGCGGCCGACCGGCATCCAGACGTGCCAGCAGCAGCAGGTCCTGCACCAGGCTCGACATCCGGGTGGCCTCCACCTCGACCTTGCCCATCGCGATCGCGAGCCGGTCGGCGTCCGGGGGCTGGGTGCGCCGGCTCAGCTCGGCGTACCCGTGGATCGTGGAGAGCGGGGTCCGCAGCTCGTGGGAGGCGTCGGCCACGAACTGGCGCACCTGCTGCTCGCTGCGGTGCCGCTCGTCGAGCGCCTGCTCGACGTGCGCGAGCAGGGCGTTCAGCGCCGCGCCGACGGCACCGACCTCGGTGCGCTCGTCGGTCAGCGAGTCCGGGACCCGGACCGTCGTGCCGATCTCGCCGCTGGAGAGCGGCAGCGCGGACACCTGGTGCGCGGTGGCGGCGACCCGGCGCAGGGGCCGCAGCTGCCGTCGCACCAGCCACAGGCCGCTCAGGGCCGCGAGCAGCACCGCCGCGAGGGCGAGCACGACCTCCCAGAGCAGCAGCGTGCCGATCGCGTCCTGGACGTCATGGGTGGAGAGGCCGGCGACGGCGACGGTGCCGGCGCCGTCGGAGCGCGCCTCCACGTGGAAGCTGCCGCGTCCGGGGAGGTCGACCTCGTGGACCCGGCCGTCGGTCGGCACCGCGCCGAGGCGCCGCAGCGCCGCCCTGCCAAGATCCTCGGGGCCGTTGTCGCCGAGCACCTGGCCGGTCGACAGGCCCCCGGTCACGAAGGCGTTGACGGTGCCCACCGGGTCGCCGGCGCCGGGTCCGCGGTCGTCGAGCCCGCTGTCGTCGTCGGTCAACGGCAGCCGCGGGTCGCCCGGGTCCCGATGCAGGGAGCGGCCCACCGCGTGCTCCACCTGCTCGTCGAGCTGGCCGTAGAGCACGGTGCGGGTGGCGAGGCTGGTCAGCACCCCGAGGAGGACCGAGGCCAGCACCACCACCGTCACGAGCGTGGCGACCAGCCGTCCCGTCAGGGACGTCGGGACCAGCCGCCGGGTCACGACAGCCTCACTCGGCCGGCTTCAGGACGTACCCCGCCCCGCGCATGGTGTGGATCATCGGCTCCCGGCCGGCGTCCACCTTCTTGCGCAGGTAGGAGATGTAGAGCTCGACCACGTTGGCCTGCCCGCCGAAGTCGTAGTTCCACACCCGGTCGAGGATCTGCGGCTTGGAGAGCACCCGGCGCGGGTTGCGCATGAGGAACCGCAGCAGCTCGAACTCGGTCGCGGTCAGCCGGATCTCCTCGCCCGCGCGGAACACCTCGTGGCTGTCCTCGTCGAGCGTGAGGTCCCCGACGCTCAGCCGGTTGGACTGACGGCGGTCGGTCGCTCCGGCCCGCCGCATCAGCGCCCGCAGACGCGCGACGACCTCCTCGAGGCTGAACGGCTTGACCACGTAGTCGTCGCCGCCGGCGGTGAGACCGAGGACCCGGTCCTCGACGGAGTCCCGCGCGGTCAGGAACAGCACGGGTACGTCGGGGTGCAGCCCCCGCATCCGGCGCAGCACCTCCATGCCGTCGAAGTCCGGCAGCATGACGTCGAGCACGACCGCGTCGGGGCGGGCGTCCTTCGCGGCGCTCACGGCCTTGCTGCCGGTGTGGGCGACGCACGGCTCCCACCCCTCGTAGCGCACCGCCATGCTGATCAGCTCGGCGATGTTGACCTCGTCGTCGACGACGAGCACGCGCAGGGCCGAGCCGTCGGGACGCGTCAGCGCGGGGGAGGAGCTCGCGAGTGGCATGGTCCCAGGATCGCCTGCTCGGTCATGGGAACGGTGGGAGCCTCCTGTGAGAAGCCTGTGAAGCAAGGGGACGGGGAGGTCGACCCTCGACGAGCGCCTGCCGGACCGGGTCCGTCGGGGAGCCGGTCCGTAGACTGGGCCGGTCATGTCGCAGGCGAGCGCACGGGAGCGGGAGAGCCCGGACCGGCGGGACCGTCGCTCCGGGCGACGGCGGCCTGCCCGCCGTACTCCGCCACATCCTCGACGACTGGCGGCGGCGGAGGTCGAGCGCCGCCGCGCTCTCGTGCCGGAGATCCGCTACCCGCCGGAGCTGCCGGTCACCCAGCGCCGCGACGACATCGCGGCCGCCATCCGCGACCACCAGGTCGTCGTGGTGGCGGGGGAGACGGGGTCGGGGAAGACCACGCAGCTGCCGAAGATCTGCCTCGAGCTCGGCCGGGGCGTCGACGGCATCATCGGGCACACCCAGCCGCGGCGGATAGCGGCCCGCAGCGTCGCCGAGCGGATCGCCGAGGAGGTCGGTCGCCCGCTCGGGGAGGCGGTGGGCTACCAGGTCCGGTTCACCGACCACTCGTCGAGGGACACGCTGGTCAAGGTGATGACCGACGGCATCCTGCTCGCCGAGCTGCAGCACGACCGGATGCTCTCGGCCTACGACACGATCATCATCGACGAGGCGCACGAGCGCAGCCTCAACGTCGACTTCCTGCTCGGCTACCTCAAGCGGCTGCTTCGGCGCCGACCGGACCTCAAGCTCGTCATCACCTCCGCGACCATCGACCCCGAGCGCTTCGCGCGGCACTTCGCCGACGCGCACGGCCGCCCTGCACCGGTCGTCGAGGTGTCGGGTCGCACGTATCCCGTGGAGGTCCGCTACCGGCCCCTGGTCGAGGAGGGCTCCGAGGAGCCCGTCGTCGATGCCGAGGGGGAGCCGGTCACCCGCGACCAGACCGAGGCGATCGTCGAGGCCGTCCGCGAGCTCGTCGCGGAGGGTCCCGGCGACATCCTGGTGTTCCTCCCCGGCGAGCGGGAGATCCGCGACACCGCCGACGTGCTCGACCGGGTGGCCGACCCCAGGAGCAGCGGCCGGGCGTCGTTCCAGGTGGTCCCGCTCTACGCGAGGCTCTCGTCGGCCGAGCAGCACCGGGTCTTCGAGCCCCACACCGACCGTCGGGTCGTGCTCGCCACCAACGTGGCCGAGACGTCGCTGACCGTCCCCGGCATCCGGTACGTCGTCGACGCCGGCCTGGCCCGGATCTCCCGCTACTCCACCCGCACGAAGGTGCAGCGCCTCCCGATCGAGCCGGTCAGCCAGGCCTCGGCCGACCAGCGCGCCGGCCGCTGCGGCCGCGTCGAGGCGGGGATCTGCATCCGGCTCTACAGCGAGGAGGACCTCGCCTCCCGCCCGGAGTTCACCGAACCCGAGATCCTGCGCACGAACCTCGCGTCGGTGATCCTGCAGATGACCGCCCTCGGCCTCGGGGAGGTGGGGCGGTTCCCGTTCGTGGACCCTCCCGACCAGCGCGACGTCCGCGCCGGCGTGCAGCTGCTCGAGGAGCTGGGCGCGCTGACGGGCGGGCGACTCACCCGCCTGGGCCGCCAGCTGGTCGCGCTGCCGGTGGACCCGCGCCTGGCGCGCATGGTCGTCGAGGCCGACCGACGGGGCTGCCTGCGCGAGGTGCTGGTGATCGCCGCGGCGCTGTCGCTGCAGGACCCGCGCGAGCGCCCGGCCGACAAGCGGGCCCAGGCCGACCAACAGCACGCCCGGTTCAAGGACGAGACGTCGGACTTCCTCACCTGGCTGAACCTCTGGCGCTACCTGCGCGAGCAGCAGCGCTCGCTCTCCTCCAGCGCGTTCCGGCGGATGTGCCGCTCGGAGTACCTCAACTACCTCCGGGTCCGCGAGTGGCAGGAGCTGGAGTCCCAGCTGCGCCGCACCGCGAAGCAGCTGGGCCTCACCGTCCCCAAGGCGCCGCGTGCGGACGAGGAGCCCGACGGGGACGGGATCCATCAGGCCCTGCTGTCGGGCCTGCTCTCCCACATCGGGCTGCGGGACCCCGAGAGCCGCGACTACCTGGGCGCCCGCAACACCCGGTTCTCGATCTTCCCCGGGTCCGGGCTGTTCCGGAGGCAGCCGTCGCTGGTGATGGCCGCGGAGCTGGTGGAGACCTCACGGCTCTACGCGCGCGTCAACGCCGCGATCCGCCCGGAGTGGGCCGAGGAGCTCGGCGCCCACCTCGTCAAGCGGGCCTACGCGGAGCCGCACTGGTCCCGCAGGCGCGCCTCCGTCGTGGCCCGCGAGCGGGTCACCCTGTACGGCGTCCCGCTGGTCGCCGACCGCCTGGTGCCCTACGGGCGGGTCGACCCGGGGCTGAGCCGGGAGCTGTTCCTCCGGCACGCGCTCGTCTACGGAGAGTGGTCCACGCGGCACCCGTTCCTGGTCCGCAACCGGGAGCTGCTGGAGCAGGCGGAGGAGCTCGAGCACCGCGCCCGGCGGCGCGGGATCGTCGTCGACGAGCACACGCTGTTCGACTTCTACGACCAGCGCGTCAGCGAGGAGGTGGTCTCGGGCGCCCACTTCGACACCTGGTGGAGGCGGGCCCGCCGCGACGACCCCGAGCTGCTGACGTTCGACCCGGCGATGCTGGTCACCGGGTCGGCGGACGCGGTCACCGAGCAGGACTACCCCGACGAGTGGCGCGAGGGAGACCTGCGGCTGCCGCTGCGCTACCAGTTCGAGCCGGGCGCCGCCGAGGACGGGGTCACCGTCGACGTACCGGTCCCGCTGCTGAACCAGGTCCAGCCCGAGCCGTTCACCTGGCAGGTGCCCGGGCTGCGGCACGACCTCGTCGTGGCCCTGGTCCGGTCCCTGCCCAAGCAGCTGCGGGTCAGCTTCGTGCCGGTGCCCGACGTCGCGGCGGACTTCCTGACCGCCGCGTCACCCGGCGAGGAGCCGCTGCTCGACGCGCTCGAGCGGTTCCTGAGGTCGCGCACGGGGGTGGCGGTGCCGCGCGAGGCGTGGGACTGGTCCAAGGTCCCCGACCACCTGCGGCCGACGTTCCGGGTGGTGGCCGACGACGGCGGGGTCGTGGCCGCCGGCAAGGACCTCGACGAGCTGCGGGCGCCGCTGCGGCCCCGGTTCGCCGAGGCGATGGCGGACGCGGCAGCGGAGGCCGGGCTCGACGCGTCCGGGCAGACCCGCTGGACCTTCGGCGAGCTGCCCCGGGAGCTCGCCCGCTCCCGCGCCGGCCACGAGGTCCGCGGCTTCCCCGCCCTGGTCGACGAGGGCAGCACGGTGGGGGTCCGCGTGCTCGGGTCCCCGGCCGAGCAGGACGCCTCCCACCGCCTGGGGCTGCGCCGGCTGCTGCTGCTCCGGCTGCCCTCACCCGCGCGCCGGCTCGCCGACGGGCTGTCGAACGCCGAGAAGCTCGGGCTGGCCGGGTCGCCGTACCCGTCGACGGCCGCGCTGCTCGACGACTGCGTCGCGGCCGCGGTCGACGCCCTCGTCGAGCGGCACGGCGTCGCCTGGGACGAGCGCGGCTTCGACGCGCTCGCCGCGGCGGTCCGCACCGAGCTCGCGAGCACCACGACGGCGGTGCTGCACGAAGTGGTCCGGGTCCTGGGCGAGTGGCGCGACGTCGAGCGGTCGCTCACCGGCTCCGCGGAGCTGCCGCTGCTGCCCGCGCTGGCGGACATGAAGGCGCAGGTCGGGCGCCTGGTGCACCGCGGCTTCGTCTCCGACGTGGGCGTCGCCCAGCTCCGAGCGCTGCCGCGCTACCTGGCAGCGGTCCGGACCCGTCGCGAGCGGCTGGCCGGCCATCGGCAGCAGGTCGCGACGGACCGGCAGCTGATGGACCGGGTCGCTCCGCTGCAGGAGGCCTACCTGCACCGGGTGGCGGCACTGCCCGAGGGCCGACCGTCCGACGCCGGGCTCACGCGGGTGCGCTGGATGCTCGAGGAGTACCGCGTCTCGCTGTGGGACCAGGCCCGCGGGACGGCGTACCCGGTCTCCGACACGCGGATCCGCAAGGCCCTCGACGCGCTGTAGCGACCGCTGACGGCCGGTGGGACCGGTCAGCTGCCGGGCGCCGGCTCACCGGGCCGGCGGCGCGCCCGGCAGGTGCCGTGGCAGGTGCTGGGGGAGCGGGTCGCGCTGCGGCGGGACCGTGCCGGGGCGCGCGAGGTCCGCGACCACCCCGCGACCGTCCTCGGCCGGCCTCAGCGCCGGGTGCACGGCGGCCCGGACGGCGACCGCCGCAGCGCCGGTGGCGAGCTCGCGCCGGCGGCGGCGCTCGACCCTCGGTGCGACCGTGGGGTCGCCGAGATGCTGCGACATGGTGCCCTCCCCCTGGACCGCCGGACCGTGTGCCCCCACACGGCGCTTCGGCGGACGACTGCGGCGACCGCCGAACGTCCGCCGACGGCTGCCTGAACGGACACCCTAGGAGCAACCGGGTCATCCCGTCCATGGTCACTTCGGGCCGGTCAGTCAGTGGGAGGCCGCCGCCGCAGCGCCTTGGTCCGGCCCCGCTGCGCCTTTCCGGCGAGGCGCCGCTCGCGGGAGCCGCGGGTGGGGCGCGTGGGTCGGCGCGACGGTGACGGCGGGGCGGAGGCCTGG
>JAICLD010000177.1 GCA_025927595.1 Nocardioidaceae bacterium | reverse complement strand
TTCAGGTAGCAGGGAACGTTCTTGACGAGGCCGTCGACGTATCGGTAGACCCCCGGACCAGGCTGGGGCGGCAGGCCGTCGCCGGCGCTGGTGCTGCAGTCGGTGTAGCCGCCGCCGCAGGCATGCGTCACCTGGACCGTCGGCGACACGCTGTGATCCAGCGAGCGATCGGCCAGGCGCGTGTCGCCCAGCCTCCGGTAGGCATCGTCGCGGAGCTGGAGCGCCCGGCCCGTGAGGCTCTGCTCGCTGGCGATCGTGAAGTCCCAGGCCAGATACAGGCCCTTCTTGGAGATCCGGTCCCTGGCCAGCTCGGGGAAGACCTTCCTGTCGAGCTCGTCGCAGCGGTAGACCAGCGCCGGGTCATCGGTCGCGAGCCGGTCACGACAGGTCTTGAAGGGCGCCTGCGCCTCGACCGGCCTGCCGCCGGCGTCCTTGAGGTTGCGGAAGGCGACCACGTAGGTGTGGCCCGGGGTGAAGTTCCGGTCCGGGCGCACGATCAGGTTGACCGGGCCGGTGTTGGACGGGTTGAGGTCGATGCCCCCGATCCCGTTCGCGGCCTGGTAGGGCGCGACGGAGGTCGGGTTGCTGTCCAGCTCGGCCCAGACCGGCCAGCGCTCGTGGGTGGTCGTGTCGTAGACGACCACCGGCTGATCGGGCCGGCTGTAGTCATGCAGGTCGGTCTCCGGGACAAAGCCGGTGTTCTCGAAGGCGGCCGGGTTGTCGACGCCGGGGATCTTGGTGACGATCATGGAGCCGGGGCTGAAGCCGTCGCCGCGGTTGATGTCGGTGGGATCGACGCGGACCCCGGCCTTGTTCGCGGGCATGGCGGCCGGCGGGAAGTCGAGCCTCAGCCCGGTGGCCGACGAGGCGTCGGGCCTGGTGAAGTAGTTGTCCGGGAACGGCTGGAGACAGCTCGCCGGATCGAGCGGGTCGCAGGTCGACCTCCTCGGCTCGACCGCCGGCGGCTTCGGCGCCTTGCCGCAGCGGCTCCTGTCCTCAGCCAGGCGCCTGTGGGCGCGTGCGGTGGCCTTCCCACGGCGTTGGTAACTGCCGGTCACGCGCACCGTCTTGGCGCCGCAGGTGGCGAGCATCCTCTCGCCCCGCTCGGTCAGGCCGAGGCTGACGCTCCTGGTCTGCTGGTTGTGCGTCGTGAAGCGGACCGACTTCTCCCGGAACAGCGTGCCGTCCCTGCCGAGCGCGGCCGAGAGGCGGACGTCGACCTTGCTTGTCGCCCTCACCTCGACCGCCAGCGCCTTCCGGTTCAGCAGCGCGCGCTGGTTCTCGGTGGTCACCTCGAGGGAGACGACCGCGTTGCGGGCGTGGTGAGCGTGGTGATGCCCGTCGTGCTGCTCGGCCTGGGCGCTGCCGGCGGCCGGGAACGCCAGCGCCGACGCCGCGAGCAGCGCGGTCGCGATCGCCGCCGCCATGCGGCCACTCGACGACCGGCTCGCGTCCCGTACCGCAGTCATCCGCTCCAGCTCCCGGTTGTCCCCGTCAGACCGTTTTTCCGACGCTATCACCCGTTCGTGAGACGCCACCGCCGCTTCTGCCGCAGCGACACCGAGTTGTGGCTGAGCGGGCGCCGCGACGCGGCCGACGTGATGCGCGCCACGCTGCGAGAGCCCGCGGGCGGTGCGGAACCGCACGACGGCCACGGCGATCGGGCGCGCCAGCCCAAGATGAGCGGGTCGCGATCGCCGATCGCGAAGCGGTCAAGCTCTTTGGGGATTTGAAAGCCCTCGTCGTACATGGTCGACGACCAGGGTGTGGAGGTCGCTGCCGGTGATCTGCATGTCTGGGTCACCGGTTCGATGGTGATGACGGCGCAGGAGCGCGTCGACGGGCTACCCCTCCGCCGCCCGGAGTGTCGCGACGAGCGTCTCGTTGAGCATGGCCAGCACTCGTGCGCGCGGCAGCGCGGCCGCACGAGCCTCCTCGAGCGCCGCCTCGAAGAACGCGAAGAAGCCGACGAGCGCCGCGCGCGCCAGCGGCGGGGGGTCCGTCGTGCCCAGCTGGTTGAGCGAGATGCTGGCGATCACCGTGTCGACGAACCGGTCGAAGACGCCCCGCACCTCGGGGTCGGTCGTCACGCGCGCAAGCCGGTAGAGCTGCCAGGCGTCGCTGGGCCGCATGGCGTGGTCGATCAGCCGGCCGACGTTGGTGGCGAGCCGCTCGGGGAGCGGGATCGCCTCGTCGACCACCCAGTCGTCGGTGAGCACCCTCCCGGCCTCCTCCACCACGGCCAGCGTCAGGTCGGGGCGACCGCGCGGGAAGTAGTGGTAGAGCAGGTTGCGCGTGACGTCGGCGCGCAGCGCCACCTCGTCGAGGGAGAACTCGCTCAGTCCCTGCAGCGCGGCGACCGGGGTGGCGGCGGCGACGAGCTGCGTGCGCCGCGCGTCCCGGGAGAGCCGCCGAGGCGGCCGGGCGGAGGGGGCTCGAGGTCGGATCCCGGCCACCGCTCGAGCCTACCAAGCGCGTTTAAATCCCGTCAACTTGACATTTTGTAAAGAGCGATCTACGTTGCGCGTCATGTCACCGCTCCGCGTTGCCCTGCCCCGGCGATGGCGTGCGCTGGCCGCGCCGGTGGCCGTCGTCGCCATGCTCGGCGGCGTCGCTCCCGCGGACGCCTACACCCTGCCCGACCTCTACGGCGGCAGGGACTCGACCTGCTTCTGGAATGTGGGCGTCATCAACGGGGGCACGATCAACATCGCCTACCCGGACGCGGGCGCGAACTACTGGGCGGCCGGCTACACGCTCCCGCCCGGCGCCACGCTGCGCATCCGCGGCCAATACCCCCACGCGCGGTTCGCCTCCGTGCAGTCCTACGACCTGCTCGGCGTGGGCGTCGACGCGCTCAACGACACGATGATCGAGCCCGACCCCGGCTCGGCCAATCCGTTCCGTCCCGGCGTCCGGCGCACCGTCACCCGCCGCGCCTTCACGGTCACGCTCGCCGACGCATCGCCCGCCGCCGTACTCGATCCCGACCAGCGGGCCGGCAAGCCATCGCGCAACGTCCTGGCCACCAAGCCCGCGGGCGACACGACGGGTCTGCACACCGTGCTGTGGCGGGTCTACGTCCCCGACCGGGGACGCGGACTGCGCGGCGGCGTCGCGCTGCCCGAGCCCGAGCTCACGCTCGCCGACGGGCGCGTCCTCACTGGGCAGGCGCTGTGCGACGCCGTCACGTCGGAGCAGCGCAGGCTGCCCGACCTGTCGGCCCTGCTCATCTCGCGCGAGCAGTACGACGCCATCCGGTACCGCCCCGGTGTCCCGCCGTACTTCCCGGCGGAGCGCCGGCCCGCGTGGCGGGTGCAGTACAACCGCGCCTACCTGCTCTCGCTGTGGAGCGGGGAGACGATCGCCAACCTGAGCAAGGGCGGGCAGGCCGGCTTCTTTCCCAACGTCTTCAACCAGTACGCGCGCGCGGCGATCAACCGCAAACTGGGGCCGGTGGTGGCGTTTCGGGGCAGGCTGCCCACCACGCCGCGCACGTATCGCGGTGAGCGCTCGCTGCCGGCCACCCAGCTGCGCTACGCGTCGTTGTGCATGAACGAGTCCGTCCTGACCACCCGCGTCATGGACTGCGTCTACGACGAGCAGATCCCGCTGGACCGCCGGCGCCGCTACCTCGTGGTGACGAGCCGCACGGCGGACCGTCCGCGCAACGCGCGCCGGGCCTGCGGCGTCGCCTGGATCAAGTGGTCGCGCCGTGGTGACGGTGGACGCGACCACGACTTCGGGTGGATGCAGCTGCGCAACATGCTGCCCTCGCCCTCCTTCCACCACGCGATCCAGGACACGCGGACGCCGGGCGACGAGCGACGCGTCCTGGGCTCATACCTGCCTACCGGCACCTACTACGCGTCCAAGCGCGCCTTCGAGAAGCTCGGCTGCCCAGCGCGCTGACGACCTGCTCCACGACCAATGAGGAACGGCACGATGGCTCACCCGATCAACCTCCGGACGACCGCGGTGCTCGGCTGCACCGCCGTCCTGTTGGCGGCCGCCGCGGCAACGGCGCAGGCCGGAACCACGTACCTGTCGCTGCGCCTGGCGAAGCTGACGAACGAGCGCTACGGCCACGACTGCTTCTGGGCGCCGCCGAAGGGCATGGACTACGCGCGGCTGCCGAACACGCTGCCGATCCAGACGCCGAACCTCTATCCCGACGTGGGCTCGACGTACTTCGTCGGCCAGTACCTCCTGCCGGCGGGCGCCACGCTCACCTTCCGGGGCAGGTTCCCGCACGAGCGCTACTTCTCCTACACGATCTTCAAATCGCTGCTCGGCGGGCAGATCGGTCCGGGCGACCACCTGAGCGACGAGGACATCGTCCCGGACCGGGGATCGGTCAACCCGTTCGTCCCGCCGACCCCGCGGACCGCCAAGCGCCGCAACTACACGCTCCATGTCGTCGGCGGGCCGGTCCCGACCCGGCGCGCGACCAACACCGTCTACACCGGCTCGACCGACCCGGCCGCTCGCGTCGGGATGAGCATCCGCAATTACCTGGCCGACAAGGGCCTGGACGGGACGGGCGGCGTCGGCCTGCCGAAGCTGACCCTGACGTTGGCCGACGGCACCGTGCTGGCGGGGAAGGCCGCCTGCGCACGGCTCGACCCGATCAAGGACAAGAGCACGGCGACGTTCCCCGCCGAGCAGTGGAAGAGCCAGGTCGCCGCCTCGCCGGACCCCGCGAACTTCCCGGCCGTCCGACGGCCCGTCTGGGAGCGATTCTGGAACGCGGGCTACAGCGCCGCCGGCGTGTTCGTCACCGACCCGGCGGAGCGCGCGAGGCTGTTTCCGCCCACGGACGAGGGCGGCTTTCAGTCCAACCCCGACACCCGCTACATGACCCTTCCGGTCAGCCTGAACTTCGGCAAGGTCATCACCGTGAGCGGCAGGCTGCCGACCGTCCCGCGCACGCTTCCCCGCAGCCGCACGTGGAGTCCGCGCCACTGGCAGGTTCGCTACTGGTCGCTGTGCACCGGCTCGTCGCCGGTGTCGGGCCGGGGCTATGACTGCGTCTTCGACCAGCAGGTGCCGCTGCGCCGTCACCGCGCCTACACGCTGGTCGTCAGCCGTCCACAGGACCGTCCGCGCAACGCCAAGCCCGCGTGCGGGTACCGCTGGCTGTCGTTCGGAGACGGGGAGAACTACCCCGACCCGGCCGCCCGCGACTGGGTGGACACCCTCTACGTCCGCTTCCTCAGGCCGAGCCCGACGTTCAAGCACGGGCCGATCAACGTCACGACGCCGGGGACCGAGGGCCGGGTGATGGGTCCCTACCTGCCCAAGTCGCGGTACTGGTCGAAGGCGGCGTTCGAGAAGCGCGGCTGCCGGCGCTGATTTCGGGTCCGCTCAAGCGTCGCTCAGCCGGCGCCGGCGACGACCGTCTGATTCCCGCCGAGGTCGCCACAGCCCGAGTGGCTATGCACCCGGCTCCACATGAGGCCATGACCCAGGCGGGCCACGTTGCCCGGGCGACAAGCCGGGAGAACGCGAAAAGCCCCGGAATCCGGGGCTTTCCGAGGGGTGAGCGAGGGGACTCGAACCCCCGACCGCCTGGACCACAACCAGGAGCTCTACCAGCTGAGCTACGCCCACCGTGCGGGGCACAGGATAGGGCAGGCGGGATCCGGGTGGCGGCGCGCGTTACCGATCGGCTGGCCGGGTACAGCGGGGACTCAGTGACTCCGGAAATCGTCCCCGTCCTCCAAGAAGACCCGGACCTCGGGCGCGGCCTCGAGGGGCCGCGGCTGATCGCCGCCCGGCGGGACTGCCGCGCCGAGGTCATCACGGTCCGGACGGGGGCGTGGGATGCGCCGGCGCAGGCGGCCGATCTCGAGCTCGGCTACGGGCTGCTGGTGCTCGTCGGGATCGTGGTGCGGCGGGTCGGGCGCCAGCGCCGCTTCGGCGCCGAGCTGCTGGGCCCCGGGGACCTGGTGCGCCCGACGCCCCCGGACGGCGGGGACTCGCTGAACACGCCATTCACGACGAGCTGGCGGGTCATCGAGCCGCTGCGCGCCGCGGTGCTGGACCATGGCTTCCTGCAGCGCGCCGCGCCCTACCCCGAGATCGCCGCCTGCCTCACGACGCGCGCCGTCGGCCGCTCGCGCCACGTGCTCGTGCACATGGCGATCGCGCATCACGCCCGCGTGGACAAGCGGCTCGAGCTGCTGCTGTGGCACCTGGCCGACCGCTGGGGCCGCGTGACGCCGAACGGCGTGGCGCTGCCGCTGCGCCTGACCCACGAGCTGCTCGCCGACCTCGTCGCCGCGCAGCGGCCGTCGGTCACGCTCAGCCTCCAGCACCTCGAGCGGGACGGGCGCCTGGCCCGCCGCGACGGCGTCATGTACCTCCTGGGCGACCCGCCGGGCGACGCCGAGGACGAGACGGACGACGCCGAGGAGGAAAGTCGTCGCAGGACCCTGGCGCGATCGGCCTAAAGAGGCTGTCTCAGGACCTTGGCCGCGCTGTGGCGGCCGCCCCGCGGCGCCAGGAGCCACCCGGCCGTTTGCGAAGGCCACCAGCATCGGCTGCGCGGCCGGGCGGCCCCTGCCATCCACGGATGCGGGCGCCACACCACGCCGTCGGGTACTGAGACAACCTCTGAGCCCGGCTCACCTCCCCGAGCCCAGGCGGTCGACCGCCTCCGCCACCGCGGCGCGGGCCGCCCGGGACAGGTCGCGGACGAGCTCGGCGGCCGGCAGGTCGGCCCCCAGCGCGTGCGCCTGGCCGGCCCACAGGTTGACGGCGTCCGCGTCGCCGCGCGAGCGCGCCGCGGCCCGCAGAGGCGCGGTCAGGTGGTGGACCTCGGGGTAGCC
>JAICLD010000105.1 GCA_025927595.1 Nocardioidaceae bacterium | reverse complement strand
GTCGGCGTCCGAGAGCGCCATCCGGGACACGGACATGGCGTCGGAGATGGTCAGCTTCACCCGCTCGCAGATCCTGTCGCAGGCCGGCACCTCGATGCTCGCTCAGGCCAACCAGGCCTCGCAGAGCGTGCTCAAGCTGCTCGGCTGATGACAACCGGCTGAGGCGGTGCTGCGGCGGGGAGGCCGCAGCATCGCTCGGCCGCGGTGGGCCGGGGCGCACACCACGGGCCCACCGACCCAGACCAGGCCCGCCACGGCGCTGCCGTGGCGGGCCTGTTCAACACCCGCAGACACCCAGGAGGTCCCGAGATGGCGAGCACCAGCAGCATCGGTGGGCTGGTCAGCGGTCTCGACACCGCGGGCATCGTCAGCTCGCTCATGCAGATCGAGGCGCAGCCACAGACGCTCCTGAAGAACCGGCTCACCACCGAGCAGAGCACGCTCGGCTCGCTGCAGAGCCTCAACGCGAAGTTCGCGGCCCTGTCCACGAAGGCCGCCGCCCTGGACACCACCGACGCGTGGGCCACGCTCAAGACGACCAGCTCGTCCTCCGCGGTGACCGCCACCGCCGGCACCAAGGCGACGCCCGGCACCCTGTCGTTCACGGTCCTCGGCACGGCGGCCCCCGCCCAGCTGACCTTCGGCTCCCTCGCCAACACCACCGACGCGGTGACCACCGCGACGACCATGACGCTCACCACGCCCGACGGGAAGACCGCCACGGTGCAGCCCGGTGACGGCACGCTGGCCGGCCTGGCGGCAGGGATCAACGCGGCGAAGGCCGGGGTCACCGCCAGCCTGCTCAAGGTCGACGACGGCAGCTACCGGCTTCGCGTCGTCTCCGACACCACGGGCGCCGGCACCATCTCTTTGACCTCCGACGACGCCGCCCTCGACGCGACGTGGACCCAGACGGCCGGCAAGGACGCGCAGCTCCAGGTCGGCGCCGACACCGTCAGCTCCTCGACCAACACCTTCACCGGCCTGCTCACCGGTCTCGACGTCACCGTCGCGGCCAACACCGCCGCGAACACCGCGGTCGACGTCGGCGTCACCCGCGACGCCTCCGCCGCCCAGACCTCGCTCAAGGGCCTGGTCGACGCCGCGAACGACCTGCTCTCCTCGATCGACTCCCTCACCGCCTACGACGCCACGACGAAGAAGTCCGGTGCCCTGGCGGGCGACGCGACCGTCCGCGCGCTGCGCAGCGCGGTGCTCGACACCGTCACCAAGGCCGCCGACGGCACCTCGATGTCGGGTCTCGGTGTGCAGACCGACCGGTACGGCAAGGTCACCTTCGACGCCACGAGGTTCGCCGCGGCGTACGCCGCCGACCCGTCCGCGGTGGCCGCCAAGCTGGGCTCCGCCGCCACGGCCGCCGTCCCGGGCTTCGCGGCCCGCCTGGTGACCATGGCCGACCGCGCCAGCAACTCCACCGACGGCGTGCTGACCTCCAGCATCACCGGGCGACAGTCCACCATCACGACGCTGCAGAGCGGCATCGCCGACTGGGACGTCCGGTTGTCGGCCCGCCAGGAGGCGCTGAACAAGCAGTACGCCGCGCTCGAGGTCTCCCTCGGCAAGCTCCAGGACCAGGCGTCCTGGCTCAGCGGCCAGATCGCGTCCCTGTCCGGCTCGTCCAGCAGCAAGAACTGAGGAGCAGCACCGCATGATCACCGCCCGCACCGCCTACATGGGCAGCATGGTCGAGACGGCCAGCCCCGCCCGGCTGCTCGTGATGCTCTACGACCGCCTGGTCGTCGACCTGCAGCGCGCCGCGGACTGCCAGGAGCTGGGCCGGCACACCGACGCCAGCCCGCTGCTGATGCACGCGCAGGAGATCGTCCTGGAGCTGCAGGGCTCGCTGCGGGTCGAGCTGTGGGAGGGCGGCGCCCAGCTGTCCGCGATCTACAGCTGGCTGCACCGCGAGCTGGTCCGCGCCAACGTGCAGCGCGACGTCGCCGCCACGCGCTCCTGCCTGGACCTGGTGCTGCCGCTGGCCGAGGCCTGGCGCGAGGCCGCGCTGGCCGGCGCCGAGAGCTGACGCCTCCGATGCCCGCCGACCAGATGCTGGCGTGGGACGCCGCCTGGACGGCGGCGCTCGACGAGCTCGAGCTGAGCCTCGAGGAGAGCGAGCGGCTGCTGCGCTCGACGCCCGAGGACGCGCCTCCCGCCGAGCTCGTCGTCCGTCCGGACGGCAGCGCGGTCCTGGGCTGGGCCCCCCCGACCCTCAACACCCCGATGCCCCCCGAGCTGCTCGACCGGGCGCAGGCCCTGCTCGCCCGCCAGGCGGAGCTGATCGGCCAGACGATGGCCGCGATGTCCTCGAGCCGCAGCCACCTGGACCTCCTGGGACGGGTCAGCGGCAGCCCGCGCAGCGGCCGGTCCGTCGGCGCGGTCTACCTCGACGTCCGCGCCTGACGGCGCCGTGCCGGCCCGCATCGGGCCGGCCGGGAAAAACCGGGGGCGAATCGCTGGTTTCGGCTCAGTTCCGGCCGCCGGCTGCCGACACTCCCACCAGAGCATGGATCGCTCCTCACCCGCCGACGGATTGGCGACCTCGCACCGACACCCCGGAGCCTGCGTCCATGCTGATCCCTGCCTCCGACCCGGTCGGAGCCGCGCTGCACAGCGCGCTCGACGGGCTGAGCTACCGCCAGCGCGTGACGGCGGACAACATCGCCAACGCCGACACCCCCGGCTTCACCGCCCGCCAGGTCGGCTTCGAGGACTCGCTGAGCAGCGCCCTCTCCGACGGGCAGCTCGCACCCGGTGACGTCTCCCCGTCCGTGACGTACTCCACCTCGCAGCGAGGCGCCAACGGCAACAACGTCGACCTCGCCAACGAGACGCTCACCGCGATGCAGGCGACGTTCTCCTACCAGCTCCTCACCCGCGCCGTCGGCGACCGCTACGGCCTGATCAGCACCGCGATCGGCGGTGCCTGATGGGTGCCTTCGACATGATGCACATCGCCGGCAGCGGCATGGCGATGCACCAGACGTGGCTCGACACGCTGTCCTACAACATCTCGAACGTGAACACCGCCCGGCCGATGAGCCAGAAGGCGTTCCAGGCCCAGTTCGCCATCGCGCAGAGCGTCTCGGGCCCGCAGGGCGGCGAGGGCGTGCACACCGTCGGGATCGCGCTCGGGGACGCGACCGGCCGGGTCGTCTACCAGCCCGACAGCCCGCTGGCCGACGCCGACGGCAACGTCCGGATGCCCGACATCGACCTCGGCAGCCAGATGAGCCAGCTGATCATGGCCCAGCGCGGCTTCCAGGCCCAGTCCGAGGTCCTCCGCAACGCGCAGGACGTCTACTCCTCCGCCCTCTCGATCGGCAAGCAGTCATGAGCATCCCCGCCGTCGGTGCCGTCGGCTTCACGCCGTACGTCCCGCAGACCCTGCCGACCTCGTCGGCCACCCCCGCGGCCGCCCTGGACGGGTCCGACCCGCTCTCCGCCGCCCGGTCGGCCGGTGCTGCCGGCGCCACGGGCGGGACGCAGGGCGCCGACTTCACCTCCCTGCTCTCGCAGGGCATGGAGAGCCTCCAGGGGCTGCACAGCCACGCCGACTCGCTGGCGGTGCAGGCCGCCACCGGCAACCTCAACGCCATCCATGACTACACGATCGCCGCGACCGAGGCGTCCGTCGCCACCCAGCTCACCACCGCCGTGCGCAACAAGGCGCTCGAGTCCTTCCAGGAGATCATGAGGATGTCGGTCTGATGCGCGACCAGATCACCGGCCGGCTGCAGGGTCTGCAGCGCGCCTTCGCCTCCTTCACCGCCGCGCAGAAGACCATCGCGGTCATCGGCAGCCTGGCCCTGGTCCTCGGCGCCGTCATGGTGTTCCGGTGGGCCTCCGCCCCGTCGTACGCACCGCTGTTCACCAACATGGCCCCGGCCGACGCGTCCGCCGTGGTGGACAAGCTCAACGCCTCGGGCACGCCGTACGAGCTCGCCGACAGCGGGACGACCGTCATGGTCCCGCAGAACGCCGTGTACGACGCGCGGATCAAGCTCAGCGGCGAGGGGCTGCCCTCGCAGAGCGCCGAGGGCTACGGGCTGCTCGACAAGCAGAGCCTGTCGACCTCGCAGTTCCAGGAGCAGACCACCTTCAAGCGCGCCACCGAGGGTGAGCTGGAGAAGACGATCGACGCGCTCGACCCGGTGAACGCCTCGGTCGTGCACGTGGCGATCCCCGAGCAGCAGCTGTTCTCCACCGACAAGCAGCCGACCACCGCGTCCGTGCTGGTGCAGACCCAGCCGGGCGCGACGCTGAGCAGCGAGCAGGTGCAGGCGATCGTGCACCTGGTGTCCTCCAGCGTCACCGGGCTCGACCCCAACAACGTCACCGTGACCGACTCCGCCGGGCACGTGCTGAACACCGCCGGTGACACCGCCGAGTCCTTCGCGAGCACCCGTACCGAGCAGGTCAACGCCTACGAGGACCGGGTCGACTCCAGCGTCACCTCGATGCTCGACCAGATCGTCGGCCCGGGGAACTCAGCGGTGAAGGTGAGCGCCGACCTCAACTTCGACAAGACGCTGACCAAGACCACGCGCTACTTCGACAACAGCAAGGTGCGCCCGCTCAGCGAGGCCAGCTCCAGCGAGAAGTACTCCGGCAACGGCACGACCGGCGTCACCGGCGGCGTCGTCGGCCCCGACGGCCAGCTCGACCCCACCGCGACCGGCACCACGCCGGCCGCCGGGTCCGGCTACGCCAAGAAGGAGGCCACCCGCGACAACGCCATCGACACCCAGGTGGAGCAGCGCGAGGCCGCCCCCGGCGCGCGCAAGAGCCTCAACGTCGGCATCGTCGTGGACACCCAGTCCCTGAAGGGATCGACCCCCACGCAGATCCAGTCGCTGGTGGCCTCCTCCCTCGGCGTCCCGCCCCGCTTCGTCACCGTCGAGACGATGCCGTTCGACCGCACCCAGCAGAAGGCGGCCGCCGCCGCGCTGGCCGCCGAGCAGGCAGCCGCGGCGAAGGCGCAGACGATGTCCTACGCCAAGACCGGTGGCACCGTCCTCGTCGTCCTGATGGTGCTGCTGCTGGCCTGGCTGCGGGGCCGCAAGCGCCGCAAGGCACGCGAGCAGGCGACGACGTACGTCGTCGAGCAGCTGCGCAAGAAGAACGAGCCGGTCACCGCCCTGCCGCCGAACCCGCCGGCCGCCGAGCTCGAGGCGGGCGACCCCGCCCAGCTCCGCGACGCCGCCCGCGAGGAGATCGCCGCGATGGTCGAGCGGCAGCCCGAGGACGTCGCCCAGCTGCTCCGCGGCTGGCTCGTGGAGGCCGGCCGCTGATGACGATGACGACGAACGGGCCCGGGGTCCGCAAGGCGGCCGTGCTGCTCGTGCAGATGGGCCAGGAGGGTGCCTCCAAGGTGCTCGCGCACCTGCCGGAGGCCGAGGTCGAGGCGATCTCCGCCGAGATCCTCCAGCTGGAGTCGCTGGCCGCCGCCGAGACCGAGAGCGTGCTCGGCGAGTTCAGGGAGATGGCGTCGGCGCGGGCGAACGTGCTGCGCGGCGGTCCCGAGTTCGCCCGGGCCATGCTCGAGGAGTCCCTCGGCTACGAGCGCGCGGAGTCGGTGATGAGCCGGCTGGCCGCCTCGGCCATGCAGCTGCCGTTCCAGTTCCTGCACCGCGCCGACCCGCGCCAGCTGCTGTCGTTCATCTCCGGCGAGCACCCGCAGGTGATCGCGGTCGTGCTGGCGCACCTGACGAGCGACAAGGCGACGCTGGTGCTCTCCGGTCTCGAGCCCGACCGCCAGGCCGACGTGGCGCACCGCCTCGCGGTCATGGACCGCACCTCCCCGGAGACGCTCAAGGAGCTCGAGCGGGCCCTCGAGCGCAAGATGGGCTCGATCCTGCAGCCGCTGGACGTCTCGAAGGTCGGCGGCCTCGACCCGCTGATCCAGATCATCAACCGCTCCGACCGCGCCACCGAGCGGCTCATCGTCGAGGGCCTCCAGGCCCGCGACCCCGAGCTGGCCGAGGAGGTCAAGAGCCGGATGTTCATGTTCGAGGACATCTCGATGCTCGAGAACCGCGACCTGCAGCAGGTGCTGCGCCAGGTCGAGGGCGCCGACCTCGCCTCCGCGATGAAGGGCGTCTCCGACGAGCTGCGGGTCAAGATCACCTCCAACATGTCCGAGCGGGCCGGCGAGACGCTGCTCGAGGAGATCGAGCTGCTCGGACCGGTGCTGCTGCGACAGGTCGAGGAGGCCCAGCAGAAGATCATCCAGGTCATCCGCAGGCTCGAGGACGCCGGCGAGATCGTGCTGAGGAGGGGCAACGATGACGAGTACGTCGTCTGAGGCCCCGGTGCAGTCGCCGGCGCCGTCGGTCGTGCTGCGCGACCTGCCCGCCGACGCGGTGGCGACCGTGGCCACCGGGCGGGACCTGCGTGACGGGGTGTGGACCCGCTTCGGCGCCGCGTCCGTGCTCGGTGACGCCGCGACCGAGAGCACCCTGGTCGGGCTGGCCGAGCGCTCCCGGGACGCCGCGCGCGCCCAGGGCTTCGCGGCCGGCTGGGCCGAGGGCCTGCGCGCGTCGGCCGCCCGCACCGCGGAGGCCCACGAGGCCCAGGTCCGGGTCTTCGACGAGCACGCCACGACGTTCCTGGCAGCCCAGCGCTCGGCCCTGTCCGCGGTGGAGACCGCGGCCCGCCGCTGCGCCGAGGTCACCGACGCGCTCGGGCACGAGCTGGGCGAGGCCGCGCTCGACCTCGCGCTGCAGCTCGTCGAGGCGGTGCTCGGTCGCGAGCTGGCCACCGCCGGCGACCCGGGCGCCGACGCCCTGCGCCGGGCCCTGGTCGCCGTGCCCGTCGACGTACCGCTCGTGGCGCGGCTGCACCCCGCCGACCTCGCGACGCTCGACCGCGGCACGGTGGGGGACCGTCCGGTCACCCTCGTCGCCGACCCCTCCGTCGCCCGCGGCGACGCCCTGGTCGAGACCGAGACCGGCGTCGTCGACGCGACCCTCTCCGGGGCGCTCACCCGGGTCCGCGAGGTGCTGGGCCGATGACCCCTCCGACCGCCACCACCGCCACCACCCGGGGCCGGACCGCCGCGGCCTCCTCGCTGCTGGACCCGGCCCGGGCCGCGCGGGCCTTCGAGGCCGCCCGGCCGGTGTCCTACGGCCGGCTGACCGAGCTGCGCGGCCTGCACCTGCAGGTGCGCGGGGTCGACGTCGCCGTGGGCGACCTGCTCGAGGTGCACGGCCAGGACGGGCCGGTGCCCGTCGAGGCCGTCGCCGCGCTGCCCTCGGGGATCGTGTGCCTGCCGCTGGGGTCCACGCACGGCCTGCGGGTCGGCGCCCGGGTCAGCGAGACCGGTGGGCCGCTGCGGGTCCCGGTCGGGGAGGCGCTCACCGGACGGGTCCTCGACGGGCTCGGCCGGCCGATCGACGGCGGCCCCTCGCTGGCGCACCTGCCGATGGTCTCGGTGGAGAACGCCACGCCGAACCCGCTCGAGCGCGGCCGGGTCGACCTCCAGGTCGGGCTGGGCGTGCGGGCCCTCGACTCCCTGGTTCCCGCCGGTCGCGGGCAGCGGGTGGGCATCTTCGCCGGCTCGGGTGTCGGCAAGTCCACGCTGCTCTCGATGATCGCCCGTGGCACCGAGGCCCAGGTCTCGGTGATCGCCCTGGTGGGCGAGCGCGGCCGCGAGGTCCGCGAGTTCCTCGAGAACGACCTCGGTCCCGAGGGGCTGGCCCGCTCGGTCGTCGTGGTCGCGACCTCCGACGCCCCACCGGTCGAGCGGCTGCGCGCCGCCTTCGTGGCCACCCGGATCGCGGAGTGGTTCCGCGACACCGGGCGTGACGTCGTCCTGATGATGGACAGCCTGACCCGGGTGGCGATGGCCCAGCGCGAGATCGGGCTGTCCGCCGGCGAGCCCCCCGCCACGCGCGGCTACCCGCCCAGCGTCTTCGGCGTGCTGCCGAAGCTGCTCGAGCGGGCCGGACCGGGGAGGGTGGGGTCGATCACCGGCCTGTACACCGTGCTCGTCGAGGGCGACGACATGCAGGACCCCATCGGCGACACGGCCCGCTCGATCCTGGACGGCCACATCGTGCTCTCCCGGCGGCTGGCCACCAGCGGCCACTACCCCAGCATCGACGTGCTCGAGTCGCTGTCCCGGGTGGTCGGCGCGATCACCACCCCCGAGCAGCGCGGCGACGCCACCATGCTGCGTCGGCTGCTCGCCGCCCACCGCGACGTCCGTGAGCTCGTCGAGATCGGCGCCTACGCCCCGGGCAGCTCACCGGACGCCGACCGCGCCCTTGCCCTGCTCCCGCAGGTCAACGCGTTCCTCCAGCAGTCCGTCGACGAGCCGACGCCGGCCGCCGAGACCTGGCTGCGGCTGCACGCCCTGATGGCCGGACCGGGTGGAGCGGGGGTGACGGCATGACCGCGAAGGAGGAGGACCGCGGCCTTCGAGCGGTGCGCCGGGTCCGCGAGGTCCGGGAGAACGACAGCCGCTTCGGTCTCACGGTGGCCCTGTCGTCGCTGCGCGACCGCGAGGCCGAGGCCGAGCGCGCCGCCGCCCGGGTCGAGACCGCGGAGCGGTTCGCTGCCGGGTCCGTCGCCGACTTCCGCGGGCACGTCGACCGGCTCGCCGGCCTCGTCGCCCTCCAGGCGCAGGCCACCGTCCGGGCCGGCGACAGCAGGACCGTCGCCGCCGAGGCGCAGCGGCGCTGGCAGCGCGACCGCCAGCAGGTCCGGGTCGCCGACCTGCTGCTCGAGCGGCGGGCCGCCGCTCGCGCCGAGGAGCGCGCGCGCCGCGAGCAGGCCCAGCTCGACGACATCGCCGCCCAGGGGTGGTTGCGCGGCCGGGCGCTGCGCGCCGCGGAGACCGGCCCGACCGGCCCGACCGGCCCGACCGGCCCGACCAGCCCGACCAGCAGGGAGACCGCGCCGTGAGCGTCCTCGACGTGGCCAGCCGGATCCAGCAGATCCAGAGCCAGATCGCCGCCCTCAGCTCCGCCCCGGGCACCGACGGCGCCGAGTTCGCCAGCGCCCTCGCGGCCGCGGACGGCACCTCGACCGTGGACGGCGCCGCCGCCACCGGCAGCACCGCATCGGGGTCGACCGCGTCGGCGGGCGCCGCCGTGGTCGCCGAGGCCCGCAGGTACCTCGGCGTGCCCTACGTCTGGGGCGGCACCGACCCGCAGAAGGGCCTCGACTGCTCGGGGCTGGTGCAGCTCGTCTACCGCAAGATGGGCATCGACCTGCCGCGGGTCTCCTACGAGCAGGCCAAGGTCGGCACCGCCGTCCCGAGCCTCGACCAGGCCAAGCCCGGCGACATCCTGGCGTTCGGCAGCCCGGTGCACCACGTCGCGATCTACATCGGCGACCACCAGATGATCGAGGCGCCTCGCCCCGGCAAGGACGTCCGGGTCAGCGACGTCTACGAGACGCCCACCCACATCCGCCGGGTGCTCCCGGAGACCTCCGCCCCCTCGTCGGCGTCCGCTGCGTCGGCGGCCGGCACCGCCGGGGTCGGCTCGGGGACGCCGTACGCCTCCCTCTTCGCGGGCGCGTCCTCCAGGTACGGCGTCCCGGCCAGCCTGCTGGCCGCGGTCGCCCACCAGGAGTCCGGCTTCAACGCCTCCGCGGTCAGCCCGGCGGGGGCGCGCGGCCTCATGCAGCTGATGCCGGCCACCGCGCGCGGCCTCGGGGTCGACCCGATGAACCCGGCGCAGGCCGTCGACGGTGCCGCCCGGATGCTGAAGTCCCTCATCGGCGAGTTCGGCCGCGTCGACTACGCGCTCGCCGCCTACAACGCCGGACCGGGCGCGGTGCACCGCTACCACGGCATCCCGCCCTACGCCGAGACCCGGCACTACGTGCCCGCGGTCCTCGACTACCAGAAGAAGGTCGCCGCCTGATGAGCGTCACCCCCCTGTCCCCGCAGCCGGCCGCTGCCCCCGGCACCGGCAGCCGTTACGACAGCGCCGGCGCCGAGGCGCACAGCCTGTTCGCCTCCCTGCTCGACCGGCACGCTCCCGCGGACCGGGCCGCCGACCGGGCCGCCGACC
>JAICLD010000012.1 GCA_025927595.1 Nocardioidaceae bacterium | reverse complement strand
GCCGCGCGTGGCTCGAGCAGACGCAGAGCGAGGTCCGGCAGAACTTCCTCACCCAGCTCCAGAAGGGTCAGGTTCGCAAGGGCGTCGTCTCCTCGATCGTCAACTTCGGTGCGTTCGTCGACCTCGGCGGTGTCGACGGTCTCGTGCACGTCTCCGAGCTGTCCTGGAAGCACATCGACCACCCGAGTGAGGTTGTCGAGGTCGGCCAGGAGGTCACCGTCGAGGTGCTCGACGTCGACATGGACCGCGAGCGCGTCTCGCTGTCGCTCAAGGCGACGCAGGAAGACCCCTGGCAGGCATTCGCCCGCACCCACGCGATCGGTCAGGTCGTGCCGGGTCGGGTCACCAAGCTGGTCCCGTTCGGTGCGTTCGTCCGCGTGGCCGAGGGCATCGAGGGTCTGGTGCACATCTCCGAGCTCGCCGAGCGGCACGTGGAGATCCCCGAGCAGGTCGTCCAGGTCAACGACGGCGTCATGGTCAAGATCATCGACATCGACCTCGAGCGTCGCCGGATCTCGCTGTCCCTGAAGCAGGCCAACGACACCGTGACCGCGGCCGAGGGCGAGGACTTCGACCCGACGCTGTACGGCATGACCGCGTCGTACGACGAGCAGGGCAACTACATCTACCCGGAGGGCTTCGACCCCGAGACGGGTGAGTGGCTCGAGGGCTTCGAGGAGCAGCGCGCCGTCTGGGAGGAGCAGTACGCCAAGGCGCACGCGCGCTGGGAGGCGCACGTCAAGCAGCAGGCCGAGGCGCAGAAGGCCGAGGTCGAGGCCGGCGAGGCGACGTCGTACTCCTCGCAGCAGCCCGAGGCTGGCGACTCCTCCGACGGCGGCTCGCTCGCCTCGGACGAGGCGCTGCAGGCGCTGCGCGAGAAGCTGACCGGCGGTCAGCAGTAGCGCGGAGCCGCTGCATCGCGGCGGAAGGGCCGGTCACCGTCTCCACGGTGACCGGCCCTTCGTCGTCTCGCGTCGTGCCGGTGCCTCAGGCCGCGCGGGGGCGGGGCTCGAAGCCGTCCGCGGGGTGGCTGCGCGGCGGCTCCGCCACCGGGGCCGCCGGGGTGCGCCGGGGGTAGTAGCCGTCGTTGCGGACGACCGAGACCAGCGCGGTCACGGCCAGGCCCAGCACCAGGGCTGCGGCGACGAAGACGGCGGTGAGGACGAGGACTGTCATGGTGACCTCCGGTGGTCGGCTGGGGCGATGTCGATGGCAGTAATCCTGCCCGCATCGTGATCCTGCCACCAGTGGCAGATACGCCACCAACCGTTGAATTCCTGCCAACCCTGTGCGAGGGTGGCCGCATGCGCTCGGTGGTGGCGGTCGTGCAGGACGGGGTGGAGCCCTTCGGCCTCGGCTCGATCTGCGAGGTGTGGGCGGAGCCCGCGCATCCCGAGGACGACTGTCCGACCTTCGAGTTCACCGTCTGCGCCCCGGAGCCCGGCCGAGTCCGCGGCGCCTCGGGCTACGACCTCGTCGTCGAGCACGGTCTCGAGGCGCTCGAGGACGCAGACCTCGTCTGCGTCGTGCCGAAGCGGGACTTCCTGGTCCAGGACCCGCGCGCGGTCGAGGCGGTCCGCCGCGCGGCCGAGCGGGGCGCGACGGTCTTCGCCCACTGCACCGGGGCGTTCCTGCTCGGTGAGGCGGGTCTGCTCGACGGGCGTGCCTGCACCACGCACTGGCGGCACGCCGCCGAGCTCGCCGAGCGCTTCCCGCTCGCGCGGGTCGACCCCGACGTCCTCTACGTCGACGCCGGCGACGTGCTGACCGGCGCGGGGTCCGCCGCCGGGCTGGACGCCTCGCTGCACCTGCTGCGCCGGGTGTTCGGCGCCCGGGTCGCCGCCACCACCGCGCGCCGGATGGTGGTGCCGCCGCACCGCGACGGCGGCCAGGCCCAGTTCGTCCGGACGCCGGTCCCCGACTGCGACGCCGAGACGCTGGGGCCGGTGCTGTCCTGGATCGTCGAGCACCGGGGGGAGGAGCACACGGTGGAGTCGCTGGCTCGCCGCGCGACCATGTCGCCGCGCACCTTCGCCCGGCGGTTCCGGGCGGAGACCGGCACGACCCCGCACGCCTGGATCACCGGCCG
This sequence comes from Nocardioidaceae bacterium, assembly GCA_025927595.1. Classification (GTDB taxonomy): domain Bacteria; phylum Actinomycetota; class Actinomycetes; order Propionibacteriales; family Nocardioidaceae; genus Nocardioides_B. Next base: position 25,651 of record JAICLD010000012.1, on the reverse strand, counting down.
GAGGGTGCTGCGGGCCGAGGAGCTCCTGGAGTCCACCGACCGCTCCGTGGACTGGATCGCGGCGGAGGTCGGCTTCGGGACCGCGGCGATGCTGCGGCACCACTTCACGAGGGCGCGCTCGGTCAGCCCGCAGCAGTACCGCCGGACGTTCTGCTCCGCCGGGATGGTCCCGGCCGAGCGCGCCGGCTGATGCGGGTCGGGCTCACCGGCGGCGTGGCCTCGGGCAAGAGCACGGTCGCGGCCGTGCTGCGTGACCTGGGAGCGGTCGTGGTCGACTCCGACGAGCTGGCCCGGGAGGTCGTCGAGCCGGGGACGCCCGGGCTGGCAGCCGTCGTCGAGGCGTTCGGGGAGCGGGTGCGCGGGGCCGACGGCCGGCTGGACCGCGCCGCGCTCGGCGGCATCGTGTTCGCCGACGAGGCGGCACGGCGCCGGCTCGAGGCGATCCTGCACCCGCTGATCCGGGCCCGTGCCGCCGAGCGGGAGGCAGAGGTGCCCGCGGGCACGGTCGTGGTGCACGACATCCCGCTGCTGGTCGAGTCCGGGCAGGCCGAGGCCTTCGACGCGGTGGTGGTCGTCGACGTACCGGTGCGGACGCAGGTGGAGCGCATGGTGCGCGAGCGCGGCTGGAGCCCCGAGGAGGCCCGGGCGCGGGTCGCGGCCCAGGCGGACCGGGCCGAGCGGCTCGCCGCCGCGACCCACGTCGTCGACAACACCGGAACGCGCGAGGACCTCCGCGAGCGGGTCGCGGAGGTCCTCGCCGAGCTGGTCTCACCCGGCCCCGGCAGGGGGCCGGGCGAGCGCCTCTAGGCGGCCAGGTCCGGGTCGGCCAGGTCGCGCAGCTTCGCGAGCGCCTCGCGCTCGAGCTGGCGGACCCGCTCGGCGGAGATGCCGTGCTTGGCGCCGATGTCGGCCAGCTTGTGCTGCCGGCCGTCGAGCAGCCCGTAGCGGGACCGGATGATGTCGGCGGCGCGGTCGTCGAGTCGCTCGACCAGGTGGCCGAGCCGGTCCCGGGACTCCACGTCGAGGAACGTGCTGTCCGGCCCCGGAGCGGTCTCCTGCGCGATCAGGTCGCCCAACGAGGTGTCGCCGTCGTCGTCGACCGGGGTGTCGAGGCTCACGTGCTCGCGCCCCCACGACAGCAGGTCGACGACCCGGTCGACGTCCATGTCGAGCTCGGTGGCGATCTCCTCCGGCTCGGGGTCGCGGCCGAGCTGGCGCTCCAGCGTCCGGCGAGCGGCGCCGACCTGGTTGAGCTCCTCGACGACGTGGACCGGCAACCGGACGACGCGGGCCTGCTGGGCGATGCCGCGCGTGATGGCCTGGCGCACCCACCAGGTCGCGTAGGTGGAGAACTTGTAGCCCTTCGCGTAGTCGAACTTCTCGACGGCGCGGATCAGGCCGGTGTTGCCCTCCTGGACGAGGTCCAGCATGGGCATCTGGCTGCGGCCGTACTTGCGGGCGATCGACACCACCAGGCGCAGGTTCGCCTCGATGAACCGCTGGATCGCCTTCTGGCCCTCCTCGGCGAGCCACTCGAGCTCCTCCTGGCTGGCGGACTTCGGTGCGCCGCCCTTGCGGCGGCCGACGCGGCCCTCGGCCAGCAGGTGCTCTGCGAGCAGGCCGGCCTCGATGGTCTTGCTCAGCTCGACCTCGGTGATAGCGTCGAGCAGCGGGGTGCGGGCGATCTCGTCGAGGTACATGCCGACGCTGTCGCGTCCCTCGATCTCCCGGGTGGCGGTGCGAGAAGCCATGAGCGGGTGCGCTCCCTTCCTATAAGGACAAGGACTTACCCCACGGTGAGACCTTGTATTCACCACAACGGCGAACGCATGTTCGAGATTCCCGGTCCGGTGGACCCGTTCGCGCAGTGGCGGCGTGCATCTGGTCCGACGTACGACGGGCGCCGATGGTTGCCCGTCGCCGCAGATCTCAGCGACTTCTCAGGAGCGCCCGAGCCGGTCCAGCAGCCACGCGAGGTCGAAGGCCCGGTCGCGCCAGGCGTTGTGCCGCCCGCTCACCCCGCCGTGGCCCGCCGACATGGTCGTCCGCAGCAGGATGTCGCGGCTGTCCGGGACCGTGGCCCGCAGCCGCGCCACCCACTTGGCGGGCTCGACGTACAGCACCCGGGTGTCGTTGAGCGAGGTCTCGGCGAGGATCGCCGGGTAGCGCCGGGCGGTGACGTTCTCGTACGGGGAGTAGCCCTTCATGTAGGCGTACACCTCGGGGTCCTCCAGCGGGTTCCCCCACTCGTCCCACTCGATGACGGTGAGGGGCAGGGACGGGTCGAGGATCGAGGTCAGGGCGTCGACGAACGGCACCGATGCGAGGATCGCCGTGAACGCGTCGGGGGCGATGTTGGCGACCGCGCCCATGAGCAGCCCACCGGCGCTGCCACCCTCGGCCGCGAGGCGGTCGGGGGCGGTCCATCCGGTCGAGGCCAGGTGCCGGGCGCAGGCGACGAAGTCGGTGAAGGTGTTGCGCTTGGCCAGCAGCTTCCCCTGGTTGTACCAGTGCCGGCCCATCTCGCCGCCGCCGCGCACGTGGGCGATGGCGAACCCGACGCCCCGGTCGAGGAGCGAGAGCCGGGAGACCGAGAAGGTCGGGTCCATCGACATCTCGTAGGAGCCGTAGCCGTAGAGCACCATCGGCATCGAGCCGTCCCGGGGCGCGTCCGCGGGCACGACGACCGAGATCGGCACGCGGGTGCCGTCCTCGGCGACCGCCCACTCGCGGTGCTGGGCGTAGCGCGACCGGTCGAAGGGCCGGCCGTCGGGGTCGGGCAGGACCGGGGTCTGCTTGAGCAGGCGCAGCGTCCGGCTGGCGACGTCGTAGTCGTAGACCGCCGAAGGGTCGGCCAGCGTGACGTGGCCCAGGCGCACGGTGGGTTGGGAGAACTCCGGGTTGCTGCCGGCCCACACCGTGCGGACCTCCTCGTCGAAGTCGACGAGGAAGTCCTCCTCGGCCCCGGCCGGGCCGAGCGTGATGACGCGCAGCTGGGTGAGGCCGTCGCTGCGCTGGCTGACCACCAGGTGGCCGGCGAACGCGTCGACGTCCTCGAGCCGCACGGCGGGGTCGTGGGGGAGGAACGGCTCCCACTCCTCCGCCGACGTCGCCTCGACGGGTGCCGACGCGAGCGCGTAGTTCTCCGCGTCGTCGTTGTGCAGGACGAGCAGCCGGTCACGGCCCCCGATCACCGCGTGCTCGACGGAGTACTCCACGCCCTCGCGCCGGGGCGCCACGACGCGGAACTGCCCGGTGGGGTCGTCGGCGTCGAGCAGGGCGTACTCCGAGGTGGTACGCGATCCCGACGCCCGGAACAGGTACCGGTCGCTGCGGGTCCGGCCGACCGCCGTCCAGAACCGCTCGTCGGCCTCGTGGTGCACGACGACGTCGTCCTCGACCGGGGTCCCGACGACGTGGCGCCAGAGCTTGTCGGGGCGCCACGCGGCGTCCGGCGTCGTGTAGAACAGCGTGGTGCCGCGCCGGTCCCAGGTGGCCCCGCCCATCACGTTCGGGATCTCGTCGGGCAGCAGCTCCCCGGTCACGAGGTCCTTGACCCGCAGCAGGTAGCGCTCGTCGCCGACGACGTCGGTGCTGAACGCCAGACGCCTGCCGTCGGGACTCACCGAGACGCCGCCCAGCGAGAAGAACTCATGGCCCTGGGCGAGCTCGTCGGCGTCGAGCAGCACCTGCTCGCCCGGGACCGGGACCTGCGGGTCGAGCGCCGGAGGGCTCCAGTCCGCGGCGTCGGCGACGGGGCAGCGGCACGTCGCGCCGTACTGCTTGTCCTCGTGGGAGCGGCCGTAGTACCACCAGCCGCCGACCCGGGACGGCACCGACAGGTCGGTCTCCTGCGTCCGGGACCGGATCTCGGCGAAGATCCGCTCGCGCAGACCGGCGAGGTGCTCGGTGCGGGCGGCGGTGTAGTCGTTCTCGGCCTCGAGGTAGGCCAGTGTCTCCGGCGAGTCCTTCGAGCGCAGCCACTCGTAGTCGTCGACCACGGTGTCGCCGTGGTGCGTGCGCTCGAAGGGCAGCTGCTTCGCGACAGGGGGAGCCGGAGCGACGTCGTCAACCATGCCGCGGAGCCTACGGGGCGTCGGGGACGGCCTGGTCCGGCAGCGGGTGCCGCGGCAGCGGCGACAGCTCCGGGTCGTCGTCGCGGAAGGTGCGGACCGGGCCGGGACCGGTCTCGGCGGTCTCGAACCGCACGGTGACCCGGCCAACGCCGGAGCCCCAGACCCAGCCGGGCCCGTGCGCCGCGTGGACGACGTCGGAGCCGGGTGCCCAGCGACGGGGCCGGACCAGGGCCGAGAGGGCCGCCGCCGCGTCCTGCGGTGCCGAGCCCTCCTCACCGCCGGCGCCGTGGTCGTTCTCGGAGACGTTGGCGTCCCCGGAGTCCTCGGAGTCCCTGGAGTCCCTGGAGTCGGAGGCGTCCTGGAGGCCGTCCACGTTCTCGGCGAGCTCGAAGAGGTCCTCCTGGATCCAGTCCGCGAGCCCCGAGACGCCGACCCCGAGCAGGCGCACGCCCGCGGACGTGTCCACCTCCGCGAGCAGGGCGCGCGCGAGCCGGGTGACCACGCGGGTGCTGTCGGTGGGGGCCGGCAGGGTGCTGGCCCGGGTGTGCGTGGTGAAGTCGTGCAGCCGGACCTTCACCGTGACGGTGCGGCCCGACAGCCGCGCCCGGCGCAGCCGCTCCGTGACCTGCGCGGCCTGGCGGTCCACCAGCCCCTCGAGCAGGCGTCGGTCCACCAGGTCCGTGTCGTAGGTGCCCTCCACGCTGACCGACTTCGCCTCGCGCTCGGCCACGACGGGACGGTCGTCGTCGGCCCGGGCCAGGCGGTACAGCGAGGCACCGTGCGCCTGCCCGACCAGGCGGACCAGCTCCTCGGCGGAGACGCGCTCCAGGTCGGCGACCGTGTGCACGCCCACCCGGCGCAGCCGCTCGGCCGTGGCCGGGCCGACCCCGGGGATGACCCCCACGCGCATCGGGCGCAGGAGGTCCCGCTCGGTGCCGGGCGGCACCACGACCAGGCCGTCGGGCTTCTCGAGGTCGCTGGCGATCTTGGCGACGAGCTTGGAGGTCCCCACCCCGACCGATCCGCACAGCCCCCCGGTCGCCTCTCGCAGCTCCGTCTTGAGCCGCCGGGCCACGGTGGTGACGCCGTCCAGCGTGAGGTCCGGCACGTCGCCGGCGGCGAGGTCGACGAACGCCTCGTCCAGCGACAGCGGCTCCACCAGCGGCGAGATCCGGCGCAGCACCGCCATCACGGCGCGGCTGCTCTCCCGGTAGGCCTCGAACCTGCCCGACAGGTACGCCGCGTGCGGGCAGCGTGCCCGCGCCTCCCGCGTCGACATCGCCGAGTGCACCCCGAAGGCGCGCGCCTCGTACGACGCGGTGGCCACGACGCCCCGGCCGCCGACGCCCCCGACGACGACAGGGCGGCCCCGCAGCGAGGGCTTGTCCCGTTGCTCGACAGCGGCGAAGAACGCGTCGAGGTCGACGTGGAGGATCGTCGCCGCGGAACGCACCCGGCCATTGTCGACCAGGCTTCCTCCACAACGGCCGCGCCCGGGTCGCCGTCCCCCGTGGCGACGGCCACCGCCCGTGATGCCGGCGCCGCGGGGAGGGTCGGGCCATGAGCGACCACGACTCCCTCGACGACCTCCCCGACGCCCGTGACCTCGACGACCTCCGCGACCGGCCCCCGGCAGCGCTGCGTGCCCGAGGGCCCGCGGACCTCCTGGCGCTGGTGCCCCGGCTGCTGGGCTTCCACCCGGAGCAGTCGGTGGTGCTGCTGACGGTGGGCGACGCCCGTACCCCGTTCCACGCACGGGTGGACCTGCCCGCCGACCCGGTCGCGGCCGAGGAGCTCAGCGGCCACCTGGCCAGGGTGGCCGCGCGCAACGGCGTGACCCGGGCGGCGATCGTGGTGTACACCGAGGACGCCGGCCTGGCCGAGATGCTCGGGGACGAGCTGGGCGACCGGCTCACCGCCCGCGACGTGGAGGTCGTGTGCCGGATCCGTGCCGACGGGCAGCGGTGGTGGGACCTGGAGGACCCCTGCGCGGGCTACGACGACGACGGGCACGGCTACGACGCGCGCTCGCACCCCCTGCTGGCCCAGGCCGTGGTGGAGGGGGAGGTGGTGCTGCCCAGCCGGCAGGCGCTGGCCGACACGCTCGTCGGGGACGACCCCGACGAGGTCGACCGGGTCGGCACGTTGGCCGGGGAGGCCGTCGACCGGCTCGCCGCGAGCCCGTCCGGGCCCGCCGCGGCCCGCCGGCTCGACCTCGAGGCGGTGTGGGTGCGCCGCCGGGTCGGCCGGTTCGTGGACGCGGGGGTCCGCCTGGACAGCCACGACGTGGCACGCCTGGCGGCCCTGACGACGGTCTCGCTGCCGTTGCGCGACGTGGCCTGGGCGGAGATCTCGCGCAAGGACGCCGCCCGGCACGTGGACCTGTGGCGCGACGTCGTACGCCGGGTGCCGGGGGAGCTGCGGGCCGCGCCCTCAGCGTTGCTGGCCTTCGCGGCCTGGCTCGCCGGCGACGGGGCGCTGGCCTGGTGCGCGGTGGACCGGTCCCTCCAGGCCGATCCCGGCTACGGTCTCGCCACGCTGGTCGCCCAGGCCCTGGACGGGGCGGTGCCGCCGTCGGCCTGGACCCCGATGCCGCGCCACCTCCTGCCGCCCTTCGCCGGCTGAAACGGCGTCTCGTCCCCGAGCGCGCGTGCCTCTAGGCTGCCGGGCATGGGCGAAGAGGTGCCACACCAGGAGTTCACCCGCGAGGACCGGACGCGCTACCGCGAGAAGGTCCGCCGCTGCCTCGACGTGTTCACGCGGATGCTGCGCGAGGCGCGCTTCGACAGCGAGGCGCCGATGACGGGCCTGGAGATCGAGCTCAACCTGGTCGACGGGGTCGGGGACCCGGCACTGAAGAACGCCGAGGCCCTCGCCGAGATCGCCGACCCCGACTTCCAGACCGAGCTCGGCCAGTTCAACCTCGAGATCAACGTCGCCCCCAAGCAGCTGAAGGACCGGGGCTTCAGCGACTTCGAGGACGGCGTGCGCGCCAGCCTGAACGACGCGGAGTCCAAGGCGGCGCGCGTCGGCGCGCACATGGTGATGATCGGGATCCTGCCGACGCTGTCGGCCGGCCACATGAGTCCGGCCTCGCTGACGCCCAACCCGCGCTACCAGCTGCTCAGCGACCAGATCCTCACCGCCCGCGGCGAGGACATCGTCATCGACGTGGCCGGTCCCGAGCGGCTGCGCACCACCACCGACTCGATCGTGCCGGAGGCGGCCTGCACCTCCACCCAGCTGCACATCCAGGTCAGCCCCGAGCAGTTCCCGGACTACTGGAACGCCTCCCAGGCGGTCGCGGGCGTGCAGCTGGCCCTCGGCGCCAACTCGCCGTTCCTGCTCGGCCGGGAGCTGTGGCGCGAGACCCGGGTGCCGCTGTTCGAGCAGGCCACCGACACCCGCAGCGAGGAGCTGCGCGCGCAGGGCGTCCGCCCGCGGGTGTGGTTCGGCGAGCGGTGGATCACCTCGATCTTCGACCTCTTCGAGGAGAACGTCCGCTACTTCCCGGCCCTGCTCCCCGTGCTGGCCGACGAGGACCCGCTGGAGGTCCTGGAGTCCGGCCGCACACCGCTGCTGTCGGAGCTGCGGCTGCACAACGGCACGATCTACCGCTGGAACCGACCCGTGTACGACGTCGTGGACGGCATGCCGCACCTGCGGGTGGAGAACCGCGTCCTGCCTGCCGGCCCGACCGTCGTCGACACGCTGGCCAACGCCGCGTTCTACTTCGGCCTGGTGCGGGCCCTGGCCGAGCACGAGCGGCCGCTGTGGTCGCAGATGTCGTTCAGCGCGGCGGAGGAGAACTTCCACGTCGGCGCCCGGCACGGCATCGACGCTCAGCTCTACTGGCCGGGACTCGGGCAGGTGCCCGCCACGGAGCTCGTCGTCCGCCGGCTGCTGCCGATGGCGCGGGCCGGCCTGGACGCCTGGGGGGTGCGTCCCGACGAGAGCGACCGCCTGCTCGGGATCATCGAGCAGCGCTGCGTCCTCGGCCGCAACGGCGCGTCGTGGTTCGTGGACCGCTTCCACGAGCGCTTCGCCGGGCAGCGCGGCGACCGGCTGGCGGCGCTGCGCAGCACGCTCAACGAGTACCGCGACCACATGCACACCAACGAGCCGGTGCACACCTGGGACTAGGGCCGAGCGTCACAGCCGCAGCCGCACCCATTCCCGCGTCTCGCCGGTGCGGACGTCCCGCCAGCCCGAGCGGGTGACCACGAAGCCGCCGTCGAGACGGCGCCCGTGCATGCCGAAGGCGGTGCCCGCCGCTGCCCACCACGCCAGGTCGCAGTCGTAGGGCTCCGGTGACCCGGCGCGCACCAGCCACAGCGTCGTCCAGTCGGGCCGGCTGTCGTCGAGCAGCGTGGACACCACGTCGATGCGCAGCGCCGCGTCCAGCGCGGGCCCGTCCTGCGCGCGCACGACGAAGCCGGTGCCCGCCACACCCGGGACCCCCACGTGGACGGAGGCGTCGAACACCCGCCGGCTCTCACGCTGCCGCAGCCTCCCGACCTCGAGCCGCAGTCCCGCGCGGACCTCGCCGCCGAGACGGTCTGCGGGGGAGTGGGCCGGCACCGGCACAGCATGCCGGACCGCCCCGCGGTTCGACACTCGTCGTCCACAGGCCCGGCTGCGATAGCGTCTGCTGGCGACCGCGCCTGCGGCCGATCAGCTTCTCGACACCTCAGGAGGACGGTCAATGGGGACCATCGTCGTCGGCTACGTGCCCAAGCCCGAAGGACACGCCGCCCTTCGCCGCGCCGCGGAGGAGGCCCGCCTGCGCGACGCCCGCCTGGTGGTCGTGAACTCGCACCGTGGTGGTCGGGAGTTCGACCGTGACGACGCGGTGCACAGCGAGGAGGAGCTGGGTCGGATCCGGGCGCAGCTGGACGAGGCCGGGGTCGCGCACGAGATCCGTCAGCTGGTCCGCGGCATGGACCCCGCCGACGACCTGATCAACGTCGCCGAGGAGGTCAGCGCGGAGTTCATCGTGATCGGGCTGCGCCGCCGCTCCCCGGTCGGGAAGCTGATCCTCGGCAGCAACGCCCAACGGGTGCTGCTCGACGCGCCCTGCCCGGTCCTCGCGGTCAAGGCCGAGGAGGACTGACCCGTCCGGGGCCGTCCGGGCCCGTCTTGGAATCGGTCGCGCCCGTGCCACAATGGGGCATGCGGCTCTTGACGTGAACGGGCCTTGCCGCGCCCATACCCGCTGTACGAGAGGTAGTTCGTGTCGTCGAGCACGTCCCGCAAGCTGTCCACCGATGTCCGTGCCCACCCCGACGTCGTTGCGCTCGTCGAGGCGGGCCGGCCCACCGGTCGGGTCAGCGCCGACGAGCTGCGCGTCGCCACCGCGAGCGCGGCGACGACTCCCCAGCACCTCAAGGCCGTGCTCAGGATGCTGAGCGAGGAAGGGATTTCCGTCGTGGTCTCAGCCGAGGACGCCAGCTCCCCGAGGAAGGTCGTCGCCGCCGCGTCGAGCGCGCGGGCCACCGTGAAGGCGAGCGCCAAGAAGGCCCCGGCGAAGCGGGCGGCCACCAAGCCCGCCGCGGCGTCGACGACGCAGGCCGCCGCGCCCGCCGGGCCGGCCGCGGTCGAGACCGCCGCCGTCATGGCAACGGGAGTCGTCGGCCCGGACGGCAAGAAGGTGCTTCCCGACCTGCCCGACGAGCAGTTCGAGAAGGACCTCGCCGTGGACCCGACGCTCAAGGAGGAGGAGGACGAGTCGAAGGGCTTCGTCGTCTCCCAGGCCGACGAGTCCGACGAGCCGGTCCAGCAGGTCATGGTCGCGGGCGCGACCGCGGACCCGGTCAAGGACTACCTCAAGCAGATCGGCAAGGTGCCGCTGCTCAACGCGGAGATGGAGGTCGAGCTCGCCAAGCGCATCGAGGCCGGCCTGTTCTCCGAGGAGAAGCTGGCCAAGGGCGGGAAGATCGCCGCGAAGACGCTCGAGGAGCTCGAGTGGATCTCCGAGGACGGCCGCCGCGCCAAGAACCACCTGCTCGAGGCCAACCTGCGGCTCGTGGTCTCCCTCGCCAAGCGCTACACCGGCCGAGGCATGCTGTTCCTCGACCTGATCCAGGAAGGCAACCTCGGCCTGATCCGGGCCGTCGAGAAGTTCGACTACACCAAGGGCTACAAGTTCTCGACGTACGCGACCTGGTGGATCCGCCAGGCGATCACCCGGGCGATGGCCGACCAGGCCCGCACCATCCGCATCCCGGTGCACATGGTCGAGGTGATCAACAAGCTGGCCAGGGTGCAGCGGCAGATGCTGCAGGACCTGGGCCGCGAGCCGACCCCGGAGGAGCTCGCCAAGGAGCTCGACATGACCCCCGAGAAGGTCGTCGAGGTCCAGAAGTACGGGCGCGAGCCGATCTCGCTGCACACCCCGCTCGGCGAGGACGGGGACTCCGAGTTCGGCGACCTGATCGAGGACTCCGAGGCGATCGTCCCCGCCGACGCCGTCTCCTTCACGCTGCTGCAGGAGCAGCTGCACGCGGTCCTCGACACGCTCTCCGAGCGCGAGGCCGGGGTGGTCTCCATGCGGTTCGGCCTCACCGACGGCCAGCCGAAGACCCTGGACGAGATCGGCAAGGTCTACGGCGTCACGCGTGAGCGGATCCGCCAGATCGAGTCCAAGACCATGTCGAAGCTGCGGCACCCCTCGCGCTCGCAGGTGCTGCGCGACTACCTCGACTGAGGCCGGGCCACCGACCCAGGAGCCAACAGGCGTCGCCTTAGCGTGCTCGCCATCGGTAGGGCTGCTCCGAAAGGTCATCCTGGCCGCCGCAGCACCACCCCATGGAGGCATGCCCGACTGCTCTTCTTCGGCATGGTGTGACCGGCGGCAAGGTGGCAGCGTGATCTTTACGACTGCGGGGTCATCCGCACGTACAGATCGGAGGAGGCTCATGCCTGTCTGCGATGTTCGTTGGACGGCGCGGTCACTTTGCGCAGTGGCTTCGTGCGTGGTCGCGGTGGGGCTTGGCACCGCGCCGGCGCAGGCAGTCGTCGACGTCACACCACCGAACGTCAACGTTCACCCCGGGCTGTTGTTCAAGGTCGACACCCGGCTGAGCGACAACAGTCTTCACCCGACGATTCCGGCGACGGTGACGTGGACGGCCTACGACGACGTGGGCGTCGCCGCCCAGTCGGGATACTTCTCGCCTCCTGGGGAGACCGTCCCGCTCAAGCCGTCGACGCGGCGTCACCGGTTCGGGGCGGTTCCGCTTCAGGCGGGAGGTGCCGGTGAAGTGGACGCGTACTTGTACGCGTCGGACGCAGCGGGGAACGAAGGTTCGGGGGGACACAGCTTCTACGTGGCGCTCAATGAAGAAGGTGCAATGACTGCCACCGCCGGTTGGAGCACTGCCACCTGCGACTGTTGGTCGGCCGGGGCGGTGTACCGGAGCACCAAGGCGGGCGCCTCGCTGCAGTACCAGTTCAGCGGCGCTGCCATGGCGGTCATCGGCGACGAGGCCCCCGGCAGGGGAGACCTGCAGGTGTACGTGGACGGAAGGCTGCAAGCGACCGTGCACACGGCCGGAACAACCCGGAACCGATTGGTCCTCTACCAGAAGCGGTTCTCCTCGTACGAGACCCACACCGTCAAGCTGGTCGCAGCTACGTCGGCACGGGTCGACGTTGACGCGTTGGTCACCCAGTTCGGCTACTGATCCTGCTCGCCAGGCCTGCCCCAGGCACCCTGGCCAGGCGTAGCAGGTCGATGGGCGCGGCGTGGTCCGTGGCCGGTGGGCCTCGCAGGACCGAGGACTCGGACGCGTCAGCCGGCGGCCACGCAGGCGACGGCGACCGCGCACAGCCCCAGGCCGACGCCCTGGGCACGGTGCACCCGCTCCTTGAGCAGCACCGCGGCCAGCAGGACCGTGCTCGCGGGGTACAGCGAGGACAGCACGCCCGCGACGGTCAGGTAGCCGTGGTGCGTCGCGACCAGGAAGCAGCCGGTCGCCGTCGCGCCCAGCGGACCGGCCAGGGCGGCCAGCCGCACGGTGCGTCCGCGCGGCAGCCATGGTGCGCGGAGACCGGCCGCGACGGCGACGACGGTCACCACGCTGACCGCCTGGCACAGCGTCAGGGGCCACCAGCCGGCTCGTTCGGGAACCTGCCCGAGGCAGGCGAACAGCAGCCCGAAGCCGAGGCCGGCGAGCACGCCGTCCGTCGCCCCGGCCGCCACGGAGGGCCGTCCGGACCTCGACGTCCCGCTGCCCGAGGCGCTCGAGACCAGCCAGATCCCGGGCAGCGCCGCGACGATCCCCGACCAGACCAGCGCGGAAGGCCGCTCCCCGCCGAGGGCACCGGCGAGCACCGGCACCAGCGCCGCGCCCACCGCGGAGACCGGGGCGACGACCGCCATCCGGCCCGAGGCGAAGCCGCGGTAGAGGAACCCGGTGCCGAGGCCGCTGCCCACCCCGGCGAGCAGCGCCCACCTCAGGTCGGCAGCGTGCGGGCTCCCGGTCACGAAGAGGGCCACCACCGCCGTGCACAGCGTCGAGGAGACCTGTGCGACCACGGCGACCGCCCAGGCCGACGTACGGCGTGAGAGCAGCCCGCCCACGAAGTCGGACAGGCCGTAGGCCAGCGCGGAGCACAGCGCGAGGACGACGCCCATCTCAGACGGTCACGGCGCCGACGAGCCAGGTCACGGCCGCCATCAGGCCGGCTGCGAGCTCGATGAGGACCGTGAGGCCGACCGCGCGCAGGGCCGCGGCGGTGGAGGCGCGGGCCGCCCGAGAGCCCAGGCGCTGGAGCTCGCTGAGGTAGACGCCGAGCACGAAACCGAGGGGGAGTCCCACGACCGGGACGACGAAGAAGCCGACGACGCCGAGGAGCGCGCCGGCGAGCAGCGAGCGGGCGGGCACGCCGTGCGCGGCCAGCCGCCGGCCCGGGACGGCGTACTTCACGACCGCGCCGGCACCGAGCAGCAGCACCACGGCGGCGAGCACCACCCAGCCGCCGGTGCTGGAGACCACCAGCGCCCACACCAGGACCGCGCCCAGGACCAGCAGGGTGCCCGGCATCAGCGGCACGAGGATGCCCACGAGCCCGACGGCGACCGCCAGGCCCACCAGCACGTCGGTCAGCGTCACGGGACCACCCTGTCACAGGGGATCGGACCCCTGGGACGGCGCAAGCCCCGAGCCGTCGGGCTCGGGGCTTGCGGTCGTCGGTGGGTGGCGCTGCTCAGCGGTCTCCCTCGCCGGCCGGCGAGTCGACCAGCTTGCCCGTCTCGTCGTGCACGTGGACGGCGATCTCGCGCAGCTTGTCGCCGTGCTCGCGCGCGTGGTGGGCGCAGAACAGGAGGTCACCGCCGCCCGCAAGCTCGACACGGAGGTAGGCCTGGGCACCGCACCGGTCACAGCGGTCCACCGCTGACAGTGGCGTACGAGGGGCAACTGCAGTGGTCATCTTCAGGCCTCATTCCCTTGCTTGGTGTCCTGCTCGAACGCTACCGGTGAGGCCAAGTGAACCCTGTGCGGCGGCGATACTGTGGACAACGTCGGATCCCGTCAGAGCCTTCCCGCGTTGGCCGGTTTCCTCCGGACTGTCCCGGTGACCTCTCCCACAGTCGGGTGCTGAGTCCGTCCCAGTGTGACCCGTCCGCACGCCGACCGGTTGCCATTCGCCGGGACTTGAAACAACTCGTTGCCGCATCGTGACGTCCGTGCAGGTCAGCGCCGGTGCTGTGCACCGGTGGGGCGTGGCGGCCCGGTCGTCCGGCGTGTCGCGGGTAGGTTGGCCCCAGCACGCCCGCCGGGTCGCCCGGCCCGACCCTCGGCAAGGAGACCCGTGCCGCCCCGCACCGCCGGAGGACCCGCCATCGACAGCTCGTACAACGCCCACCACCTGCTGGTGCTCGAGGGACTCGAGGCGGTCCGCAAGCGGCCGGGCATGTACATCGGGTCCACCGACACCCGCGGGCTGATGCACTGCGTCTGGGAGATCATCGACAACGGCGTCGACGAGGCGCTGGCCGGCGCCGCCGGGCGGATCGAGGTCACCCTGCACGCCGACGACTCCGTCGAGGTGCACGACGACGGCCGAGGCATCCCCGTCGACAAGGAGCCGAAGACGGGGCTGCCGGGGGTCGAGGTGATCTTCACCAAGCTTCACGCGGGCGGGAAGTTCGGCGGTGGCTCGTACGTCGCCACCGGCGGCCTGCACGGCGTGGGTGCGTCGGTCGTGAACGCTCTCTCCGCCCGGCTCGACGTGGACGTGGAGCGGTCCCCGGCACTGCAGGGGATGTCCTTCCAGCGCGGCAACCCCGGCGTCTTCGACGGCGAGGGCCCGCGGGCGCCGTTCACGCCCGCCTCGGGGCTGTCCCGCCGGGGCGCCCGGGTGACGAAGGGCGTGACCGGGACCCGGGTGCGGTTCTGGCCGGACCGGCAGATCTTCACCAAGGACGCCACCTTCGTCTTCGACGAGCTCGTCACCCGCGCCCGGCAGACCTCGTTCATCGTCCCCGGTCTCGAGCTCGTGCTGCGCGACCTGCGACCCGCCGAGCCGGTGGAGGAGCGGTTCCGGCACGACGGCGGGATCGCGGAGTTCTGTGAGTTCCTGGCCACCGACGAGCCCGTCTGCGACGTGCTGCGCCTCCAGGGGCACGACACCTTCACCGAGACGGTGCCGCTGCTCGACGAGCAGGGGCACATGACCCCGCAGGACGTGGAGCGGGACCTGGTCGTCGACGTCGCGTTGCGCTGGGGGACCGGCTACGAGACCGAGCTGCGCTCCTTCGTGAACGTGATCGCGACGCCGAAGGGAGGGACCCATGTCGCCGGCTTCGAGCAGGCAGCGACGAAGACCTTCAACGAGGTGCTGCGGTCCACCAAGCAGCTCAAGGTCAACGAGCCGGACGTGATCAAGGAGGACGTGCTCGAGGGCCTCACCGCGGTCGTCACGGTCCGGCTGGCCGAGCCGCAGTTCGAGGGGCAGACCAAGGAGGTGCTCGGGACCCCGGCAGCACGCAGTGTCGTGCGCAAGGTCGTGACCCGTGAGCTCCGGTCGTTCCTCGCCTCGAGCAAGCGGGCCGAGAAGGCCCAGGCCAAGGTGGTCCTGGAGAAGGTCGCCAACGCGTCGCGGACGCGCATCGCGGCGCGCACCCACCGCGAGACCCAGCGCCGCAAGAACGCGCTGGAGTCGAGCGCGCTGCCTCCCAAGCTGGCCGACTGCCGGTCCTCCGACATCGAGCGCAGCGAGCTGTTCATCGTCGAGGGCGACAGCGCTCTCGGCACGGCCAAGCTGGCCCGCAACTCCGAGTTCCAGGCGCTGCTCCCGATCCGCGGCAAGATCCTCAACGTCCAGAAGGCCTCGGTCGCGGACATGCTCAAGAACGCCGAGTGCGCCTCGATCATCCAGGTGGTGGGCGCCGGCTCCGGGCGCACCTTCGACCTCGAGGCGCGTCGCTACGGCCGGATCATCTTCATGGCCGACGCGGACTCCGACGGCGCGCACATCCGGTGCCTGCTCGCGACGCTGTTCTTCACCTACATGCCCGGGCTGATCGCCGAGGGCCGCGACTACAGTGCGGTCCCGCCGCTGCACCGCGTCGAGCTGTCCAACCCGAGGAAGGGCATGGACAGGTACGTCTACACCTACTCCGACGCCGAGCTGCAGCGGAGGCTGGCCGAGCTCACCAAGAAGGGGGTGCGCTGGAAGGACCCCGTGCAGCGCTACAAGGGTCTGGGCGAGATGGACGCCGACCAGCTCGCGGAGACCACGATGGACCCGCGCCGGCGCACGCTGCGGCGGATCACCGTCGACGACGCCGACGCGGCCAAGCAGGTCTTCGAGCTGCTCATGGGGTCGGACGTGGCGCCGCGCAAGGAGTTCATCGTGCAGGGCGCCTACGAGGTCGACGCCGACGCGATCGACACCTGAGCCGGGTCAGGCCTTGCGCTCGAGGAGGCCGGTGTCGACGTCGTACAGGAAGCCGCCGACGGCCACGCTCTGCGGGATCAGCGGGTGCGTCCTGACCACGCGTACGTCGTCGGCCAGCGCCGCCTCCTGGTCCGCGACCACCCCGAACATCTGCCACGACGCGTCCTGACCGGCCGACGCGCCCACCCGCTCGCGCAGCTCGGCCAGCGTCGAGGACGCCATCGCGCAGCGCGTGTGCGGGACCACGAGGATCCGGCGGACGTTGAGCAGGTGCACGCCGAGCACCAGCGCCTCGAGTGCGGCGTGGGTGACCCGCCCGCCGGGGTTGCGGAAGATCTTCGCGTCCCCGGGGCCGAGCCCGACCATCCGCAGCGGGTCGATCCGGGAGTCCATGCAGGTCACGATGGCCACGCCGGCGTGCGCGATCCCGTCGAAGCCGCTCAGGTTGAACGTCTCGGCGAAGTCTCGGTTGGCTGCCAGCAGGTCGTCGAACTCATCGGTCACGACGGCAACGTACCCGACGCCGTGGTCCTCATCCCGGTCGGGACGAGCAGGACCGCGCCCAGGACCGCCGCGACGGCCGCGCAGACGGCGGCGCCCACGAACACGGTCTGGAGCTGCTCGAGCCCGGCCAGCTTCAGCAGCCGGGTGTACGACGCGCACTGGGTGCCCGACGCGCAGACGTCGGCCGGCGCGGGCAGGGCTGCCTGCACGGCGTAGTAGCGGCGCAGCCCGATCGTCGTCAGCGCCGAGATGCCGACCAGCATGCCGACCATCCGGGCGACCACGAGCAGGGCGCTGGCGACCCCGTGCACGGGGCTCGGGGTCGACGCCAGCAGCGAGACGTTGACGGGTGCGATCGCCAGCCCGAACCCCAGGCCGGCTCCGACCAGCGGCACGGTCGAGGACGGGTGCGCCAGGCTCTGGAGCCCCCAGGTCGACATCCACCAGAAGCCGGCGGTGGCCAGGAGCATCCCGGCGGCTGTCAGCCACCTCGCGGGGACCCGGCGCACCAGCCAGCCGCCGAGCAGGGCGCCGGCCGGGAGCGCGACGAGGAACCGCACCAGCACCAGTGCCGCGGCGACCTGGGAGCCCGGGTCGACGGTGACCCGTGCGAACAGCGGCACGTCCACGAGGGCCGCGACGAGCGCGGCGCCGGCGAACAGGCTGACGAGCAGCGCGCCGGTGGCCGCCCGGGCGGCGAGGGCGCCGCGCGGCACGAGCGGTGCCGGCGCCGTACGGGTGTGCCGCCACAGCAGGAGCGCGCAGAGCGCCGAGCCTGCCAGCAGCCACGGGCCGGCGGGGGACAGCAGCGAGACCTCGGGGTCGGCGGAGGCGAACGCCAGCACCACCCCGCCCAGCGCGAGCGCCAGGAGCGTGGCCCCCGGCAGGTCCGCCTCGCGGGCCGCGGCCGTCCAGCCGCGCAGGTCCACCAGCGGGCGGCGGGAGGTCAGGCACCGGGCGACCAGGCCGGCGCCGAGCGCGACCGTGACCAGCCCCAGCGGGGACAGCCAGCGGCTGTCGCCCGCGAGCGGCACGAACGCCAGGCCCAGGGTCACGTCGGCGGTCAGCGGGGGCGGCGCGGCCATCGTGAGGACGAGCGCGGCCACGCCGGCCAGGAGCAGCAGCAGCCCGAACGGGTCCCGGCGAGGGGTCACTGTCTCCGCGACACGCCGCCAGAAGGGCTGACCAGGTGACTCCTCGGCGGAGAGGGGGGAGGTGGCGGAGAGGGGGGAGGTGGTGGAGAGGGGGGCGGTGGCGGAGAGGGCGGCGGCGAGCAGCAGCGCGACGAGGAGGTTCACCCCGAAGATCGCCTGCCAGGGCGCCACCGCGAGCACCACGGCGGCGTAGAGCGGGCCCAGCACGCTGCCGAGCTCCTGCACGGCGCCCACCACCCCCAGCGGCAGGCCGCGCCGCTCGGCGGGGTAGCCGTCGGCGACGAGGGCCAGCGTCGCCGGGACCAGACCGCCGGCGCCGAGGCCCTGGAGGAGCCGGCCGGCCACCATCGCGGGAAGGTCGTAGGCCGCCCCGGTGACCAGCGACCCCAGCGCGAGGACCAGCAGGCAGGCCACCAGGACCGGGAGCCGGCCGCGGACGTCGGCGAGCCGACCGATCAGGGGCAGCATCGCGACGTAGCCGAGGAGGAAGCCGGAGACGACCGGCGCGGCGCGCTGCAGCTGGTCCACGGCGAGCCCGACGCTCGCCATCATGTCCGGCAGCACCAGCACCACCACGTAGGTGTCGGCGGCCGCGAGGGCCACGGCCACCGAGGCGAGGGCCAGCGGCCGGTTCACGGCGCGGTGATCGTCGCGCTGGTGCCGTAGTGGTCGAAGCCGATCGTGTACGTGACGTCGGCGGCCCGCGGGTAGAACGGGCCGCGGAGCACTGCCCGGGCGAGCCGGTCCCGGTCGTCGACGGTGAAGGTGGCCCGGAACCGGCCCGACGTCGACGCGCTCGGCAGCACGTCGGCGACGGCGCTGCCGGGGACCGTGCCGGTGAAGCTGCGGAGCACCTGCCGCCCCTGGCGCACCTGCTCGCCGGCCCTCACCTGCCGGGCCGCCGTCAGCAGCGAGGACAGCCCGTGCCGCGGCCGCAGCAGCGTCGCCGGGTCCGGTGCGCCGTAGTCGGCGGGGTCGATCTCGACGAAGCGGACCGTGAAGGGCAGCTTCGCCCAGACCCGGCCTCCGACCGCGACGACGTCCGCGTCGGCGGTGATGCCCTTGGTCGCCACCGTGATGCTGCCGCGGAACGCGGGGGCGTGGGTGCCGACGCCGTCGGCGCGCAGCAGGCCGTCGACGCCGGTGGGCAGGGTCGGGGTGGACAGGCTCACCCGGACGCCGCCGGTGTCGTCCAGGTGCCGCTTGGCCGCCGCGAGGGTGCGTCCCGGGTGCACCCGGGGGGCGTCGGACGAGCCGCTGCAGCCCGCCAGGACGGGGCCGAGCCCGGCCACCAGGACGGCCGCCAGCCCCAGGCGCACCCCGAGAGCGGCAACGGGGGGACGGCTCACAGCAGGGAGCCGACGGGACCGGCGACCGCGGCCACGGGCTGCGGGGACGGCACGCCCGAGCCGTCCCGCCGGCCGGTGGGCTCGGGGAGCTCGACGGGTGAGCCGCTGGCCGCGGCGGCGCGGGCCGGACCGGGGCCGGCCCAGGCGAACACCAGCGCGTCCTCGCCCTTGAGGAACCGGTGGCAGCGGACGCCGCCGGTGCCGCGGCCCTTGGCCGGGTACTCCGAGAACGGCGTGACCTTGACCGACCCGGCCTCGGTGCCGGGCAGCGCGGTGCTGGTGCCCGACACGGTCACGACCACGGCGTCCATGGGCTCGACGGCGGTGAACGAGACGACGCGGTGGCCGGGGGCCAGCCGGATCCCGGCGATGCCGCCGCCGGACCGTCCCTGCGGCCGGACCGCGTCGGCCCCGTAGTGCAGCAGCTGGGCGTCGGAGGTGACGAAGCAGAGCTCCTCACGCCCCGTCCGCAGCGCGACGGCGCCGACGACCTCGTCGCCGTCGGCCAGGCGGACGACCTCCCACGCGTCACGGTTGGCCAGCACCTCGGGGTTGACGCGCTTCACGACCCCGGCCCGGGTGCCGAGGGCGTACCCGGCTCCGGTGTCGTCCAGCGGCGTCAGCCCGAGGACCCGCTCACCCGACTCCAGCGAGAGGAACTCGGTGACCGGTGCGCCGCCCTGCAGGTGCGGGTGGTTCGCCGTGCCCGGCAGCGTCGGGAGGTCCAGCACGTCCAGCCGCACCAGCCGGCCGCGCGAGGTGAGCGCGCCGACCTGCCCGCGCGCCGTCGCCGGGACAGCGGACACCACGACGTCGTGCTTGGCGCGACCCCCGCCGCCGTCCGGGGCGTCGACGCCGGACGTCCTGGCGAGCAGGCCGCTGCTGGACAGCAGGACGAAGCAGGGGTCGTCGGCCACCTCGAGCGCGACCTTGGCCGAGACGGCCTGACCGGCCGACTCCAGGAGCACCGTCCGTCGCGGGGTGCCGTAGGTCGTGGCGACGTCCGCCAGCTCGTCCGACACCACGGTGCGCAGCAGCGCGTCGTCGGCGAGGATCGCGTCGAGCCCGGCGATCGTCTCGCCGAGCTCGGCCCGCTCCTTGTCCAGCTCCAGCTGGGAGAACCGGGTCAACCGGCGCAGCGGCATGTCGAGGATGTAGGTGGCCTGGGCCTCGCTGAGGTCGAAGACCGACATCAGCCGGCCGCGCGCGTGCTCGGCGCTGTCGCTGCTGCGGATCAGCGCGATCACCTCGTCGATGTCGAGGATCGCGACCAGCAGGCCCTCCACGAGGTGCAGCCGGTCGGCGGCCCTGCCACGACGGAAGACGGTCCGCCGCCGGACCACGTCGAACCGGTGGTCGAGGAACACCTCGAGCATCTGCCGCAGCCCGAGCGTCCGCGGCTGGCCCTCCACGAGCGCGACGGCGTTGATCCCGAAGGAGTCCTCCATCGGCGTCAGCCGGTACAGCTGCTCGAGGACCGCCTCGGGGACGAAGCCGTTCTTGACCTCGATCACGAGCCGCAGGCCCTTCTCGCGGTCGGTGAGGTCCTTGACGTCCGAGACGCCCTGGAGCTTCTTGGCCTGGACCTGGGTCTTGATCGCGGCGCTGACCCGCTCCGCCCCGACGCCGTACGGGAGCTCGGTGACGACGATGCCCTTGCGCCGGGGCGTGATGCTCTCCACCCGCGCGGTGGCCCGCATCCGGAACGAGCCCCGGCCGGTCTCGTAGGCGTCGCGGATCCCGTCGAGGCCGATGATCTTCGCGCCGGTGGGCAGGTCCGGCCCCGGGACGAACCGCATCAGGTCCTCGAGCGTGGCCCGCGGGTGCCCGATCAGGTGCCGCAGCGCCTGGACGACCTCGACGAGGTTGTGCGGGGCCATGTTGGTGGCCATGCCGACCGCGATGCCGGAGGCGCCGTTGACCACGAGGTTCGGGATCGCCGCTGGGAGCACCGTCGGCTCCAGCTCGCGGCTGTCGTAGTTCGGTCGGAAGTCGACGGTCTCCTCGTCGATGGAGCCGGTCATCGCCAGGGCAGCGGGCGCCATGCGGCACTCGGTGTAGCGCATCGCGGCCGGTACGTCGTCGGGGGAGCCGAAGTTGCCGTGCCCGTCGACGAGCGGCACCCGCAGCGACCACGGCTGCACCATCCGCACGAGCGCGTCGTAGATGGCGCTGTCGCCGTGCGGGTGCAGCCGGCCCATGACCTCGCCGACGACGCGGGCGCTCTTGACGTGTCCCCGGTCGGGCCGCAGGCCCATGTCCGCCATCGTGTAGAGGATCCGGCGCTGCACGGGCTTGAGCCCGTCGCGGGCGTCGGGCAGCGCCCGGCTGTAGATGACGGAGTAGGCGTACTCCAGGTAGCTCGCCCGCATCTCGTCGCCGACGTCGATGTCGAGGATGTGCTCCTCGAAGTCGTCCGGGGGCGGTGCGCTCTTCGTCGTCCGGGCCATGCCGGTCATTGTCGTACGTCGCCTCCACCGCCGGGCGCGGGCACGCCGAGCCGGTAGGTTTCGCCCGTGAGCGCAACGACCCCCGACGCGACGTACCCCCGGCACTGGGAGGCCGACGTGCTGCTGCGCGACGGGCAGGTGGCCCACCTGCGCCCGATCGGCGCCGGGGACGAGGAGCTGCTCGTCGACTTCTACGACAAGGTGTCCGCCGAGTCGAAGTACCTGCGGTTCTTCGCGCCGATGCCGACGCTGTCGGACCACGACGTGCTGCGGTTCACCCACGTGGACCACGTGGACCGGGTGGCGTTCGTGCTGACGGTCGCGGACCGGATGATCGCCGTGGGCCGCTACGACCGGCTCCCGGCGGAGGAGAGCACTCCGGCGGCGCGGGCCGCGGGCCAGGTGGAGGCGGAGGTCGCCTTCCTCGTCCAGGACGCGCACCAGGGCCGCGGGATCGCGAACCTGCTCCTGGAGCACCTCGCGCAGGCCGGCCGCGAGCGCGGCATCGACCGCTTCGTCGCGGACGTGCTGCCGCAGAACCGGCGGATGATCCAGACCTTCCGCGACGCCGGCTACCACGTCGAGGGCGGCTACCAGGACGGCGTCATGCGGGTCGTGTTCCCGATCGACTCCACCGACACCTCGGTCAGCGTCATGCAGGCACGGGAGCACCGGGCCGAGGCCGCCTCGATCCAGCTGTTCTTCGACGCCCGGAGCGTCGCGGTGATCGGCGCCTCCCGACGGCACGACACGATCGGCCAGACCCTCGTGCGCAACCTGGTGCTCGGCGACTACCAGGGCCGGGTGTACGTCGTGAACCCCGCCGCGCAGTCGGTCGCCGGCCTCCCGGCGTACTCCCGCGTCGGGGACATCGCGGACCCGGTCGACCTCGCGATCGTCGCGGTGCCCGCGGAGTCGGTGCAGGACGTGGTCCTCGACTGCGCCGCGAAGGGCGTCCACGGCCTGGTCGTGATCTCCTCGGGCTTCGCCGAGACCGGTGAGGACGGGCGCCGTCGTCAGCGGCAGCTCGTCGGCCTGGCCCGCAGCTACGGGCTGCGCCTGATCGGGCCGAACGCGCTGGGCATCATCAACACCGACGCCGAGGTCTCCCTCAACGCCTCGCTCTCCACGCTGATGCCGCCCCGCGGACGTGCCGGCTTCTTCTGCCAGTCCGGCGCGCTCGGCGTCGCGATCCTGGAGAAGGTCTCCCGCCGGGGACTGGGGCTCTCGACCTTCGTCAGTGCCGGCAACCGTGCCGACGTGTCCGGCAACGACCTGCTCCAGTTCTGGGAGGAGGACGACCGCACCGAGGTGGTGCTGCTCTACCTGGAGTCCATCGGCAACCCGCGCAAGTTCAGCCGGCTGGCGCGCCGGGTCTCCCAGCGCAAGCCGGTGATCGCGGTGAAGTCCGGCCGCTCGACGCAGGGCGTGCCGATGGGTCACGCGGTCCGCTCGATGCTGGCGCCGCAGGCGGCGGTGGACGCGATGTTCCGCCAGGCCGGGGTGATCCAGGTCGAGACGCTCGACGAGATGTTCGACGTGGCCCAGCTCGTCGCCCACCAGCCGCTGCCGCGCGGCAACCGGGTGGCGGTGGTCGGCAACTCCGACGCGCTGGGCCTGCTGGCGGCCGACGCCGCCGTCGCGGCGGGTCTCCAGGTCCGCGAGCCGGTCGCGCTGGGGGCGGAGGCCACCGCCGAGGACTTCGAGGAGGCGCTGGACAGCGCCATCGACGACCCCGACGTGGACTCGGTCGTGGCCGTGTTCATCCCGCCGCTGAACACCACCGGGGAGGAGGTGGCCGACGTCCTCGCGGCGGTGGGGGAGCAGTCCGACAAGCCGCTCGTCTCGACGTTCCTCGCGAGCGAGGGGATCCCGGAGCTGCTCCGCGTCCCCGACGTCGCCGGGAGCACGGCCGGTCGTGGCTCGGTGCCGAGCTACCCGGCCGTCGAGGCGGCGGTGCGGGCGCTCGCGCGGGTCGTGGAGTACGCCGCCTGGCGGGCCAAGCCCGCCGGCGAGCTGGTGCCGCCGGACAGCGTCGACACGGTGGCCGCCCGCCGCCTCGTGGCCGGCGTGCTCGCGCGCGACCCGGCCGGGCGAGAGCTCACGTTCGACGAGGTGCACTCGCTGCTCGCGACGTACGGGATCGACCTGTGGGAGCGCTGCACCGCGGTGACCGAGGACGAGGCGGTCGCGGGTGCCGAGCGGCTCGGCTACCACGTGGTCCTCAAGGCCACGGCCGAGCACCTGCGGCAGCGGCCGGACCTCGCCCACGTGTGGCGCAACATCGAGACCGAGGAGGAGGTGCGCGAGGCCTGGCGTGGCATGCAGGAGCTCGTGGACGTGCCCGAGAGGGCCGGCTTCATCGTCCAGAGGAACGCGCCGCCCGGGGTGCCGGTGTCGATCGCCGGGCTGGAGGACCCGTTGTTCGGGCCCGTCGTCTCGTTCGGCGTCTCGGGAGTGGCGACCGAGCTGCTCGGCGACCGGGCCTACCGGATCCCCCCGATGCACAGCGGCGAGGCCAGTGACATGGTCCGTGAGATCCGCGCCGCACCGCTGCTGTTCGGCTACCGCGGCGGGGAACGGGTCGACGTCGCGGCCGTCGAGCGGCTGCTGCTGCGCCTGGCCCAGCTCAAGAACGACCTCCCGCAGGTGCGGTCCCTCGACCTGAACCTGGTCCTGGCGGGCCCGCACGGCACCACCGTGCTCAACGCGGTCGGTCGCGTGGAGCCGGCCGACGACGCGCGCTCGGACTGGTTCGTGCGCCGGCTGTCCGCCCAGGCGGGGGACACACTCGGTGGCTGAGGCGGCCGCCGTGACATGCTGGGCCGCATGAGCCAGCCCGTCGACGGCCCCGCGGACCGCAGCGACGACCTCCGCGTGGCCATCGAGAAGTCCGGCTACTACCCCGACGTCGTCTCCGACGCGGTCGGGTCCGCGGTGGCGCACGAGCCCGTCCTGTCCTACCTCGTCCACCACGAGCCCACGATCGACGAGCGCGACGAGGTCCGCCGCCATGTCACGGTGCTGGCGCTGACGCCGAGCCGGCTGATCCTGGCGCACACCGACGAGCACGCGCCCGACGACCTGCTGCCGGCGCCGTACACGTCGAGCTCGACGGAGGCGGTGAGCCTCGCGGCCGTGCGCTCGGTGGTGGTGAACCGGATGGTCGCCGACCCCGCGTCGTACGCCGGCCGTCCGGTGCCGCCGCCGGGGGCGAACGAGGCCGTGCTGACGATCGGCTGGGGCGCCGTCGGCAGGATCGACCTGGAGCCCGCCGGGTGCAGCGACCCGGAGTGCGACGCCGACCACGGCTACACCGGCCTGGTCACCTCCGACGACTTCTCGCTGCGGGTCAGTGCGGCCGCCGAGGGCCCCGAGGCCGTCGCGAACCTGCTCGGCTTCGCCGACGCGCTCGCCGCCCACACCGCGCGATGACGCCCGGGTTCGTCGACCCGGCCTACGGCGAGCACTCGCTCGGCGACCTCCTGCCCGCGGTCGCCCGGGCGCTCGGCGTGGACGCGGGGCTGCCCGCGACGTCGCTGGAGCTGCCGGAGGCGGGCAGCTACGTCGTCTTCCTGGTGGACGGGCTGGGGCACGAGCTGCTGCGCGACCACGGCGACGAGGCGCCGTTCCTGCACTCGCTGCTCGACCAGCGACCCCCCGGCACTGCCGGCGTGCCGTCCACCACCGCGACCAGCCTGACCTCGCTCGGCACCGCCCTGATGCCCGGCACCCACGGGGTCGTCGGCTTCACCACCCGGATCCCGGGGACCGACGACCTGCTCAACGCGCTGTTCTGGAGCAAGTCCGTCGACCCGGTCGAGTGGCAGCCGCACCAGACCGCGTTCGGGCGCCTGGCGGCCGCGGGCGTGCAGACGACGGTCGTCAACAAGCGGGCCTTCGCCACCTCCGGGCTCACCGTCGCCGGGCAGCGCGGCGCCGAGTTCGTGGGCGCCGACAAGGTGGGGGAGCGGATGGCCGCCGTGCTGGCCGCGTCGGCCGGCGCCCCCACGCTCACCTACATGTACGAGGGCGACCTCGACTGGACCGGGCACCGGTACGGCGTCGGGTCCACCTCGTGGCGGCTCGAGCTGTCCATGGTCGACGCGGCAGCGGAGCACCTGAGGGAGACGCTGCCGGACTCGACGCGGATCGTCGTCGTCGCGGACCACGGCATGGTGGACTCCCCCGAGGACCACCGCCTCGACGTC
>JAICLD010000231.1 GCA_025927595.1 Nocardioidaceae bacterium | reverse complement strand
GAAGCGGATCTCCAACCTGGTCGTCGCGGTCTTCCTGGTGCTCGCGGCGCTGCTGACGCTGAGCGGCTCGACCATCATGCTGACCGTCCTCAACCTGACCTACTACCTGCTCGGCCAGCTGGTCCCGGGGTGGTTCGCGCTCATGTTCTTCCACCGGGTGCAGGGATGGGCGGTGTCGACCGGGATCGTCGTCGGACTGGCCGTCTCACTGGTGCTGTACCTGTGGAAGCCGGGCCTCGTCGGCGTGAACGCCGGGCTGCTGGCGGTCCTCGTGAACCTGCTGCTGACGTTCGGGCTGAGCGCGCTGCGCCCCGGTGCGGTGACCGAGCCGATGTCGAGGTGGCAGCGTCCGCCGACCACCACGCCGACGGCGGGGGAGAGCGGCGTCCCCTCCCCGACGGGAGGGCGATGACGTGCCGCTCGTCATCTACCCCGCCGCGCTGGTGCGCACGATGGACCCGGCCAGGCCGACCGCGGAGGCCGTCGCCGTCCAGGACGGCCGGGTGCGCGCGGTCGGGACGGTCCAGGAGCTCGAGGGCTACGGCGAGCATCGGCTCGACGACCGCTACACCGGGCGGGTCCTGCTCCCGGGGTTCGTCGAGGCCCACGCCCACACGATGGGGGGCGCGCTCTGGCGCCACACCTACGTCGGCTACGACGAGCGGATGAGCCCGGACGGCCGCCGGTGGCCGGGGTGCCGCACGCTCGAGTCGGTGGTCGACCGGCTCCGCGAGGCCGAGCGCGCCCTGACCGACCCGGAGGAGCCGCTGCTCGCGTGGGGGCTGGACCCGATCCACTTCCCCGGAGAGCGGCTGGACCGCCGGCACCTGGACGCGGTGTCCGTGACCAGGCCGATCGTGGTGGTGCACCAGAGCTTCCACGTCTCGACGGTGAGCTCCGCGGTGCTGCGGGCGGACGCGATCACGGCCGAGACCCGGGTCGAGGGCGTCGTCCGGGACGCGGACGGCGAGCCCACGGGGGAGCTTCTCGAACCGGTGGCGATGGGGCTGGTGCGGAGCGTCCCCACGATCGGTCGGATGGGCTTCGACCGCGGTGGGCTGCTCGCCTTCGGCGCCGACGCCCGCAACCACGGCATCACCACGATCGTCGACCTCGGCAACACCGACCTCATGGACGACGAGGCGGTGGCGGGCTTCCGTGAGGTCGTCGACGACGCGCGCTTCCCCGCTCGGCTGTCCGTCTTCCACATGGGCGGCGGGCTGGCGCAGGCCGTCGCGGCGGAGGTCGCGACCGAGCGCCTCCTCTCCCTGCGCGCGTCGAGCAGCGACAAGCTCCGCTTCGGACACGTCAAGCTCGTCCTGGACGGGTCCATCCAGGGCTACACCGCGCGGCTCCAGCCGCCGGGATACCTGCCGGACGACCGCGTGGGCATCTGGCTGATCCCGCCGCCGGTGTTCGCGGAGATGTTCACGACCTTCCACCGCGCCGGGCTCACCGTGCACGTGCACTGCAACGGTGACGAGGCGACCGAGCTGTTCCTCGACACCGTCGAGGCCGCACTGGCCGCACATCCTCGGTGGGACCACCGGCACACCGTCACGCACTCGCAGCTGACGACGCCCGCGCAGTACCGCCGGATGGCCACCCTCGGCATGTGCGCCAACGTGTTCGCCAACCACCTCTGGTACTGGGGTGACGAGCACCGCGACCTGACGCTCGGCCCGGACCGGGCCAGCCGGATGAACGCCGCGGCCACGGCGCTCCGCTCGGGGGTGCCGCTGTCTCTGCACTCCGACTCGCCGGTGACCCCGATGGACGCGCTGGCCACGGCGTCGTACGCCGCGTCCCGCCGGACCCGGTCCGGCGCGGTGCTCGGGGAGCACGAGCGGATCACCGTGCCGCAGGCGCTGCACGCGATGACCCTGGGCGCCGCCTACATGCTGAAGATGGACCACGAGGTGGGCTCGTTGGAGGCCGGCAAGCTCGCCGACCTGGCCGTGCTCGCCGAGGACCCGTTCGAGTGCGACCCCGACTCGCTGCGGGAGGTGCAGGTGGTGGGCACGATGGTGGGCGGCGAGCCGTTCACGGTCGGCCGCGACGGCGCATGAGCGCCGGCGTTCCGGAGCCGGACTCGCGGGGCTGGACCGTCCTGGGGGGCTACCTGGGAGCCGGGAAGACGACGCTGCTCAACGACGTCCTGGCCGCGACTGCGGGCCGTCGGATCGCAGTGGTCGTCAACGACTTCGGCAGCATCAACGTCGACGCGGACCTGGTGAGCGCCACGGGCCAGGACACGCTCGAGCTGGCCGACGGGTGCGTGTGCTGCAGTCTGTCCGACGGGATGGCGGCGGTCCTCGAGCGCATCCGCGCCATCGAGCCCGCGCCGGAGCACGTCCTGGTCGAGGTCAGCGGCGTGGGCGACCCGCTCGCCGTCGCCCGGTGGGGCGACCACCCGGGCTTCCGGCGCAACGGGGTCGTCGTGTGCGCCGACGTCGAGAGCGTGCGCGACCGGGCCCGGGACCGATGGGTGGGGGACACCGTGCTGCGCCAGCTCCGGGGCGCCGACACGGTCGTCCTGACCCGCACCGACCTGGTCGCCGCCCACCGCACAGAGGCGGTCGCCGCGTGGGTCGCCACCGTTGCGCCCCACGCCGAGGTGCTGTGGGACCGGCAGGCGGTGCTCGCTCGGCTCGAGGTCGGCTACGGGTCCGCGACCCCTGCCGGCACGCAGGAGCCGGACCAGCACCTGTCGCGCCACCGGTCCTGGTCGGTGGTCGGCCCCGGCCCGGTCGACGCCTCCGCCCTGGTGGCGGTCCTCGCCGACCTGCCACCGGACGTGGTGCGGGTCAAGGGGCGGGTCAGGACCAGTGCGGACCCGTCGAGGTGGACGGTGGTCCAGCTCGCCGGAGCCCGGGTGGCCTACGACGACGGTGGTCCGGTGGCGGGCCCGGGCCTGCGCTCCTCACTGGTGGTGGTCTGCGCGGGCGACCGGAGCGGTGACCCTCCTGTCGTCGGCAAGCTGCGCGGGCTGCTCGGCGGCGACGACTGATCGTCGTCAGGCGCCGCGGCCGCCCGCCGCGGCCAGCTCCTCCTCGTCGACGTCGATGGGGCGCGGCTTGACGCCCAGCGCGGCGACCGCGCCGACGAAGAGCAGGGCCGCCGACACCGCGAACGGCACCACCCAGTTGTGCGTCTGGTCGAGCAGGAAGCCGAAGACCAGCGGCGACAGGATGCCGGCGATCCCGAAGCCGGTGTTCATCAGGCCGCCGGCGGTGCCGGCGTGCCTCGGCGCGATGTCCATGGGAATCGCCCACAGGACCGAGTTGCACAGCTCCAGGGAGAAGAACGCCAGCGCGAGCGAGACGGTGACGATCGCGACGTTGCTGAAGAACAGCGTCGGGAGGATCAGCACGAAGGCGCCGGCCAGTCCCACGACCAGGACGGTACGGCGCGCGAACCGGAGGTTCCCGGTGCGCCGCATCAGGTGGTCGGAGAACAGGCCGCCCGTGGTGTCGCCGACGACGCCGGCCACCAGCACCAGGGTGGTGAAGAGCGCGAACTTCTTCAGGTCCATGCCGTAGTGACCGGAGAAGAACGACGGCATCCAGGTCAGGTAGACCCACAGCGTCCAGCCGTAGCAGAAGTCCACGAACGTGACCGGGAGGACCCGCCTGAGCAGCAGCCCCCACGGGGTCTTGCGGTGCGTCTCCCGGTTGGTCTGGTAGGGCGGCAGCTCCTCGATCTCCTGCTGGGTGATCTTGGGGTGGTCCTTGGGGTTGTCACGGAAGTACCGGATCCAGAAGAACACCCAGATCAGGCTGAGTGCGCCGCCGACCCAGAACGACTCGCGCCAGCCCCACACGCCGATGAGGATCGCGATGAAGATCGGGGCGATGGCGTTGCCGAGACGTGAGAACGAGTGCGTGATGCCCTGCCCGAAGGCACGACGGTCCTCGGGCAGCCACTTGGCCATGGCGTGCGTCGCCGTGGGGAACGACGCGCCCTCACCGAAGCCGAGCGCCAGCCGGGCGGCGAACAGCGTGAGCAGGCCGGTGGCGAAGCCGGTGTAGATCGTCGCCAGCCCCCACATGAAGCCGACCACGCCGAGGACCTTCCGCGGGCCGAAGTGGTCCCCGATCATCCCGCCGAAGATCTGGAAGAACGCATAGGGGATCGAGAACGCCGACAGCGCCAGGCCCAGCTCGGTGTTGGAGAGCCCGAGGTCCTTCTGCATGAAGGGGGCGGCCGTAGCGATGTTCACCCGGTCGATGTAGGTGATCATGTACATCAGGCACAGCAGGATCAGCACCTTGCCGCGGACCCGGCCGAGGAACGCCTCCCTCAGGGTCGGGGTGCCGCCCGGGTGCTTGAGCGTCCGCATCTGTGCGCCGCGCGGTCTGGGCCTCTGAGTCATCGACTGCTCCCCTTGCGGGTTCGAGGATCGTGCCGCCGGGGCGACACCTGGTGACGGGCCGGCATGCCGACCCTGCTGCTGCGGGATGGGGGCGCATCGTCGCGCGGTTCCAAAATGTGGAAAGATTTTCCAATACGAAGACGCTAGGACGGCGGCCCGAGTGTGTCAAGGGTCACGCGGACCGATCACCGCCTGGCCGCTGCGTCGCCTCCGGGTGCGGTGGCACGGTGGTCCGGTGCTGGTCCTCGGACTCCTGGTCGTCCTGGCGGCGACGTTCCTCGCCGGCGTCGTGGGCTTCGCCTACGGGCTCGTGGCGCTGCCCGCTCTCCTGCTG
>JAICLD010000232.1 GCA_025927595.1 Nocardioidaceae bacterium | reverse complement strand
TGGCGATACTCCCGTCTCGGGACGCCCGGCACCGCTCGGTGACGGGACGCCTGGGGGGACATGATGAGCCTGGCCTACGCCGACGCCCAGCGGGAGCTGGTCGAGACGCTGGACGCGGACCTGCGCGCCGCCGTGCGCGAGGAGGGGGTCGACCCGCAGCGCGACACCGCGGTGGTCCGCCGGCTCGCGCTGCAGGTGGTGGCCGAGCACGACCGGCGCAGCCTGACCGGGGCCGTGCTGCCGGTGGCCGACCACGACGAGGTGGTCGACGACCTGGTGGCGCGGGTGTCGGGGTTCGGGGCGCTGCAGCGCTACCTCGACGACCCGACCGTGGAGGAGATCTGGGTCAACGACCCGAGCCGGGTCTTCGTCGCGCGGGCGGGTCGCCACGAGCTGACCTCGACGATCCTCAGCGCGGGGCAGGTCCAGGAGCTGGTCGAGAAGATGCTCAAGACCAGCGGTCGGCGCATCGACCTCTCCCAGCCGTTCGTGGACGCGCTGCTGCCCGGTGGTCACCGGCTCCACGTCGTCCTCGAAGGCATCTCGCGCGGCTTCTCGGCGGTCAACATCCGCAAGTTCGTCGTACGGGCCGCACGGCTGCACGACCTGGTCGGCCTGGGCAGCCTCTCCGAGCAGGCGGCTGCCTTCCTCGACGGGTCGGTGCGCGCCGGTCTCAACATCGTCGTGGCGGGGGGAACCCAGGCAGGGAAGACCACGATGCTGAACTGTCTGGCCGCGAGCATCCCCGGGCGGGACCGGGTGATCTCGGTGGAGGAGGTCTTCGAGCTGCGGTTCTCCCACCCGGACTGGGTCGCGATGCAGACCCGGCAGCGGGGCCTGGAGGGCACCGGCGAGATCAGGCTCCGCGACCTCGTCAAGGAGAGCCTGCGGATGCGTCCGTCGCGGGTGATCGTGGGGGAGGTCCGGGCGGAGGAGTGCCTCGACCTGCTCCTGGCGCTCAACGCGGGCCTGCCCGGGATGGCATCCCTGCACGCCAACTCCGCGCGGGAGGCCCTCACGAAGATGTGCACCCTGCCGCTGCTGGCCGGAGAGAACATCTCGGCACGCTTCGTGGTCCCCACCGTAGCGGCGTCGGTCGACCTGGTGGTGCACCTCGGGATCGGTCCGGACGGGCACCGGCGCCTGGAGGAGATCGTCGCGGTCCCCGGTCGTGTGGAGAACGACGTGATCGAGACCGCGCCGCTGTTCGTACGGCGCGGTGCTCGCCTGGTCCGCACCCAAGGAATGCCGCCGCACCCGGAGCGCTACGAGCGTGTGGGGCTCGACGCCCGTGCGCTGCTGGCCGAGGGGCGCTGACATGGGTGCGGTCCTGGGTCTGGGGGTCGGAGTCGGCCTGGTGCTGGTCTGGCTCGCGTTCACGACGCCGCGTCCGGTCGCGAGGAGGACGGGGGGTCCCGGCCGTCTTCGCGAGACGCTGGACCGCGCCGGGCTCGCGGGAACGACGGCTGCGGGCGTGTGGACGGTGTGCGGGGTGACTGCGCTGGTGGCGTTCGTCGTGATCCAGGTGGTCTCGCGGACCGCCACCGTGGCGCTGGCGTTCGCGGCACTGGCGGGCTACCTGCCGCTGGCGATGCTGGCAGGGCGGGCGCGCCGCCGGCAGCGGGAGCTCGCCGAGGTCTGGCCCGAGGCCGTCGACAACCTGGCCTCCGCTGTCCGCGCCGGCATGTCGCTGCCGGAGGCGCTCACCCAGCTCGGAGTGCGAGGGCCGGAGCCGCTGCGGGAGCCGTTCGTCGCCTTCGGGATCGACTACCAGGTCACCGGCCGGTTCACCGAGAGCCTGGACCGGCTCAAGGTGAGGCTGGCCGACCCGGTCGGGGACCGGGTGGTGGAGGCCCTGCGGATCGCCCGGGAGGTCGGCGGGGGCGAGCTCGGCAGCCTGCTGCGCAACCTGTCCGGCTTCCTGCGGGAGGACGCGCGCACCCGCTCCGAGCTCGAGTCCCGGCAGTCCTGGACAGTCAACGGGGCGCGGCTGGCGGTCGCGGCGCCCTGGCTGGTGCTGTTCCTGCTCTGCTTCCAGAGGCCGGTGATCTCCCGCTACGCCTCACCGTCCGGCGTCGTCGTCCTGGTGACCGGCGCCGCGCTGTGCGTCCTGGCGTACCGGCTCATGGTGCGGATCGGGCGCCTCCCGGTCGAGCGGCGGGTGCTCGCATGACGCCGGCCGGCTGGGGAGCGGCACTCGGCGCCGGCGCGGGGCTCGGGCTGCTGCTCGTCGCGACCCGGATCCTCGCCCTGCGCCGCCCGCAGCTGGCGCTACGGGTCATGCCCTACGTCCGCGACCTCCCGCAGGCGGTGCGTCCGGTGCTCCCCCCCACCCCGGCCGGGGCGTTCGGCGCACTGTTCGGCCCGGCGCTGGCCTCCGCCGCGAGCCATCTCGAGCGGGTGCTGGGCGGGAACGCCTCCATCAGGCGCCGCCTCGAGCGGGCCCACCTGCCCCTGTCGGTGCAGGAGTTCCGGGTCGAGCAGGTGCTCTGGGGGCTGATCGGCTTCGGCGTGACCGCGGGTGTCTCGGTGCTGGTCGCGCTCCGGTCGCCCGAGCGCACGCTGCCACTGCTGGTGCTGTGCCTGGTGGCGTTCGTGCTGGGCGTCCTGCTGCGCGAGAACCGGCTCAGCGGCCAGGTCGCCGACCGGGAGCGGCGGATCCTCACCGAGTTCCCCACCATCGCCGAGCTCCTGGCACTGGCGGTCGGCGCGGGGGAGGGTCCCGTCGCCGCGCTGGACCGGGTCGTGTCGCGCTCCCGGGGCGAGCTGTCCGGCGAGCTGGGCGTGGTTCTGGCCGACATCCGGACCGGCACGCCCGTCTCCGCCGCCCTCGACGGTCTGGCCCGCCGCTCCGGCCTGCCGGTCGTGTCCCGCTTCGCCGAGGGGATGGCCGTCGCCGTCGAGCGGGGAACCCCGCTGTCCGCGGTGCTGCACGCGCAGGCGACCGACGTACGCGAGGCCGGCCGCCGCGCGCTCATCGAGTCGGGCGCCCGCAAGGAGGTCCTGATGATGGTGCCGGTCGTCTTCCTGGTCCTCCCGGTGACCGTCGTCTTCGCGTTCTGGCCCGGTGTCGTGGGGCTGCACCTGGTCACGCCCTGAGCGGGCTGCGGCTGCCGGCCGCCACCAACCGTCACCACACCCACGAGGGGGAACACCGATGACCGAGCCGATCACCAGGACCGTGCTGCGCAGGCTGCTGACACTGCGACTGCCACCAGGCCGCTCGCGGCGCGACGAGCGCGGCGACGTGCCCGGCTGGGTGCTGATCACCGTGATGACCGCGGGGCTGGTCGCGGCGCTGTGGGCCGTCGCCGGCCCCCAGCTCAGCCAGATGCTGCAGGACGCCCTGGCCTCGGTCCGCGGCTGAGGCGGTAGGCGACCCGTGCGGCGCACCAGGGCCCGCGGCCAGCGTGGTGCGGCGGTCGTCGACTTCGTGCTGGTCCTCGTGGTGCTGATCCCGCTGTTCCTCGGGATCCTCCAGGTGGCGCTCGTGCTGCACGTGCGCAACACGCTGACCGACGCCGCGTCCGAGGGCGCCAGGTACGCCGCCACCCTCGACCGGCCGATCGGGTCGGGGGCCGCCCGGACCCGGGAGCAGATCGCCGGCGCCCTCGCGGCCCGGTTCGCCCGCGGGGTGTCCGCTCATGCCGCGACGGTGGGGGGTGCGCCCGGGGTGGAGGTCGACGTGACCGCCGAGGTGCCGCCGCTCGGACTGTGGGGGCCGGCGGTGCCGCTGCACCTGTCCGGCCACGCCGTCGAGGAGCAGGCGCCGTGACCGCCGGCGTCCGGGCGTCGCGGACCCGCGGCCAGCGCGGCACCGCGCTCGTCGAGGTCACCTGGCTCTCCGTGCTGCTGCTGGTGCCACTGGTCTACATCGTGCTCGCCGTGTTCGAGGTGCAGCGGGCCGCGTTCGCGGTCAGCGCGGCCACCCGGGCGGCGGCCCGCGCCTACAGCCTCGCGCCGTCGCAGGCGGCGGGCGGGGCACGGGCGCGGGCGGCCGCAGGCGTCGCCATGGCCGACCAGGGACTGGCCCTCTCGCGCGGCACCTTCGCGGTGTCCTGCCGACCGACGCCGGGCAGCTGCCTGTCGCCGGGGTCGGTGATCGACGTGGAGATCAGCTACCCGGTGGTCCTCCCGCTCGTGCCGGACGCCCTGGGCGGCGGCGCCCCGAGCATCCGCGTCCAGGCCGGGCACCGGGTCCCCTACGGCGACTACCGCGAGGAGCGACCGTGAGGGACGGGCGCGACGAGCGCGGCCAGACCTCGCTCTTGATCGTCGGCTTCGCGATCGTGGCCGTGCTCATGGTGGCCGTGGTCGTCGACGCCTCGGCGGCGTACCTGCGCCGCTCCGGTCTGGACTCCCTGGCCGACGGCGCCGCGCTCGCTGCCGCACAGGGGGTCGAGGGCCGCCAGGTCTACGAGGGCGGCCTCGGCCGTCGCGCCGAGCTCGACCCTGACCAGGCCCGCCGCGACGCCGCGGCCTACCTGTCCGCCGTCGGTGCCGCGCGCCGCTACCCCGGCATCTCGTACGACGTCGAGGCCGGCCCCGACCGCGTCGTCGTGCACGTCGCGGCTACCCTGGACCTACCGATCACGCCCCCGGGATGGGACCGCCGACCGGTGATCTCGGCCACCTCGGCCTCGTTCGTCCTGGTCAGCCGCTGACCGGGTCCGAGCCCGACGCGGACGGTGCCTGGAGCGAGCCC
>JAICLD010000276.1 GCA_025927595.1 Nocardioidaceae bacterium | reverse complement strand
CACCTCCTGCTCGGGTGTCGAGTGGACATGCAGCTCGCCGGCCCGGTCCGCGTCGATGTGGAGGGTCACCGGCTCACCGACGGAGGCCTCGACCCGGGTGCCGTTCGGGGTCACCGTGCCGTCCTTGACGGTGATCTCGACCGTCGTACCGTGGCCGCCACGTCCCGATGCGCCGCCCGAGCAGCCGGACAGGCTCACCGCGGCGAGCATGCCCACGACGGCGAGGGCGACCAGCACGGCCGGGTCCCTGAGCCGCCAGGTGCCCTCGGCGAGCGTCGTCACGGGGCCTACTGTAGAGAACCGACCGCGGAGCCAGGGCAAGGGAGGCGTCATGGCGTTCCGAGGACGCCGCCTGGCCGTCCCCGCGGTCGTGGCGCTGGCGCTCGGCGTCCCCACGTTCTTCGGGGTGCAGGCGCTGGTCGGCCACGACGGGCCGGACGAGCCGGTGCGCACGCCCGCACCACCGATGGCCGCCGGCGCCCCCCACATCTTCTTCTACAACGTCGACGACCTGCGCGACGCCTTCCCCGGCGGGGTCGACCCGCTCCGGTACATGCCGAAGACCCGGGCCTGGATGTCCGAGGGCCGGCGCTACACGCAGACCTTCGTCGCCGCGCCCTCGTGCGGTCCGTCGCGGGCGTCGCTGATGACGGGTCGCTACCCGCACGACAACGGCGTCCTCAACCAGCAGATGGGGCCTCGGTTCGACGCCCCCCACTCGATGGCGTGCTACCTGCGCGACGCCGGCTACGCGACGTACGAGGACGGGAAGTTCCTGACCACCTGGCCCCGGAGCCGGCGGCCGCCGTGCTTCTCGCACTCCACGGTGATGTGGGGCGGCTACGACGACGTCGGGGTCAAGGTCGACGGCGTGTCGCAGCGGGCCGCCGGCTACGACACGACGTACCTCGGGCGCCGGGGACGCGAGTACGTCGACCAGGCGCTGGACGCCGGCTCCCACTTCGCGCTCTACGAGACCCCCCAGGCGCCGCACTGGGTCGACGTCACCGAGCCCGACGGCACGCACCGGAAGCTGGCGGTGCCCGACCGGAAGTACGCGCACGCGCCGGTGGCGGACTGCGCCGGGGTGCCGGAGGCCGACCGCAGCGACAAGCCGGCCTACGTGCGGACGATGGCCTACACGACCGCGCAGGCGCGGGCGATGTGCCGCAGCCAGCTCCGGTCGGTCATGACCGCCGACGACGAGTTCGGCGCCACCATGGCGATGCTGCGACGTCGTGGCGTGCTCGACGACACGCTGGTGATCCTCTCCTCCGACAACGGCTACCTGTGGGGCGAGCACGGGCGGTGGGAGAAGTTCACCCCCTACGAGCCGTCGATGCGGGTGCCGCTGCTGCTGCGCTGGCCGGGGCACGTGCCGCCGGGCACGGACCGGACCCGGCTGGTGTCCTACCTCGACCTGCTGCCCACCATGCTCGACGCCGCCGGGACCCGCGTCCCGAAGGGGGCGCCCCCGCTCGACGGGGAGTCACTGCTGCGGCCGTCGCGGCGGACGACCGTCTACGGCGAGTACTACCGCGACCCCGCCAACCCGCAGGTGCCGTCCTGGCGGATGGTCCGGACGCCCCACGAGGTGTACGTCGTGACGCGCGGCACCGACGGTGCGGTGGTCGCCCGGGAGTACTACGACCTCACCAAGGACCCCGCCGAGCAGACCAACCTCCTCGGCGACGCGGACCCGTCGGACGACCCACCGACCGGGACCCTGCGCGACCTCGCCCACCGCCTGGACGGGTTCGCCCACTGCGGCGGGTCGGACTGCGTCGGATAGGGACGATGGGCCGGTGCGGCCGCCTTCCTCAGCCGACGCGACGGCCGGTCAGGCTGCGCCAGGCGAGCTTGACGTACAGGTTGCGCGAGCCCGCGGCCCAGGGGCGTGGCTCCCAGACCGCGCGGATGGCCGCCACCTCCTCGGAGTCCTCGACGACGTGACCCGACCCCACGGCCACCACGCTCCAACCGCTGTGGGCGTCGTGGTCGAGCCGGTCGACCTCGAACGCGAGGTCGGTGTTCCACCCGTAGGTGCTGAGCTCGGTGTAGGGCGCCGTCCGGAACACGATCGCGTCGCCGTGGAGCGCGTAGTTCACGGGCACGATCCGCGGGCCCGCAGGAGTGGCCATCGCGACCCGTCCGACGTCGCCGCTCGACAGGAGGTCGAGGCACTCGGTCGTGCTCAGCTCGAGGGTCGGGGTCATGTCACTCCGCCGGGAGCGGTCGGGGGTGCGGCGCAGGTTCGTGTGTCCATGCCTCAGCCTGCGGTGGCCGCGCCCGCCGCACCAGGGTCCGAGGTCGGGATCCGAGAGGTCCGAGGTCCCGGCGGTCCGATCACGGCCCGAGGGGCTAGACCGCGACCGGACGGCGGACCGCATGGGTTGAGCCTGGACCGGCGACCCGGAAGAGTCCGCCGTGGAAGGGAGAATCCATGCTGGACAAGGCAACGGTCACCGCCAACATCCCCGCCGCCGACCTCGCGCGAGCCCGCGCGTTCTACGCCGACAAGCTGGGGCTGAGCCCGACGCAGGAGATGGAAGGGGTGATGCTGCT
>JAICLD010000257.1 GCA_025927595.1 Nocardioidaceae bacterium | reverse complement strand
TCACGGCAGCCGCACCAGCGCCCACGACCACGGCTCCAGCCGGACGCTGAACGTGGCGCCGTCGGGGCTCGCGACCGAGAGGTCGAGGGCGCTGCCGGCGAGCCTGGCCAGGAGCACCACGACCCCGTCCGGCGTGCGCACCGGGTACGCGACGACTCCCGCCGGTGCCCGCGCCGCCAGCACGTCGCCCCCACGCAGGGCCGCCAGCGCGGCCAGCAGCCTCCCGACGGGGTAGAGGCCGCGGGCGTCCCCGATCCCGCCCGGGCCCGCGACCTCGTAGTAGCAGAGCCCCTCGACCCCGGGGCGGGTCAGCGCCGCGACACTGCCGAGCGTCCAGGCGGCCGTGAACGCCGACGTCTGGAGCGGGTCCGGCGGGCCGGCGTCCCCGTCCCCGCTGGTCGAGACGGCGTTGAACCGCTGCCGCAGCGTCACGGGTCCCAGGTGCACCGGCCGCTCCCCCGCCAGCCGTACGGCGTCGCGGGCGACCGCCTCCTGGCCGGCGAGGCTGTCGACGACGTGGGGCAGCTCCGTCGCGTGCATCTGCGGGGTGATGCTGCAGGTGAGCGCCGCGGCCTCGGGCGGCACGTCGTCGGCGCCGCGGTTCAGCTCCGCGAAGTGCGAGCGGGCGCCGGCCACCAGAGTGGCGTCGAAGCCCGCTGACTCGGCCACGAGGGCCCGCCAGAGCCGCCGGGTCGTCACGTGGCCGACCGTGTCGAACGCCGCCAGGCGGACGACGCGGGCGGGGTCGAGCAGCGCCAGCATCCCACGGATCCGGTCAGGGTCGTCCGTGGCGACCCGCACGTCCAGGGCCGCCCCGAGGGCCGCCGCCTCGCGCTCGGCGGACGCGACCCGGTCCGGCCACCCCGAGGGCGGGCCGGTCAGCTCGAGCAGCACGGCCTCGAAGCCCGCGGTCCGTCCGGCCCACTCCGGCACGTCCGACGGGCCGGGGCTCGCGCCGAGGGAGAGCGCCGGGACGGCACCGACGACCCGGCCGAGGACGTGGACGGACGGAGCCGTCGCCGATGCCGCGGCCGGGCGGGTCCGCTGTCCGGCCGCACCCAGCCGCACCCGTTGCACGACCCGGTCCCCGGGTCGGACCTCGACGGGGAACGGCTCGGCGAGCGGCGTCCCGTAGGTCTTGAACGACGCGTCGGTCCAGTTCCGCTGGTCCTCGGTCTCGAACACGTCTCCCTCGAGCGACAGGTCGGCGTGGATCCCCTCGCGCTCCCAGCGGAAGCCGCGGACGTCGAGGAACGGCTGGTGCGGGCTCACGGCCTCCGGCCACGTGCCGGTCGTCGCCGACCCGTCGGTGTGCACGACCTCGACCGGCCGCCCGGCCTCGGTCAGCGGGTGCAGCACGACCAGGCCGATCCGGTTGCGCGCGAAGGCGCTGCGGGCGGTCCCCGTGAACGTCACGGCCAAGCCCGAACCGTCCAGGACGGCCTCGACCTCCGCCGCGTAGTCGACCGGCCCCTCGTCGCCGGGTTGCCGGAAGCGCAGGGTGTGCGCCGCCGACCAGCCGCCGGCCGCCGTGACCCGCAGGTCCACGACCGTCGCCGGGACGGTCCGCCAGTCCCGGTCGCGGACGACCGGCCGGACGGCGCGCAGCAGCAGCACTCCGTCGTACCGGATGTCCGCGAGCTCCTCCCCGCGCACCTCGAGCGACCACGCGCCGTGGCGCACGGGGACCGGCTCGGGTGGCCGCCGCTCGTCGGGAACCGCCTCCGACGTCACCGGAGCACTCCGCTCAGCGGGAGATCGGCTCGGACAGGTGGAGCATCGCCTGGAGGTTCCGGTCGAGCTCGTCGTCCTCGAAGATCACCTTCCAGTCGTCGCGGATGATCTTGCTGCGGCCGTACCGCATCGCGATCAGGCAGGCGTCGGAGAACGGGTTGTCGCCGTTGAGCGCGTTGGCGAGCGCGACCTGGGTGTGACCGAGGAGGATGGCCCGGGCGGCGGGCTCGGGGACCCCCATGGTGTGGACGGCCTCGTGCAGCGCCTCCTTGAGGAGGTCGCCGACCATGCAGGCGACCGTCTCGACGAGGGTGGGCTCGCACTGCGCGAGCTGCTTGACGCTCACCCAGTGCACGTCGAGCACCGGGGCGTACATCGCGCGGACGACGGCCTCCGTCCGCTGCCGGCCCGCGAGGTCGTCGCCCTCGTACGCCGCGAGCACGTCCTGGGGCGCCGCGATGCCGCCGAAGGTGTCGGCGTACTCCTCGTCGGTGCGGCGCTTGAGGAAGATCGACGGGTGGCACGGGTGCGCCACGGCGACGTGGACGCCCGCACGCCGGGTCAGCAGGTTGGCGTGCGCCGCGGCCGGGTCCAGCGTCAGCACGACGGTGCCGTCGGCGAGCCGGGGAACGATCTCGGCGGTCAGTGGCTGGAGAGCGACGTCCGGCACGGCGAGGACGACCACGTCCACGTCGGAGACCGCGGGCAGCAGCTCGCTCACCTCGCGTCCGGCGGCACGGGTCCGCTCCTGCCCGGCCGGCGAGCTCTCGACGTAGGCCACGTCGTGCTCGGTGCGCGCCAGGTTGTCCGACACCCGCATGCCCATCTTGCCGCCGGCTCCGACGACGGCGATCCTCAGCTTCTCGCTCACGTGCTCCCTCTCTCGCTTCGGGTGGTGGTGCTGGATGAGTGGTTCCGGTCGTCCTCGGACTCCGCCAGCCGCCGCATCCGGTCCAGGCTGAGCAGGGTCCACTCGTCCTCGAGGCGGCACGTCGTCACGCTGTCTCCCTGCCACACCAGCCAGTGCTCGACGACCTGGCTGATGCCCCGCTGGACCGGCCGCACCGTGGCGTAGAGATGGTCCAGGTCGAGCAGCCCCTCGCCCAGCGGCACGCCTGCCAGCGTGAACCCGACCCACCCCGCCTGGCGGCTGAAGCCGAAGTCCTTCACGTGCAGGTTGCGGACGAGCGGCGCGGTGAGCTCGACGGTCGCAGCCGGGTGCTCGAGGGCGGCGACGCAGTTCGCCGGGTCGAGGCAGATGCCCAGCGCCGGCGAGCCGACCGCCTCGACGACCTCGACGAGGCGGGGCGTGGGCACCTGCTCGTAGGTCTCGAGCGCGAGCACGACGCCGGCGCGCTCGTAGGCCGGGACCGCCGCGCGGAGCAGGTCCTCGGCCCGCGCGGCCTCCGCGGCGGTGACCATGGACCGGACCAGCCGGACGTCCAGCCGCTCGGCCATCCGCAGGTAGCGCAGCAGGTGCTCGGTGGCGATCCCCCGGGTGCCGAGCTCGAGGCGGAGACCACGCCGGTGCGCATCGCTGCCGAGCGTGCGCAGCTGCGCGTCGTCGTACTCCTCGACGGCCGGGTAGTCGCAGACCTGCAGCAGCTCCGCCCCCCACTCCTCGGTGC
Source organism: Nocardioidaceae bacterium (assembly GCA_025927595.1). Classification (GTDB taxonomy): domain Bacteria; phylum Actinomycetota; class Actinomycetes; order Propionibacteriales; family Nocardioidaceae; genus Nocardioides_B. Next base: position 290 of record JAICLD010000257.1, on the reverse strand, counting down.
GCGCCAGCATGCCCGCCAGTGGTAGTGGCTCGGGTGCGGTGCGGTGCCACTGCCAGAAGAAGGAGTACGTGCTGAGTCCGATCGGCATCGCGGCCGAGGCTATTCCTCACCGCCGCAACTGGTCAACCAGTCGACCAGTCCTGCCGACCCGGCGCGTCTGGTGCGGCGTACGACGCCGACCCGGCGCGTCTGGTGCGGCGTACGACGCTGACCCGGCGCGTCTGGCGAGGCGTACGACGCTGACCCGGCGCGTCTGGCGGACCGACCGATATCGTCGCGGGCGTGACTTC
>JAICLD010000078.1 GCA_025927595.1 Nocardioidaceae bacterium | reverse complement strand
GGGTGAGCTCATCAGCCGCTCGGAGCAGGACCTGCTCGACATCCGCAACTTCGGCGCCAAGTCGATCGACGAGGTCAAGGCGAAGCTGCACGAGATGGGCCTGTCGCTCAAGGACAGTGCCCCGGGCTTCGACCCGCAGGCCGCCCTCGCGGCGTACGACGACGACGACTCCTTCGTCGAGGACGAGCAGTACTGACCTCTGGGGTCTCCGCCCCCTGACCACCTCTACCCGGGTACCTGACACGGCCCGGGAGGATCGAGAGACACCGTGCCCACACCCAAGAAGGGCGCCCGCCTCGGCGGCAGCCCGGCGCACCAGAAGCTGATCGTGGCGAACCTGGCGACCAGCCTGTTCGAGCACGGCCGGATCACCACCACCGAGGCCAAGGCGCGAGTGCTGCGTCCGGTCGCCGAGCGGCTGATCACCAAGGCCAAGAAGGGCGACCTGCACAACCGTCGCCAGGTCCTGGCGACCATCCGCGACAAGGGCGTGGTGCACACGCTCTTCGAGGAGATCGGCCCCCGCTACGCCGACCGGCCCGGCGGGTACACCCGGATCACCAAGCTCGGCCCCCGCAAGGGCGACAACGCCCCCATGGCGGTCATCGAGCTGGTGACCGAGGAGTACAGCCCCTCCGCGCGCACCACCACGCGCCCGGCCGCACCGGAGCCCGTCGCCACCGAGCCCGTCGCCACCGAGCCCGTCGCCACGGAGCCCGAGCCCGAGGTCGCTCCCGGGGTCGAGGATCCCGCCGAGCAGGCAGCGGTGGAGGACGCCCCGGCGGAGGCCGCCGCCGAGGAGGCCGTCGGCACCCCGGCCGAGGAGCCCGACGCCACGGCCGAGGACGAGGGCGGCACCAAGGCCGAGTGAGCTCAGGCGTCGTCGTCGTCGCCGGCCTCGCTCAGCGGGGCCAGGCCCGCTCCACCAACCGGGTCGCCTCGGCGAGCGTGAGACCGCGCGCCCGGGCCGCGGCCACGAACGCCTCCGCAGCCTCGGTGGTCGGCTGGCCGGGCGACTCCAGGACGACCGAGCGGACGAAGGTGCCCTGCCGGCCCCTGGTCACCAGCACCGCGTCGGCCTCGAGCTCCCGGTAGGCGCGCGCCACCGTGTTCGGCGCGATAGCGAGCTCGGTGGCCAGCGCGCGCACGGTCGGGAGCCGGGTGCCCGCGGGCAGCCGGCCGTCGGCGACCCGGGCCGCGACCTGGCTGCGCAGCTGCTCGAAGGGAGGGACGGCGGACTCGGGGTCGAGACGGATGTGCACGCCGCCATCCTGACCGGTCCGCCGCACCGGCGGTGAGGCAGGATGCCGGGGTGCGGCTGCGACTCGACCTCGGCTACGACGGCACCGGCTTCCACGGCTGGGCCGCGCAGCCGGGCCTGCGCACCGTCCAGGGCACCCTCGAGACCTCGCTCGCCCGGGTGCTGAGGCTGGAGTCGGTGCCGCTGACCTGCGCCGGCCGCACGGACACCGGGGTGCACGCCCGCGGCCAGGTGGCGCACGCCGACGTCGCCACGGACGCGCTGGCCGCGGCGGCCGCCGGGCGCAGCGACCGTCCGCCGGCCGAGGCGCTGCTGCGGCGGCTCAACGGGGTGCTGCCCCCCGACGTGCGGGTCCGCGCGGTCACCGCGGCACCTGAGGGGTTCGACGCCCGGTTCTCCGCGCTGTGGCGCCGCTACGCCTACCGGCTGGCGGACACGCCCGCGGCGGTCGACCCGCTGTCCCGGACCATGGTGCTGGCCTGGCCGCGCCCGCTGGACCTCGGCGCGATGAACGCGGCGTCGGCCGCGCTGCTCGGCGAGCACGACTTCGCGGCCTTCTGCAAGCGGCGGGAGGGCGCCACGACCGTGCGCTCGCTCCTGGAGCTCGCCTGGCGCCGTGACGACGCCGGGGTCGCGGTGGGCACCGTGCGCGCCGACGCGTTCTGCCACCACATGGTGCGCTCGATCGCGGGCGCACTGGTGGCCGTGGGCGACGGCCGGCGGCCCCCGTCCTGGCCGGCCGAGGTGCTGGCCCGAGGGCTGCGCGACGGTGCGGTGACGGTGCTGCACGCCCACGCGCTCACGCTGGAGGAGGTCGCCTACCCCGGCGACGACGAGCTGGCCGCCCGTGCGGCGCAGGCGCGCCGGGTGCGGGTGCTCACCGACGGGGGCAGTCGTGGCTGAGCACTACTTCTCCGCCGACCCCTCGGTGCCGTTCCGCCGGCAGCCGGTCGAGGCGCAGGTCTGGGGCCACCGCCTGCTGCTGGACTCGGGATCGGGGGTGTTCGCGCAGGGCCGGGTGGACGTGGGCACGGCGGTGCTGTTCCGGCAGACGACGCCGCCGGAGCCCGGCCGCTACCTCGACCTGGGGTGCGGGTACGGCGTCATCGGGATCGCCCTGGCCGTCGCCGTTCCCGGGTCCGTCGTACGCGCCGTGGACGTCAACGAGCGCGCCGTGCTGCTGACCCGGGACAACGCGGCGGCCCTCGGGATCGCCGACCGCGTGCGCGCCTCGACGCCCGAGCAGGTGCCCGACGACGAGCGCTACGACGAGATCTGGTCGAACCCGCCGATCCGGGTCGGCAAGGAGGCCCTGCACGGGCTCCTGCTGCGGTGGCTGCCGCGGCTGGCTCCCGGCGGGCGCGCGGTGCTGGTGGTCGGCCGGAACCTCGGCGCGGACTCGCTGCAGCGCTGGCTGGCCGAGCAGGGCCACCCGACCGTCCGGCTCTCGAGCGCCAAGGGGTTCCGGGTCCTCGAGGTGCGACCGGTCCCGCCGACCACGCCGCCGCCCCCTGTCAACGAAGGTTGACAACCCCGCGGTGTCAACATAGGTTGACGCGCATGACCGATGCCCGCGACCTGTCCGGCCAGGCGTCCGGCGCCGACCCCCGGACGGGGCTGCGGGCGGTCCGCGCGCTGCGGCGGCTGCTGGAGCACCTCGAGGAGACCCAGGTGCGCCGCGCCCGCGAGCTGGGCTGGTCCTGGCAGGAGATCGCCGAGGTCCTCGGCGTGAGCCGGCAGGCCGTGCACAAGAAGCACGGCCGGCACTGACCCGGGAAGGGGAGACATGTTCGAGAGGTTCACCAAGCCGGCGCGGACCGTGGTGGAGACCGCGTACGCCCACGCCGTGGCGACGACGGCGAGCGAGACCCGCCCCGAGCACCTGTTCGCCGCGCTGCTCGACGACGAGACGTGCCTGGCCACTCGTGTGCTCGCCGGCCTCGGCGCACCGGCCGACCGGCTGCGCGACGAGCTGGCCCGGCATCGCGCGAGGTACGTCGACGGGCTCGACGCCGACGACGCCGAGGCGCTGGCCTCGATCGGGATCGACCTCGACGAGGTGGTGCGGCGCATCGACCGCCACCTGGGCGGGCGGGGGCCCTCCGGCCGGCCACGGTTCTCCCGTGGCAGCAGGAAGACGCTGCAGCTCGCGCTGCGAGAGGCGCTGGCCCTGCGCCACAACTACATCGGCACCGAGCACCTGCTGCTCGGCCTGGTCCGCTCCGACGACCGCCTGGTGGCCGACACCCTGGCCGCGTTCGGCATCGAGCGGGACGCCCTGCGGGTGGCCGTCGCCGACGCCGTGCGCCGGGCCGGCTGAGCCGCTGCCGAGGCCGACGCAGGCGGATGGTTCGATGGAGCCATGAGCGAACTGAGCGACTACCAGCCGGCCGACGACCGCTACGACACCATGGACTACCGCTACACCGGGCGGTCCGGTCTCCAGCTGCCCGCGCTGTCGCTGGGGCTGTGGCAGAACTTCGGCGACGACCGGCCCGAGGAGACCCAGCGGGCCATCCTGCGCCGCGCGTTCGACCGCGGCGTGACCCACTTCGACCTGGCCAACAACTACGGTCCGCCCTACGGCCGCGCCGAGGAGAACTTCGGGCGCTACCTGCGCGAGGACTTCGCCGGGCTGCGCGACGAGCTGGTGATCTCCACCAAGGCCGGCTGGGACATGTGGCCGGGCCCCTACGGCCAGGGCGGCGGCTCCCGCAAGTACGTCCTGGCCTCGCTCGACCAGTCCCTGTCGCGCATGGGACTGGACTACGTCGACATCTTCTACAGCCACCGGTTCGACCCCGAGACGCCCGTCGAGGAGACGATGACCGCGCTCGACCACGCGGTGCGCACCGGCAGGGCGCTCTACATCGGCATCTCGTCCTACTCGGCCGCGAAGACCCGGGAGGCGGCGACGATCGCCCGAGAGCTCGGGACGCCGCTGCTCATCCACCAGCCGTCGTACAGCATGCTGAACCGCTGGATCGAGAAGGACCTGCTCGGCGAGCTCGAGGAGCAGGGCATGGGCTGCATCGTCTTCACCGCGCTGGCCCAGGGCCTGCTGACGGACCGCTACCTCGACGGGGTGCCCGCGGACTCCCGGGCCGCTCGGCAGCAGAGCACGCTGCCCCAGGACCACCTCGACGAGGCGACGCTGGGCCACGTCCGCCGCCTCAACGAGATCGCCGAGAAGCGCGGGCAGAAGCTGGCCCAGCTGGCGCTGCAGTGGGTGCTGCGCGACCGTCGGGTCACGTCCGCGGTCATCGGCGCCTCGTCGGTGGAGCAGCTCGACACCAACCTCGACGCACTCTCGGGTCCGCCGATCACCGACGACGAGCTCGCCGCCATCGACGAGGACGCCGTGGAGGCCGGGATCAACCTCTGGGCCGGGGTGACCGCGGACTAGCGGCGCCACAGCCCCTCCGGCGTGCTCTCGCGTCCTCGGGCCATGTCCTGACGGCCCTATCCGGGGCATGATCGGCTCATGACGACGTACGTGTACGACTTCTCCGAGGGCAGCAAGGACATGAAGGACCTGCTCGGCGGCAAGGGGGCGAACCTCGCGGAGATGACGAACCTGGGGCTCCCCGTGCCGCCCGGGTTCACGATCAGCACCGACGCCTGCCGGGTCTACCTCGAGACCGGTGACCTCCCCGACGAGCTCGACGCGGAGGTCAGCGAGCACCTGGAGCGGCTGGAGAAGGAGATGGGCCGCAGCCTGGGCCAGCCGGACGGGCCCCTGCTGGTGTCCGTGCGCTCGGGTGCGAAGTTCTCGATGCCGGGGATGATGGAGACGGTCCTCAACGTCGGCCTCAACGACGAGTCGGTCCACGGGCTCGCCGCCCTCGCCGAGGGCGACGAGCGGTTCGCCTACGACTCCTACCGCCGGCTGCTGCAGATGTTCGGGGCGACCGTGCTCGGCATCGACCCGGCCGTCTTCGCCGACGCCCTGGACGACCTGAAGCAGGAGCGTGACGTCAGCGCGGACGTCGAGCTCGGGGTGGACGACCTGCGCGGGCTGGTGTCGACGTACCAGGGGCTGGTCGAGGAGCACAGCGGGCGGCCGTTCCCGCAGGACCCGCGCGAGCAGATGGACCTGGCGGTGCGGGCCGTCTTCGAGTCGTGGAACACCGAGCGCGCGGTGCTCTACCGCCGCCAGGAGCGGATCCCCGGCGACCTGGGCACCGCCGTCAACATCTGCTCGATGGTGTTCGGCAACGGCGGCGACGACTCCGGCACCGGCGTCGCGTTCACCCGCGACCCGGCCAGCGGCGCCCAGGGGGTCTACGGCGACTACCTGCAGAACGCGCAGGGCGAGGACGTCGTGGCGGGGATCCGCAACACCGTGCCGCTCGCGGACCTGGAGAAGGTCGACAAGGCGGTGTACGACGAGCTGCTCGACATCATGGCGACGCTCGAGGGGCACTACCGCGACCTGTGCGACATCGAGTTCACCGTCGAGCACGGCAAGCTGTGGATGCTGCAGACCCGGGTGGGCAAGAGGACGGCGGAGGCGGCGTTCCGGATCGCCTGCCAGCTCGTCGACCAGGAGCTGATCGACCTCGACGAGGCGCTGGACCGGGTCACCGGGGCCCAGCTGGCCCAGCTCATGTTCCCCCGCTTCGACGCGTCCGCCGAGCGCACGCTCGTCGCCAAGGGCATGAACGCCTCCCCCGGGGCGGCGGTCGGCAAGGCCGTCTTCGACTCCGGCACGGCGGTGGAGTGGGCCGACCGAGGGGAGGACGTCATCCTGGTGCGCCGGGAGACCACGCCCGACGACCTGCGGGGGATGGTCGTGGCCCGCGGCATCCTCACCAGCCGCGGCGGCAAGACCTCGCACGCCGCGGTGGTCGCCCGGGGGATGGGCCGCACCTGCGTGTGCGGCGCCGACTCGCTCAAGGTCGACGTCAAGGCCCGCACGCTCACGACCGCCGACGGCACCACGATCGCCGAGGGCGACGTGATCTCCATCGACGGCACCACCGGTGAGGTGTTCGCGGGCGAGGTCCCCGTGGAGGACTCCCTGGTGGTGCGCTGGTTCGAGGGCGAGGACACCGACACCGAGGACGACCTCGTCGGCGCCGTGGCCCGGCTGATGGAGCACGCGGACGAGCGCCGACGGCTGCGGGTCCGCGCCAACGCCGACACCCCCGAGGACGCCTCGCGGGCACGCCGCTTCGGCGCCCAGGGGATCGGGCTGTGCCGCACCGAGCACATGTTCCTCGGCGAGCGGAAGGCCCTGGTCGAGCGGCTGATCCTGGCCGACTCCGAGGAGGAGCAGGAGAGCGCGCTCGCCGAGCTGCTGCCGCACCAGCGCGAGGACTTCCTCGGCATCTTCGAGGCCATGGACGGGCTGCCGGTGACGATCCGGCTGATCGACCCCCCGCTGCACGAGTTCCTGCCCGACTACACCGACCTCGCCGTCGAGGTGGCCCTCCACGACGAGCGCGGCAACCGCGACACCAAGGAGCACGGGCTCCTCGACGCGGTGAAGCGGCTGCACGAGGAGAACCCGATGCTGGGGCTGCGGGGCGTCCGGCTCGGGATCGTCATCCCCGGCCTCTTCGAGATGCAGGCACGGGCGATCCTCGAGGCCGCCGCAGCCCGCAGGAAGGCCGGCGGCGACCCGCAGCCCGAGATCATGATCCCGCTGGTGGCGACCGTGCAGGAGCTCGAGCTGGTCGCGTCGCACATCACCGAGGTCGCGCACGAGATCGAGGAGCGGGACGGCGTGGAGCTCTCCTTCGCCGTCGGCACGATGATCGAGCTGCCTCGAGCGGTGATGGCCGCCGCCGAGATCGCGCGCGCCGCGGAGTTCTTCTCGTTCGGCACCAACGACCTCACCCAGATGACCTGGGGGTTCTCCCGCGACGACGTGGAGGCGTCGTTCTTCAGCGCCTACCTGGAGAAGGGCATCTTCGGGGTGTCGCCGTTCGAGTCGCTGGACACCGACGGGGTGGGCCGGCTGGTCCGCTACGCCACCGAGCAGGGGCGCAAGGCGCGTCCCGACCTGCACCTCGGGGTCTGCGGCGAGCACGGCGGTGACCCGGACTCGATCCACTTCTTCGACGAGGTCGGCCTGGACTACGTGTCGTGCTCGCCGTTCCGGGTGCCGGTGGCGAGGCTCGAGGCGGGCCGGTCGGCTGCCGCTGCCGCCGCGGCCGACTCCTGACCCCGGTCCCGGCCGGGGCATCTCGCCCTCGGGGCAGCGGCGCGGTCAGAGGAACTCGAGCGGGTCGAACTCCTCGATCGAGATGATCCGGACCCGCGGCAGGCGTGCGGTGAAGGCGTGCACGTCGTACTCGAGGTCGATCGGCTCGACGCCGCGTCCCACCAGCGGGGTGAACTCGTGGTTGCGGAACTCGGTGAAGCCGACGACGCCGAGCCGCCGGCGACCGTCCACGAGCGCCGCGGTGCCCTCGACGAAGTCCCCGTCGTTGCTCACCAGCAGCACGTCGTCGTCGCGGTCGAGCAGGGCGGTCATCGTGCGTTGGATCGCGATGTCGACGACCTTCTCCGAGGCGCCGCCCGCCAAGGGGATCGGGCGGTAGCCGATCGACAGCAGCGCCTGCACGAAGGACATCGGCAGCTCGCCGTTCGCGGCGAGGAAGAACAGGCCGACGGCCGGCTGCCCCCAGTGGTCCCGGGCGAACTGCAGCAGCCGGTCCCAGCGCGGGCGCTCCTCCGGCCGCGGCCGGCGCCCCAGGATCGACCCGCCGAGGGTCGCGTCGATGTTCTCGCCGTCCACCAGCACGTACGTCGTCCCGGTGCTCGGCTCGGTCGCGTCCATGACCGGACTCTACGGCTCCGCTCCGGCTTAATCGGGTCGCGGGGGAGCCCGCGGGGCGGGAGACTGGGCGGCGTGGGACACGTGGACGTCGCCGGGGTGCGCTACGAGCTGCCGGACGGGCGGGTGCTGCTCGACGACGTCTCGTTCCGGGTCGGGGAGGGCGCGAAGGTGGCGCTCGTCGGCGCCAACGGCGCCGGCAAGACGACGCTGCTGCGGATCGTCACGGGCGAGCTCACCCCGCACGCGGGGGCGGTGACCCGCTCCGGCGGTCTCGGCGTCATGCGCCAGATGGTCGCCCACGGCCTGGGCGACGGCGCCACGGTCCGGGACCTGCTGCTGTCGGTGTCCCCGCCGCGTGCGCGTGAGGCGGCGGCGCGGGTCGAGTCCTGCGAGCTGGCGCTGATGGAGCGCGACGACGAGCCGACCCAGATGCGCTACGCCGGGGCGCTGGCCGAGTGGGCCGACGCGGGCGGCTACGAGCTCGAGGTGGTCTGGGACGTCTGCACGACCGCCGCCCTCGGCGTGCCCTTCGACCGGGCGAAGTACCGCGAGCTCACGACGCTCTCAGGCGGTGAGAAGAAGCGCCTGGTGCTCGAGCTGCTGCTGCGCGGGCCGGACCAGGTGCTGCTGCTCGACGAGCCGGACAACTTCCTCGACGTGCCCGGCAAGACCTGGCTGGAGCAGCGCCTCAACGAGTCGCCGAAGACGATCCTCTACGTCAGCCACGACCGCGAGCTGCTGGTCAACACCGCCACCCGCGTGGTGACGGTCGAGCTCGGCGCGTCGGGCAACACGGTGTGGACCCATCCCGGCGGCTTCGCGTCGTACCACGACGCCCGGCGGGCGCGGTTCGCGCGCTTCGAGGAGCTGCGCAAGCGGTGGGACGAGGAGCACGCGAAGCTGCGCGCGCAGATGCTGATGTACAAGCAGAAGGCCGCCTACAACTCCGACATGGCCTCGCGCTACCAGGCCGCGCAGACGCGGCTGAGGAAGTTCGAGGAGGCGGGGCCGCCGACCGCGCAGCCGCGCGAGCAGCAGGTGACGATGCGGCTGCGCGGCGGCCGCACCGGCAAGCGGGCGGTGGTCTGCGAGCGGCTCGAGATGACCGGCCTGATGCGGCCGTTCGACCTCGAGGTCTGGTACGGCGAGCGCGTGGCCGTCCTCGGCTCCAACGGGTCGGGCAAGTCGCACTTCCTGCGGCTGCTCGCCGCGGGCGGCACCGACCCCGACGTCGAGCACCGGCCCGTGCTCGAGGTCCCGGTCGAGGCGGTCCGGCACACCGGCCGGGCCAGGCTCGGCGCCCGGGTGCGGCCGGGCTGGTTCGTGCAGACCCACGAGCACCCCGAGCTCGTCGGTCGCACGCTGCTGGAGGTCCTGCACCGCGGCGACACGACGCCCGACGGCCGCGGCCGGGAGGGGATGCCGCGCGAGCAGGCGTCGCGGGCCCTGGACCGCTACGAGCTGAGCAGCAGCGCCGAGCAGCGGTTCGAGTCGCTGTCGGGCGGGCAGCAGGCGCGGTTCCAGATCCTGCTGCTGGAGCTGTCGGGGGCGACCCTGCTGCTGCTCGACGAGCCCACCGACAACCTCGACGTGGAGTCGGCCGAGGCGCTCGAGGACGGCCTGCGGCAGTTCGACGGCACGGTGCTCGCGGTCACCCACGACCGCTGGTTCGCCCGCGGGTTCGACCGGTTCCTGGTGTACGGCGCCGACGGCTCGGTCTACGAGTCCGACGGACCGGTCTGGGACGAGGGCCGGGTCGTGCGGGCCCGCTGACCCGGCGACGTCGCCGGGTCAGCGGGTCACGTCGAAGACCCCGTGCGCGCCGCGCTCCGCGTCGACCATCACGTGGGACAGGAACGGGTAGTGCCCCGGCTGGGGGAACGTGAGCTCGACGAACCCGCCCTGGGCCGGCTGGAGCGCCAGCGCCTGGCTGCCGCCGCTGCCGGCTCCGCTGTGGCGGAGCAGGTAGGCGCCCTCGGCGTAGACGGTGTCGAGCTGGCCGCCGACGACGTGGAAGGACGTCGCCCGGTTCGGTCCGGCGTCGAGCACCCACAGCCGCACCCGCTTGCCCGCCTCCGCGTGCAGCGGCGCGTGGTCGTACTGGTTCGCGTAGCCGTTGAACACCACCGCGTCCGGCTTGTCGGCCGCCAGCTTCGCCGTGTCGACCTCGGCGCCCTGCGGGCCGAGGTAGAGCTCGGACTGGATGAGCACGTAGCTGCGGTCCACGGGGTCCAGGCCCGGCGGGTCGATCACCACCGCGCCGAACATGCCGTTGGCGATGTGGGCCGACATCGGCATCGAGGAGCAGTGGTACATCCAGATGCCGGCCCGGGTGGCCCGGAACCGGTAGACCAGGGACCCGCCGGGCGCGATCGTCCGCATCGGCCGGTCGGGCGCCAGCGTGCCGGCGTGGAAGTCGACCGAGTGCCCCATGCCGGCGTCGTTGACGAGCCGGATCACGAACTCGTCGCCGATCCGGCCGTGCAGGATCGGGCCTGGCGCGGTCTTGTTGTAGGTCCACAGCCTCTGGGTCACCCCCGGCGCCACCTCGCGGTCGATGTCGGAGACGGTGAGGGTACGACGGTGCACCCGGCCCTTCGCGACCGGCGGCAGCACCGCGTCGTGCGGGGTGAAGCCCGGACCGGGCTCGGCCCCGGGCTCGGCCCCGGGGTCGGTGACGTGGAGGTGGACGACCATGCCCATCTGCCGGTGGCCGACCACCGAGCACCAGCCCTCGATGTCGCGGCCCACGACGCCGACGTCGAGCCGCGCGGACTCGCCCGGCGCGAGCCGGCCGGTGTCGTCGCCGGTGTCGAGGACCAGGTCGTGCACGTCGCCGGTGTCGGTGTTGCGCAGGTCGATCACCAGCCGGTTGCCGGCGGGCACCTGGACCGTCGACGGCGTGAAGCGCATGTTCGCGGCCCGGACCACCACGTCCGTCGTACGCCCGGTGGGGGCGGCGCCGGCCGCGGCGGAGGCGGACGCCGTGGCACCGGCGAGCGCCGACGGGTCGACCGCGACACCGGCGGCCACGGCGAGCACCACCAGGGCGAGGCCGGTCACGGCCAGCCCGGTGACCTGGCCGGGCGGCCGCTGCCCGGCCACGGGCGCGGGACCGCGCCGCCGGGCCCCCGGCCGTTCCAGGTCCACGGTCGCGGAGGCCTTCCGCGCCGCCCTGGCGGCCATCAGCATCAGCGGCACGAACGCGGCCAGCGCCGCCGCGACCTGGGCGGAGGCGAGCACCCGCACCACGCTCGGCACCGGCAGCAGGCACACCAGCAGCCCCGCGTTGACCAGCACCACCCGCAGGGCGCCGCCGCGGTCGAGGACGGTGTTCGCGGCCCGGGTCGGCGCGGGGCCGCGGCCGACCGCCATCGGCACCAGGTAGGACAGCGCGCCGAGCAGCACCTGCGCGCCGAACCCGGCGGCGAGGGCCGGTGCGAACCACTCCACGCGGGCGTGCACGTCGTCCCAGCTCGCCGCGGTCGCGACCCCGGTCGCGAGCGCGGCCACCGTCCCGAGCAGCCAGCACGCGGCGGCGAGCACCGACCACGTGGCGTAGTGCGCGGGCGGCTTGCGGCGCGCGGTGTCGACGAAGGGCCGCGCCACCAGTGCGAGCCCGGCGAGGTAGGCGAGCAGGCCGGCCACGGCGACGTAGCGCAGCCCGAGCAGCGCGCCGCCTGCGGCGAGCAGCACCGCGCCCACCAGGACGGGCAGGGCACGGCGCGCCGCCTGCTCGGTGCCCTCCGCGATCCGGGTCCGGAGCATGGTGGGCCACAGCGTGACGAGCGTGCCGACCACGCTCAGCCCCATCCAGCCGAGGACGTTCACCGCGGCGTGCGCGAGCATCACCTCGACGTGCGTCCGGTCGCCGAGCCCGCGCGCCATCAGCACGCCGAGGGTCGCGCCCACGGGCAGCAGACCCGCCGCGGCCACGTAGTAGCGCACCGTGGTGCCGAACCGCGCCGGCAGTGCCCGGCGCAGCTGCAGGAGCAGGGCGACGCCGTGCCAGGTCACGGCCACCGCGACCGCGGCCGCCCCCACCGCCGTCACCACCCACCGGGCGGAGACCACGCCGGCGACCACCACGGTCACGCCGCCGTTGAGCAGCGCCAGCCGCACGGACCTCTCCCGCTGGTCTCCCGGACGCGGGGCCGTGTGCAGCAGCGCATCCGCGAAGTGCTGGCTCCACACCAGGATCGAGTGCGTCACGGCACCGAGGAGCAGCAGGTGGGTCATCAGCCAGCGCGGGGCCGGCACGAACGGGTGGGTGAGCACCACCCCCACCAGCGCCACCAGCCACAGCAGCGCGGGCAGGTCGCGCAGCGGTGAGAACCCGCGTCGAGTGCTCACGGTCGACGGCTCCGGCGCGTTGACGACTGGGCCGACGACTGGGCCG
>JAICLD010000110.1 GCA_025927595.1 Nocardioidaceae bacterium | reverse complement strand
GGGTAGATGCCCAGCCGGATCGCGGTCGCGAGCTGCTCGACGCACCCCTCGAAGGCATGGTGCTGGCCGCGGACCGCACGCAGCACCGTCTCGCCGAGCTCGATGCTGGGGGTGGCCGACACGCGGCCAGTCTGGGATGCCCCTCCACGACTGTCAATGGACAGGGTTCAGACCAATGTTCTCACGGGTCTGGACGGCCCGCAGGCGTGACGCTACTTTGAGGCCGTCTCACCCCCGGGCCCCGACGGAGCTGACATGACCGACTCGACCGACTTGTCCAACGACGAGCAGCTGCTGGCCAAGCTGGGCTACAAGCAGGAGCTGGGGCGAAGCTGGTCGAGCTTCTCCAACTTCGCGATCTCCTTCTCGATCATCTCGATCCTTGCCGGCTGCTTCACGACGTTCGGGCAGGCGTGGAACAACGGCGGACCGGTCGCGATCTCGTGGGGCTGGCCCATCATCTCGGCCTTCATCCTGCTCATCGGCTTCACCCTCAGCGAGCTCGTGTCGGCCTACCCCACGTCGGGCGGCATCTACTGGTGGGCGGCCAAGATGGGCGGTCCCGCCGCGGGGTTCTTCACCGGCTGGCTCAACCTCATCGGCCTGCTGGCCGTGACCGCGTCGGTCGCCTACGGCGCCGCGACGTTCCTGGACCTGACGATCAGCACGGTCAGCAGCGGCTACCGCGACTCCTACTCGCTGACCCGGGTGTTCATCTGGTTCGTGGTGATCCTGCTGCTGGCCGCGCTCGCCAACATCTTCAGCGGACACCTGCTCGCGATCGTCAACAACATCTCCGTGTGGTGGCACGTCGCCGGGGCCGCCATCGTGATCCTCGTCCTCATCGTCATCCCGGACACCCACCAGAGCGTGAGCTTCGTGTTCACGGACCGGATCAACAACTCCGGCTTCAGCAGCGGGTTCTACTGGTTCCTCGTGCTTCCGCTGGGCTTCCTGCTGACGCAGTACACGATCACCGGCTTCGACGCGTCCGCGCACCTGTCCGAGGAGACCCAGGGTGCGGCCGAGGGTGCCGCGAAGGGGATCTGGCGCTCGATCTTCTACTCCGCCGTCGGCGGGTACGTGCTGCTGCTGGCGTTCCTGTTCGCCGTGCAGGACGTCGAGGGCGTCAACAAGGGCTTCGGGGCCGTCGACGTGATCTTCGGCCAGGCCCTGCCGGAGGGCTGGCACTTCCTGGTGCTGCTGATCTCTACCGCCGGCCAGCTGTTCTGCACCACCGCGTGCCTGACCAGCGCGTCCCGCATGACGTTCGCGTTCAGCCGGGACGGCGCGATCCCCGGCTCCTCGTGGCTCGCGCAGGTGAACCTGAGGACCAAGATCCCGGCGCACGCCGTCGTGTTCGTGGCGGTCGTCGGCGTGATCATCACGCTGCCCGCGCTCAAGAGCGTCGGCGGGGTCCCGGTGGCCTTCTACGCCGTGGTCTCCGTCGCGGTGATCGGGCTCTACCTCGCGTTCCTGATCCCGATCTTCCTGCGCTGGCGGCTGGGCGACGGCTTCGAGCCGGGCTCCTGGACGAACGGCGCCAAGTACCGGTGGATGAACCCCATCGCCGTGGCGGAGATCGCGATCATCAGCATCTACTTCATCCTGCCGTTCTCGCCGGCCGGCGTGCCGTTCAGCAAGGACTTCGCGTGGAGCAGCGTCAACTACGCGCCGGTGCTCACCCTCGGCACGCTCCTCGTCCTGGCGATCTGGTGGCACGCCTCGGCCAAGCGCTGGTTCACCGGGCCCAAGCACACGATCGACACGGCCGTCGTCGAGGCCTTCGAGGACTGAAGCGGCGCCGCCTCGGGGCGCGGGACGGCCGGCGGTGGGCGACGGCTCAGGAGCCCGAGGCTCGACGCACCACCGCGAGCACCGCCGGGCCGCCACCGGGCCAGCGGCCGGTCAGGGTCGCCCCCGCCGGAGCCGTGTCGTCCCCGACGACCCGGATGACGACCAGCTCGAGGTCGCGGGCCTCCACCACGGTCGTCGTGTCCTCGTCGCGGCTGCTCACGTCGGGCAGCTCCTGCGGCGGAGCCGGCACGTCGGCGCCACCCGGGCCGCTGCCGACCACGGTCGCGCTCGGCTCGCGCCGCTCGAGCACGCCGTCCACGTCGACGAGCTCCTCGGCCTGGGTCCCGCCGGCCAGGACGGCGGTGCCGAGGGCCCGGGCGTAGACCGGGTCGACGCACGCGTCGTACACGTAGCGGGTGCCGAGCACGGAGTGCTCCGTGGTGCCGACCAGGTGGGCCGCGGCGCCCGCCAGCGGTGCCGCCCGGTAGGTCAGGGGGACGTGCAGCACGGCGCCGTCCGCCGTCTCCAGCAGGAACGACTCCATCCCGACGAGGCCGGCCACGTCGTCGAACCGGTAGCTGCCGAGCTGCCCGACGGGCACGCGGCCGCCGGACCAGGGCCGGCCGGGCACCCAGGCGGAGAGCAGGTCGAGCTTGGAGGGCGTCAGCGTCGCGCGGTGCAGGAGGGCCATGGACCCGACTCTAGGCCGCCTCCGGGCCGACTCCGGCAAAGCCGAGACGGGCGGGCCCGGCACCGTCTACCGTCGTACGTGGCGACTGCACCGGCCGACGCCCTGGCCCACGCCGCGGCCGCGAGACCAGGTGCCAGGCCGATCGGGCGGAGGTGAAGCGGCCGTGCTGCCGTTGTTCGCGGCGCTGATGACCAGCGCCGGGCTGGTGCTGGCGGGATTGGCCGGCTACGTCGCCTGGCGTCGTGGCAGCCGCTCCGGGCTCAGCCTCGCCGTGCTCCTGGTCGCCGTCGCCTGGTGGGGGCTGTGCTACGCCGTCGAGCTCACCGTGCACCCGGTGCCCGACAAGAGCCTGTGGGGCGACCTGAAGTACGTCGGGATCTGTGCCGTCGCCCCGGCCTGGTTCACGTTCGTGCTCCAGTACACCGGCCGCGCGCACGTGGTGACCCGCGGCCTGGTCGCCCTGCTGGCCGTCGAGCCGGTCGTCGTGCTCACGCTGCTGGCCGACCACGCCACCCACCACCTCGTGCACTCCTACCCCGCGGGAGCGGCCGGGGAGGAGTTGCCCGTGGTGGGGACCGGACCGGTCTTCTGGGTGCACCTGGCCTACTCGAACCTGCTGATCCTGGTGGCGACCTGGGTCTTCGTGGCGTCGATGGTGCGGCTGGCGCGGACGTACCGGCGGATGGCCTACGTGCTGGTGGCGGCCGCCCTGCTCCCGTGGGTGGCCAACCTGCTGCACAACTTCGAGGTCGGCCCGTTCGCCAGGATCGACCTCACCCCGTTCGCGTTCATCCTCACCGGCGGGGTGCTGGTCTGGGGCGTGTTCCGCGAGCGGCTGGTGAACCTGCTGCCGCTGGCCCGCGGCGCGGTCGTCGACAGCATGGCCGACCCGGTCCTCGTCGTGGACGCCTTCGGGCGCCTGGTCGACGTGAACCCGGCGGCGGCCCGGCTCCTGCGCAGCACCCGCGCGGACCTGGTCGGGCACCCCCTGGCGGCACTGGTGCCGCACCCGGCCGTCACCGGGGAGCCCCTGGGGCCCGACGAGGACGAGTGGGACCGGCTGCTGTCGCTCGGCACGGACCGGGTCTACGACGTCCAGCGCCGCACCCTCGCCGACCGGGCCGGCCGGGCCGCGGGCGCGCTCGTGGTGTTCCGCGACATCACCGACCGGGTCCGCACCGAGGAGCGGCTCCAGCAGCTGCTCACGGAGCAGTCCCGGGTGGCCGCCGCGCTCCAGGCCAGCATGATGCCGGGCTGCCTGCCCGACATCCCGGGCGCCGAGCTGGCCAGCCGCTTCGAGCCCGCCGGCGACGGCAGCGAGATCGGCGGCGACTTCTTCGACGTGTTCGCGCTCGGCGGCGACTGCTGGGGGCTGGTCCTCGGCGACGTCAGCGGCAAGGGGGCCGAGGCCGCGGCGGTGACCGCCCAGGCCCGCTACACCCTGCGCGCGCTGGCCGACGCCGGCGAGGCGCCCAGCCGCACCCTGCGCCGGCTGCACGACCACCTGCTCTCGACCACGCCGGTCGAGACGCACTGCACGGTCGTCTACGCGCTCGCTCGGCACACCCCCGACGGCATCGACCTCACCGTCTGCCTCGCCGGGCACCACCCGCCGCTGGTGCTGCGGCACGACGGCTCGGTGCAGCCGGTCGGGGTCCTCGGCTCGACCCTGGGCCTCTTCGAGGACCCCGAGCTGCACGACGCCCGGTTCAGGCTCGGGGCCGGCGACCTGATGTGCCTGTTCACCGACGGCCTCGTCGAGGCCAGCGACGGCACCGACCTCTTCGACGCCGACCGGGTCTCGGCCGTGCTGGGGCGGCACGCGGACCGCTCGGCCGAGGAGACCGCCGCCGAGCTGGTCGGCGCCGCCCGACGGTTCCACCGCAGCGACGCCCTCGCCGACGACCTCGCCATCCTGCTGCTCCGGGTCCAGGGGGCGCCCACCGACAGGAGACCAGCCGCCCTCACCACGCCGGCCCCGGTCAAGCAGCCGGTCCAGCAGCCGGGTCTCCTGTCCTAACGCTCCCCGGGCTCGGGCAGCGGCGGCGCCCAGCCGGGTCGCCGAACGAGGCAGAACGGGTGCCCCGCCGGGTCGGCCAGGACGTCGCCGTCGAGGACGCGCGCGCCGAGGGCCACCGCGGCCGTGACGGCCGCCGGGACGTCCTCGACCATGACGTCGAGGTGCAGCTGCTGCGGCACGTCCGGCGCCGGCCACGTCGCGGGCCGCTGGTCCGGAGCGAGCTGGAAGGCGAGCCCGGAGGTGCGGTCGTCGACGGACACCACGACCCAGTCCTCGCTGCGGTAGGTCACCGGCAGCCCGAGCAGCGCGGAGTAGAACGCCGCGACCGCCTCCGGGTCCGGGCAGTCGAGCACGACGTGGTGCAGGCGGCCGATCACGTGGCTGCCCCGTGCCCGGTCCGCGTCAACACCGCCACCTCCGACCCTGTTCCGACTCCCAGACTCGAAGCCAGTGTGCACCCACCGCATAGGCTGCCGCCGTGCCCGACCTGCGACCGCTGCGCGACACCGACGTGGCCGACGTGCTGACCCTCAACGAGTCCAACGTGGTGATGCTCGCCCCCCTGGACGAGGCCCGGCTGCACGAGCTCCGCGGGATCGCCGACCGGTTCGACGTGCTGGACGTCGACGGCGCCTTCGCCGGGTTCGTGGTGACCTTCCCGCCGGGCGCGTCCTACGACTCGGAGAACTACCGGTGGTTCACGCGGCGGCACCAGCGCCACGGAGACTTCTACTACCTCGACCGGATCGTGCTGCACGAGGCGTTCCGCCGCCGCGGGCTGGGCGGCTTCGTCTACGACGAGATCGAGCGCGTGGCGACGCCGTACGGACGGCTGTCGCTGGAGGTCAACCTGGTCCCGCGCAACGACCCGTCGCTGGCCTTCCACGCCGCCCGCGGCTACGTCGAGGTCGGCCGGGCCGGGGACGAGGAGCACCTGGTCTCGATGCTCGAGAAGCCGCTGTGAGCGACACCGCGCAGGAGGTGGCCCGTCGGTCGGCGGAGGCGATGTGGTCCGCGGACCGGGCCAGCCGGGGGCTCGGGATGCGGCTGCTCGAGGTGGGCCCGGGACGGGCCATGGTGGCGATGGCCGTGCGCGAGGACATGGTCAACGGCCACGGCATCGGCCACGGCGGGTTCACGTTCACCCTCGCGGACTCCGCCTTCGCGTTCGCGTGCAACTCCTACAACCGCAGCACGGTCGCGGCCGGCTGCGAGATCTCGTTCCTGGCCCCGACCCGGCTCGGCGACGAGCTGGTGGCGACCGCGCTGGAGCGCAGCCGCGAGGGCCGGGACGGGGTGTACGACGTCGAGGTGACCCGCGACGGCACCGTCGTCGCCCGCCTCGTCGGCCGCAGCAGGGAGATCCGGGGCACGCTGTTCTGACCCGGTCCCCCGCTGCCGAGGGGTCGGGTCCTCCCGCGACACGCGCGAGAGTGCCTGACTGGGTGACTCCTCAGCGGAGGCGGCGGTGGTGGTACTCCTCGAGGCCGCTCATCGACCGGAAGGTGTGCGGCTGGGTGTCGGCGAGGTGGGCGCGGGCCCGGTAGCGGTAGCGCCACACCTGGACGCCGCCGACCAGCCACCCGACGTACTGCACGCACATCGCGAGCTTGTAGGCGCCGGCGCCGTAGTCGGTCGAGGTCCCGGCGGTCACCGCGTCGAGGACCACGCCGATGGCGAACATCGTCAGCAGCGACGCGACGAAGCCGCCGACGTTGACGATCCCGCTGGCCGACCCGAGCCGGCTGGCCGGCGCGAAGGTGCGGGCGAGGTCGAAGCCGATCATCGACCCGGGGCCCCCGATCCCGGTGACCACCACGAGCAGGCACAGCAGCCACAACGGGGCGTCGCCGGGCAGCAGCAGCACGACGGTCCAGGTCAGCGCCATCGTGCCGACGATCGACAGCACCGCGGTGGAGCGCTGCCAGGGGTGCCGAGCGATGTAGCCGCCCACCAGCGGGCCGCCGATGATGAACACGACGACCAGCAGCGTCAGCAGCGCGCCGGCCTCCGTGCGGGACCGGTGCTCGGCGTGGATGAAGAACGGGTAGCCCCACAGCAGACCCATCACGTTGGCGGCGAACTGCAGCGTGAAGTGCGACCACAGCCCCAGCCGGGTGCCCGGGTCGCGCCAGGCCAGTGCGAGGTCGCGGCCCACGGTCCGGATCGGCTTCACGGACCGGGACGGCGGGGCGCCCGGGGGCACGTCGCGGACCACGACCACGACGAGCGCTCCGAGCAGCACGCCGACCGAGGCGCTGGCCGCGAACGTCGTCGTCCAGCCGTACGACGCCAGGGCCCGGCTCAGCGGGATCGCGGCGACCAGCGCACCGCTCTGCCCGACCGCCGCGGTCAGCGCCGTCAGCATCGGGTTGCGGACCGGGGGGAACCAGGACGCGATGATCCGCAGCACGCTGATGAAGATCATCGCGTCGCCCATGCCGAGGAAGATCCGAGCGGCGAGGGCGCCGGCGTAGGTGCCGGTGACCGCGAAGCCGAGCTGGGCCGCGGTCATCAGCACGGTCCCGGCGAGCAGCAGCCTCTGGGGGCCGAACCGGTCGAGGAGCACGCCGACCGGGACCTGCATCGCGGCGTACACCAGCAGCTGGAGCACCGTGAACGTCGACAGCTGGGAGGCCGAGACGTGGAACCGCTCGGCGGCGGCGAGGCCGGCCACGCCGAGGGAGGAGCGGTGGAAGATCGCCAGGAAGTAGACCGCGACGGCGGCCGACCACACCGCGGCCGCACGGCGGCCACCGGTCGGCGGCGGCGTCGCCGGACGTGCGTCCGGCTCGGGCGTGGAGCCGGGGGACGGCTCGCTCACCGCGGCTCCTGGACGAGCCGGACCGACCACCGGAGGTGGTCGTCGAGCGCGGCGCGGAACGCCTCGCGGTCGTCCCCGCGCAGCGCGGCCAGGATCCGGGCGTGGCCGTCGATCGCGGCCTCCATCCGGTCCGAGCGGCCCCGCAGGATCATCGAGCTGAACAGCGTCTGCCGGTCCCGCAGCATCCGGTACATCGAGGACAGCACCGCGTTGCCGGCGGCCTCCACGATCAGCTCGTGGAAGTCCCGGTCGGCGGCGCTGAAGGCGGCGGCGTCGCGCTCGCGGTGCGTCCGCCGCATCGTCGCGTAGGCCGCCTCGACCTGCGGCAGCAGCGCCGCGCGGTGGGCGAACGACCGGTCGGCGACGTGGCTCTCCACCAGGTGCCGGGCCTCGAGCACCTCCTCCGCGTCGGTCGTGGAGAAGTCGCTGACCACCGCGCCGCGGCCGGCGACGACGCCGACCAGCCCCTCGGCCTCCAGGCGCAGCAGCGCCTCGCGGGCCGGGGTGCGGCCGAGACCGACCTCGTGGGCCAGGGCCTCCTCGGTGACCACCTCGTCCGCCGCGAAGACCCCGGTGAGGATGGCCCACTTCGCGAACTCGTAGGCCCGGTCGGCCGCGGTCCGCGGCCCGGGGCCGGACGACGTACTCATCGCAGCCATCGTAGGGCGCCGGGCGGGGCCGCCTCGCCGCCGCCGGCGTGACGACGCACACGCCGCCCGCCGTCCCTCGGCGGCGACGGGGCTACAGCAGCAGCGCGCTCCTGGGGTCCTCGAGCACCGCGGCGACGTCCGCGAGGAACCGGGAGCCCTTCTCCCCGTCGACGAGCCGGTGGTCGAAGGACAGCGCGAGCGTGGCGACGTCGCGGGGCCGCACCTTGCCCTTGTGCACCCACGGCTGCGGGCGGATCGCGCCGATGCACAGGATCGCCGACTCGCCGGGGTTGATGATCGGGGTGCCGGCGTCGACGCCGAACACGCCGACGTTGGTGATCGTGAACGACCCCCCGGTCATCTCCTCGGGCTGGGTGCGGCCCTCGCGGGCGGTACGGGTGAGCGCGTTGATCGCCGCTCCGAGGCCCGGCAGCGAGAGCCGGTCGGCGTCCTTGACGTTCGGGACCACCAGGCCCCGTGGGGTCGCGGCCGCGATCCCCAGGTTCACGTAGGACTTCAGCACCACCTCCCCGGCCTCCTCGTCCCAGGTGGCGTTGACCTCGGGGGTGCGGCGGACGGCCAGGCACACCGCCTTGGCCACCACGAGCAGCGGCGAGACCTTGACGTCACGGAACTCGCGGTGCGAGCGCAGCCGCTCGACGAGCCTGGTGGTGCGGGTCACGTCGATCGTGACCCACTCGGTCACGTGCGGAGCGCTGAAGGCCGAGTCGACCATGGCCTGGGCCATCATCTTGCGCACGCCCCGCACCGGCTCGCGGATCTCGCGGCCGGACCAGCCGTTCCACGACTCGGGGGCGGCGGTGCCCGTCCCGTCGTAGGGGGTGCCCACCTCGACCGGCGGCGCGGCCTGCCCGCGGCCCGCCTGCTCGACGTCGGCGCGGGTGACCGTGCCGCCCGGGCCGGTCGGCGTCAGCGACGCCAGGTCGACGCCGAGGTCCTTCGCGAGCTTGCGGACCGGCGGCTTCGCCAGCGCGCGCGTGGCCGCGGAGGACGCCGGCTCCGAGGGGCGGCCCTGCGGGGTCGCCGGCACGGGCGTCTCGTCGCCCTCGACGACGTCGGCGGCCTGCGCCGCCCCCTGCCCGAACGCGCCCTGGACCTGTCGCTGGGCCGTGGCCGCGGCCTCGGAGGCGGCAGCGGTGGCTCCCCGGCGGGGCCGGCGCACGGCCGAGGTCGCGCGGGGGCCGTAGCCGACGAGGGTCTGGTTCTCGCCGCCCGAGGCGGCCGGGTTCGACGGGTCGATCGTGGCCGGCCCGGCGGCCGCCGGGGCCGCGGGAACGGCGGCAGCCGCAGGGGCCGGAGCCTGCTCCGGGTCCCCGATCGAGATGATCGGGGTCCCCACCGCCACCGTCTCGCCCTCGGGGACGTGCAGCGCCTGCACGGTCCCGGCGTACGGCGAGGGCAGCTCGACCAGCGACTTGGCGGTCTCGATCTCCACGACGACGTCGTTGATCCTCACCACGTCGCCGACCCTGACCTTCCAGGTCACGATCTCGGCCTCGGTCAGGCCCTCGCCGACGTCGGGCAGCTTGTAGTCGGGCACGGGTCTCCTTGGGTCGGGGCGGGTCGGGGGCGGGTCCGGGGCGGGACGGGGGCGGGACGGCCGGGAGGGGTCAGTACGCCAGCGAGCGGTCGACGGCGTCCAGCACCCGGTCGAGGTCGGGCAGCCACTGGTGCTCGGCCCGGGCCGGCGGGTAGGGGGTGTCGAGGCCACCGACGCGCAGCACCGGCGCCTCGAGGGAGT
>JAICLD010000013.1 GCA_025927595.1 Nocardioidaceae bacterium | reverse complement strand
CCTCGTGGACTGGGGCCGGGTCGACGTCTGGTTCGGCGACGAGCGGTACGTCCCCGCCGCCGACGAGGAGCGCAACGCCGGACAGGCCCGCGCCTCGCTGCTCGACCGGCTGCCGTTCGACCCCCACCGGGTCCACGAGGTCCCGGCCTCCGACACGGGGCTCCGAGACGTCGCGGCGGCCGCGGCGGCCTACGGTCGCGAGCTCCGCGAGCACGGCGGCGGCGCCTTCGACGTGGTGATGCTCGGCGTCGGTCCCGACGGCCACGTGGCCTCCCTGTTCCCCGGCTTCGCCCAGCTCGACGTCGACGACGAGGTCGCGGTGCCGGTCACGGGGTCGCCGAAGCCGCCGCCGGAGCGGGTCAGCCTCACGTTCGGGGCGCTGAACCGGGCCCGCGAGGTCTGGTTCGTCGTGTCCGGGGAGGCCAAGGCCGGTGCGGTCGCCCGGGCGCTGGCCACGGGGGACGACGCGGCGGACGTGCACGAGATCCCGGCGACCGGCGTGCACGGCCGGGAGCGGACGGTCTGGGTCCTCGACGAGGAGGCCGCGGCGGCCCGCTGAGCCGGGTCAGACGCGGCGGGTGAGGGCGCCGGACCGGACCAGGTCGATGCGCGTGCGCCACCTCTCCCACGGCGGCTGCACCTCCCAGTTGCGCCGCAGCGTCCACAGCGCCCGGTCCAGCCGTCGCCGGAGCTGGCGCCGGCCGCGCAGCGACCGCGCGGACACCCCCACCACCAGGCGGCGGTCGTAGCGCACCCGACGGGACGGCCCGAGCGCGAACGCCAGGTCGATGTCGTCGTGCACCTCCGCGTCCCAACGGTGTACGGCGTCGCGGACCTCCTGCCAGGCGGCCCGCCGCAGCGCCATGTTGGAGCCCCACACCGTGGTGTGGCCGAGCGCGGCGTGCACCAGGAGGTAGTAGGCGCCGAGGTAGGCGTGACTGACCGCGGGCGCGAGCCACCGTGGCAGGCCGTAGAAGCGGCCACGGCCGGTGACCGCGTCCAGCGTCGGGTCCTGCGACAGGTCCCGCTCAATGCGCTCCACCCAGTCCCGAGGGGGCCGGGAGTCGGCGTCGCAGCGCGCGATCACGTCGCCCCGAGCGGCGTCGTAGCCCGCCGCCGCCGCCGAGGGGATCCCCCGCACCGGCTCGGGCACGACCCGGGCGCCGTGCCGCGCGGCGACCTCCGCGCTCGCGTCGGTCGAGCCGTTGTCGACGACCACCACCTCCAAGGGCGGGACGGTCTGCGCGGCCAGCAGCGTCAGGCACCGGTCGAGCTCCGCGGCGTCGTCGCGGACCGGGATCACCACCGACACCGAGCTCGTCGGGCTTTCCGGGGGGCCCGGTCGCGGGGCGCCGGGGGCCGGGCCGACCTTGGCGGCGACGACGAGCCCGGCCGCGAGCGCGCCGACGGCGTCGGCGGCGAGGTCGGAGAGCGTGTCGGTGTAGCCGACCTGGATCCGGTGGTCGAGGTAGGTGTGCCCGAACCACTCCCCGATCTCCCAGAGCAGCCCGAGCAGGGTGCCGACGGCGGTCGTGGTGACCACGACGCCGGCGCGGGCCCGGCGCACGGCGGTGGGCTCCGGGGGCGGCAGCACGCCCCGGCGCACCAGCAGGTCGCAGGCGAAGAAGGCGGTGAGGCCGCCGGTGAGCACGTGCATGACGACGTCGAGCGAGCCGAACCGGACGTACCAGTCCAGCACCGCGCTCCAGGCCGCGACCAGCAGCACGACGCCGTACACGAGGTCGGGCAGCGGTCCCACCCGCAGCAGTCGCGGCAGCACCAGGCCGAGCAGCACCAGCGCGAACAGAGCGGCGTTCACCCACTCGCCCTCGACGACCACGGTGACGAACGAGGCGAGCCCGGCGAGCCGGACGAGGTCGGCCGGCACCGGGCGCAGTCCGCTCACGGACCGGTCACCGGTCCTCACCGGCCCCTCAGCGCGCACCAGATCAGCAGCTGGGTGAGCAGGAACCCGGTGACGTAGTTCAGCGCGAGGAACCGGCGCCAGCCGGCGTGGGCGCGCCCGCAGTCGGCCTCCTCCAGGGTGCGGTAGCGCCAGATGTTGACCAGGTACGGCACGACCAGCAGCCCGGCCAGCCGCCCCGGCCAGCCCGCGCCGACCAGCAGCAGCAGACCCGCGGCGGCGTACGCGGCGAGCGCCAGCCGCACGGTCCGGCTCGCCCCGCACCAGGTGGCGACCGAGCCGATCCCCGCACTGCGGTCCGCGGCGATGTCCTGCACCGCACCGAACGCCTGGGAGGCCGCGCCCCACAGGAAGAACGCGACGAAGGCGACGACGGCGGTGCCGGTCGGCTCGTGCCCGCTGATCGCGAGGCCGACGAGGCCCGGGCCGACGAAGTGGGTGCTGGAGGTGACCGAGTCCAGCAGCGGCCGCTCCTTGAACCGCAGTCCCGGCGCGGAGTAGGCGACCACCGCGAACACCACGACGGCGAGGGCGGCCGCGGACCAGGGAGTGCCGACGAGCAGCAGGAACGCCAGGAACGGCAGGTTCGACAGGGCCGCCGACCACAGCGTGAGCCGGTGCCAGCGGTCCTGCAGCACCACGCCCTCCACACCGCCCTTGCGAGGGTTGCGCAGGTCCGACTCGTAGTCGAAGACGTCGTTGACGCCGTACATCAGCAGGTTGTAGGGAACGAGGAAGTAGATCGTGCCGACGACCAGGACCGCGTCGACCCCGCCGCCGGAGAGCAGGTACGCCGCCGCGAAGGGGTAGGCGGTGTTGACCCAGCTGAGCGGGCGCGAGGACCCGAGCAGCTGGCGCAGGGCCTCACCCGGTGCCGGCACCGTCGCCATGGTCTCAGCGCTCACGGTCGTGACCCGTCCTGCGGCCGCCGAGCAGCTCCCACAGCGCGGGGACGGCGAGCACGGCGAACACCGGCCACGCGAAGTCCTCCACCGGCGTGAGCAGCACCCGCGGTCCCAGCAGCGCCGCCTCGCGATAGCGGAACAGGTCCGCGGCCACCATCAGGCTGTCGAAGACGCCGGTGGCGACGACCAGGACCGCCCCGACGAGCACCGTCGCGGCCCACCAGCGGCGGGGGCGGTGCACGCGTCGCGTCGCGAGCAGGGCGAGCAGCACGCCCGCGGCGAGGAACGGCACGGCCAGCAGTGCGTAGGTCACCGGCTCCGCACCTCCTCCTCGACGGGCTCGTGGTCGGCTGCCCGGACCAGCAGCAGGTGCACCAGCCGGTGCAGCACCAGGCTGAGGTAGCACAGGAACAGCACGAAGAAGACCTCCTCCAGCGGCAGGTCCGGCGCGACGTCGACCCCGGTCATCAGCGGCGAGCCCCCGCGACGGTAGAAGCCGTGGGCCAGTGCGAGGACGTCCCAGGCCAGGAAGGCGAGGACGCCGAGCACCAGCACCACGGCCGCGCGGCGCGGGTCCGCCCACAGCACGAGCCGCCACCTGCGGTCGACCGCCGCCATCGCCGCCAGCGGCACGAGCAGCGCGACGAGGTAGGCCAGGTGCGTCATGCCGGCACGTCCATGGGGCCTGCGGAGCGGTCCCCGCGCAGCCGCTTGGCGACCAGCTCGGCACTGATCAGGCACATCGGCAGGCCGATGCCGGGCACGGTGCTCGAGCCGGCGTAGTGCAGGCCGGACACCTTGTGCGAGACGTTGCCGGTCCGCAGGAACGCGCTCTGGCGCAGCGTGTGCGCAGGTCCCAGGGCGCCCCCGGACCAGGCGTTGAGATCCGCGGCGAAGTCGCCGGGACCGAAGGTACGACGGACCACGACCCGGCTCCGCAGGTGGGGCACCCCGGCCCAGGCCGCGACCTGGTCCAGCGCCGCGTCGGCCACCCGCTCGACGACGGGGTCCCCGGCACCGTCGATCCCGCCGCGGCCCAGCGTCACGTCCGCCGGGACGGGCACGAGCAGGAACAGGTTCTCGCAGCCGGGTGGTGCCACGGTCGGGTCGGTCCGCGACGGCGCGCAGACGTACACCGAGGCCGGGTCCGGCACCCGCCGGGTCTCGCCGAAGATCGCGTCGAAGTTGTCCCGCCAGTCCTCGGTGAAGAACAGCGAGTGGTGCGCCAGCTCCGGCACCCGCCCCTGCACGCCCACGCACACCAGCACCGCTCCGGGCCCCGGGTCGCGGTCGTCCCAGTAGTCCTGCGGGTAGGTCTGCAGCGCCGGCGGCAGCAGCCGGGTCTCCAGGTGGTGCAGGTCGACCGCGCCCACGACGACGTCGGCGGTCAGCGTCTGCTCCCGGCCGGCGGGATCGACGTACGCGACCCCGGTCACGGCGGCCCGGCGCCCGCGCCCGGCGCGGGGCCGGGTCGTGATCGCGGTGACCCGGCTGCCGGTGTGCAGCCGGGCGCCGGCGTCGCGGGCCACGTCGGCGACCGCCTCGGCCAGCCGGACGAACCCGCCCCGGGGGTAGAGGACGCCGTCGGCCAGGTCGAGGCGGCTCATCAGGTGGTACAGGCTCGGCGCCCGGTCCGGGGAGGTGCCCAGGAACACCGCGGGGTAGCCGAGGATCTGGGTCAGCCGCCGGTCGGTGAACCGGTCCCCCACGAAGCTCTCCAGGGACTGGGTCAGCAGCCGCAGCAGCCGGGGCGTGCGCAGCAGCACGTCCCAGCGCAGCTGCGCCGCGAGCGAGTCGAAGCTGGAGTAGAGGAACCGGCGCAGCGCGACGGTGTAGGCGTCCTCGGCCGAGGCGAGGTAGCCCTCGAGTGCCGCGCCGGCGCCCGGCTCGAGGCGCTCGAAGGTCGCGACGTTCGCCGCCCGGTCCGCGCGGATGTCGACCGGGTCCGGCCGGCCCTCGAAGAAGACCCGGTAGCCGGGGTCGAGCCGGGTCAGCCCGAGCTCCTCGGCGGCGGAGCGGCCGAACAGCCCGAAGAAGTGGTCGAACACCTCGGGCATGAGGTACCACGAGGGACCGGTGTCGAACCGGAAGCCGTCGCTCTCCCAGGACCCGATCCGGCCACCGAGCCGGTCGCCCTGCTCCAGCAGGTCGACACGGTAGCCGTCGCGGGCCAGCAGCCCGGCCGTCGCCAGGCCGGCGATGCCGCCCCCGACCACGACCGCGGACGGCCCGCTCACGGCCGCCTCCCGGTGGCGAGGGCTCGCAGCACGATCCGGGCCTTGACCGGCCCGGGGACCCGGACCCGCTCGCGGGCGATCCGCTCGGCCGGCGTGGCGCGCAGCCGGCGGGTCAGCTCCGCGAAGAGCGCGTGTGCGACCAGGACCGCGCGACGGCTGCTGGGCGGCAGCATCGCCATCGCGGGGGCCGCCGCCGCCAGGTCCGCCTCGATGTCGTCGAGGACGGCGTCCCGCTGCGCGTCGGTGAAGGTCTCCAGGCTCACCCCTGGAAGGTAGCGCCTGCCGCGGAGCCCGAGGTCCTCGGCGACGTCGCGCAGGAAGTTGACCTTCTGGAACGCCGCGCCCAGACGCTGGGCGCCTTCCGCCAGCTCGTCGTAGCCGGGTCCCGTGCGACCGGTCCGGCCCGTCGCCGCGGCCGGGAGGAACGCGCGCAGGCACATCAGGCCGACGACCTCCGCGGAGCCGTAGATGTAGCGCGCCACGCTGGCGGCGTCGTGCTCGGTCACGACGAGGTCGGTGCGCATGGAGTCGAAGAACGCCTCGACCAGGGCGGGGTCGATCCCGGTCTCCCGTGCCGTCGCGGCGAACGCGTGCACGACGAGGTTGCTGCTGTACCCGGTCCGCAGCGCCCGCCCGGTGTCCGCCTCGAGCTCCGCGAGCAGGTCCGCGCGCCGCTGGAGGTCGAGGCCCGGGCGCGGGTCGTCGACGATCTCGTCGGCGATGCGGACCAGCGCGTAGACGTTGCGGACGTGGGTGCGGACCGGCTCGGCGAGCAGCCGCGAGGCGGCCCCGAACGACGTGGAGTAGCCGCTGATGACGACGGCGGCGCTGCGGCTGGCCACGGCGCCGTAGGTGTCGACGACGGCGCTGCCGGACGTGCGGCGGCTGACGCCGCTGACCAGGCTCATGCCAGGCTCCGGAGCAGGTCGCCGCCGAGCCGCGCGAGCCAGGACACCAGGGTGGCCGGCAGCCCGGCACCCCGAGCCAGCGTGACCGCCCGGTCGACGTACGCGCGGGCCAGGGCCTCGACGTGGCCGCGCGAGCCCGAGGCGACGAGCAGGTCGCGGACCACGGCGGCCTCCTGCTCCGTCAGCGTCGCCAGCCCGACGTACGGCGCCACCGTCGGCCACGCCGCTGTCGTGCGGGCGTGGGCGACCAGCGCGGTCTGCTTGCCCGACCGCAGGTCGCTGAGCCGGCTCTTGCCGGTCACGGCCGGGTCGCCGTACACGCCCTGCAGGTCGTCGAGGAGCTGGTAGGCGGTGCCCAGGGAGCGCCCGACCTCGCCCGCGGCGGCGACGGTCACCGCGCTCGCTCCCGCCAGCACGGCGGCGGCCTGCAGCGGCAGCGCGAACGAGTACTCCGCGGTCTTGCGCTCAGCGAGCAGCAGGGCCGCCTCCAGGGTCGGCACACCGGCCCCCACGCCCAGCCACACGTCCTCCAGCTCACCGGCGGCGCTCACGTGCAGCACCGCGTCGAAGAGGTCGAGGAGCCGGCCCACGACTTCGCGCTCGGCGGCGCACGTCGCGACGGTCCGCACCGCGGCCGCGAGGGCCAGGTCGCCGGCCAGGATGCCGGCCGCGACGCCGTACTCGCGGGCGCGGTCGGGTGCCACGCCGTGGTCGCCCGCGGCCCGGGTGTGGGCGCCCAGGACGCTGGGCCGGCCTCGGCGGGTGTCGTCGGCGTCGATGACGTCGTCGTGCACGACGAAGGCGGTGTGCAGCAGCTCGACCGCGGCCGCCACGGTCGCGGCGGCGCCGAGGTCGCGGCCGCCCCAGGCGCGGTAGCCGACGGCCAGCAGCGCGGGGCGGAACCGCTTCCCGCCACCGGTGGCCTCGCCGAGGCTGCCCAGCAGCCGCGCGTGCCCGGGGTCCACCGCGGGCCTCCCGGTGCCGGCGTCGGTGCCCGTCCCCAGGGCTCGGCGCATCGCGTGCTCGACCCGCTCGAGGTGGTCGCCCAGCCCGCCGTCCGCGTCGCGGCCGGGCCCGGGAGGGTCCTCCACCGGCTCGGGTCGGGGCAGGGTCCCCAGGCGTCCGGGGCTCGGCAGTGGGTGCATCGAGGGACCTCCAGTGCCCGACCGCGGCGCGGACGGCTTGAGCAATGTGGTGAACTATACCTACTCACTCTGAGGAGGCAAGGATGGCGGAGCGGCGACGGACCACCGGTCTGACGATCGGCGACCTGTCCCGGCGCACCGGCGTGGCCGTGGGCACGCTGCGCACCTGGGAGACCCGGTACGGCGTCCCGCAGCCCCGTCGCGCCGCCAGCGGTCACCGCCGCTACGACACCGGCGACGTGGCCCTGGTGCAGGAGACGCTCCGGCTGCGCACCAGCGGGCTGAGCATGCCGCTGGCCGTCGAGCGGGCGCGCAGCCAGCGCGACGGAGCCGAGTCCTCGGTCTTCGCCGGGGTGCGTCGACGCCACCCGGACCTGCGGGTGCAGCTGCTGGCCAAGCCGCTGCTGGTGTCCCTGTGCCGGGCGATGGAGGACGAGTGCTGCGCGGAGGCGGAGCGGCCGCTGCTGTTCGGCGCGTTCCAGCGCCCCGGGCTCTACGCCGCCTCCCGGGACCGGTGGCGCGAGCTCTCCCGGACCGCTCGCAGCGCGGTCGTGTTCGCGGACTTCGCCCCGGCGGGCGGCCCCGGTGCTGGGCCCGGCGCTGGGCCCGTCGCTGGGCCCGTCGCTGGGCCCGTCGCTGGGCCCGGCGACCCCGTCGAGGTGCCGGTCCCCTTCGGCTCGCCGCTGCACCGCGAGTGGGTGCTGGTCTGCGACTCCGGCGACCGTCCCGGCTGCCTGGTCGGCTGGGAGCGGCCGGACGACCCCGGACGGGGGCCGCGCCGCTTCGAGACGTTCTGGTCCGTCGACGCGCTGGTGGTCCGCGACGCCGCGCGCCTGTGCGCCCGGCTCAGCGAGGAGTACCGGCCCGGGACCCGCTTCCCGTTCTGGGACGACCTGGAGGGCACGCCGCCCCCGGCGAGCCCCGAGACCCGCCGGGCCAGCTCGGTGCTGGACCGGATGCTCGGGTACCTGTCGGACGGGGCGACGTAGCCGCCGCCGTCAGGAGCCTCAGAAGACGACGTCGCCGCGCTTGCGACGGGCTCGCAGCGTCTTGATCGCCTCGTCGAGGATGTCCTCGGCCTCCTGGTCGGAGCGACGCTCCTTCACGTAGGCCAGGTGGGTCTTGTAGGGCTCGATCTTCGGCGGCGGCGGCGGGTTCGCCGAGTCGGTGCTCGCCGGCAGCCCGCAGCGCGGGCAGTCCCACGACTCCGGGATCTGGGCCTCGACCGCGAACGTGATCACGGACTCGTGGTCGTGGGCGCAGAAGTAGACGACCGTCTGCCTCGGCGCGGCCTCGCCGCGCTCCGCCTCGCCCATCGGGCCGGCACCGACCCGGCTGCCCCGGATGGCGTTGCCTCCACCTGCTGACACGCGCGCGCTCCTGTCGATGGCGATCTGTGGGCCGGCCCCCGACGGAGGGTCAGCTGCCGGCCTTGAGCAGCAGGCCGAGCGCGACGATGCAGGCGAACCAGATGACGCCCGCCCCCACCGTGATCCGGTCGAGGTTGCGCTCGGCCACCGAGGAACCACCCAGACCACTCGAGACGCCGCCCCCGAACATGTCCGAGAGCCCACCGCCCCTGCCCTTGTGCAGCAGGATCAGCAGGATGAGCAGGAGGCTGGTCAGGACGAGCAGCACGGTGAAGGTGATGACCACGGTGAGAGATCCTAACCCAGCCGGGGCGCTCAGATGATCGGCATGTCGTAGAAACGGCAGATGCCGCCGAACTCGTCGGCCTGGAGGCTCGCACCACCCACGAGGCAGCCGTCGACGTCCGGCTTCTCCATGATGCCGGCGACGTTGGCCGCCTTGACCGACCCTCCGTAGAGGATCCGCACCGCCGCGCCGGCGTCCGCGCCCCAGGACTCGGCCACCCGAGCGCGCAGCGCCGCGCACACCTCCTGGGCGTCGTCGGGGGTCGCCACCTCACCCGTCCCGATCGCCCACACCGGCTCGTAGGCGATGACGAGGCCGGCGACCTGCTCGGCGTCGAGCCCGGCCAGCGAGCCTTCGAGCTGCTCGACGGTGTGCTCGACGTGCCGGTCCTCGCTGCGCACGTCGAGGCCCTCGCCCACGCAGACGATCGGGGTCATCCCGGCCCCGAGCGCCGCCCGGGCCTTGGCGTTGACGACCTCGTCGGTCTCGTCGTGGTGCTCCCGGCGCTCGGAGTGCCCCACGACGACGTACGAGCAGCCGAGCTTGGCGAGCATGCCCGCCGAGATCTCGCCGGTGTAGGCGCCGGACTCGTGGCTGGAGACGTCCTGGGCGCCGTACTCGATCTCGAGGCGGTCGCCGTCGACGAGGGTCTGGACGCTGCGCAGGTCGGTGTACGGCGGCAGCACCACGACCTCGACCCGGGAGAAGTCGTGCTTCTTGTCGGCGAGGGTCCACGCCAGCTTCTGGACCAGGACCACCGCCTCCTGGTGGTGGAGGTTCATCTTCCAGTTGCCCGCCATCAGCGGGACGCGGCTGCTCGTGGCCATGGGTCGCCTGTCTAGTCGTGGAGGACGTCGATGCCGGGGAGCGCCCTGCCCTCGAGGTACTCGAGGCTGGCGCCGCCGCCGGTGGAGATGTGCCCGAACGCGGACTCGTCGAAGCCGAGCCGCCGGACCGCGGCCGCGGAGTCGCCGCCGCCGACGACCGAGAGGCCGTCGACCTCGGTGAGCGCCTGGGCGACCGCGCGGGTCCCGGCCGCGAACGCGTCGATCTCGAAGACCCCCATGGGGCCGTTCCAGAACACCGTGCGGGCGTCGGCCAGCGCGGCGGCGAAGGCCTTCGCCGAGTCGGGCCCGATGTCCAGGCCGATCCGGTCGGCCGGGATCCGGTCCGCGGGGACCACCTGCGGCTCGGCGTCGGCGGAGACCTCGCTCGCGACGACGACGTCGGTGGGCAGCAGGATCTGGACGCCGGACTCCTCGGCGCGCCGCAGGTAGGCCCGGCAGGTGCCGACCTGGTCCTGCTCCAGCAGGCTGCGGCCGACCTCGAGGCCCTGGGCCGCGAGGAACGTGAACACCATGCCGCCGCCGATCAGCAGCCGGTCGGCCTTGCCCAAGAGGTTGTCGATGACGCCGAGCTTGTCGGAGACCTTGGACCCGCCGAGCACGACGACGTACGGACGGTCGGGGTGCTCGGTGAGCCGGCGCAGCACGTCGATCTCGGCGGCGACCAGCCCTCCCATGGCGTGCGGGAGCCGCTGCGCGACGTCGTACACGGAGGCCTGCTTGCGGTGCACGACCCCGAAGCCGTCGCTGACGAACACGTCGGCGAGACCCGCGAGCCGGTCCGCGAACGCGCCGCGCACGGCGTCGTCCTTGCTGGTCTCGCCCTCCTCGAAGCGGACGTTCTCCAGCACCGCGACCTGGCCGTCCTGCAGGGCGTCGACGGTGGCCCGGGCGGCGCCACCGACGGTGTCCTCCGCGAACGCCACGTCGGTGCCGAGCAGCTCGCCGAGCCGGGCCGCGACCGGGCGCAGCGAGTACCTCGGGTCCGGGGCGCCCTTCGGCCGGCCCAGGTGGGCGGCCACGACCACCCGGGCGCCCGCGTCGCAGAGCCGCCGGATCGTCGGCACGCTGGCCCGGATCCGGCCGTCGTCGGTGATCCGGTCACCGTCCAGGGGGACGTTCAGGTCGGAGCGGACGAGCACGCGCCTGCCGCGCAGGTCGCCCAGCCGGTCGATCTGGTCGGTCATCGGTCCTCCCGAGGACGGGTTCGTCTGCGACCGGGACGCGGCGGCGGCCCGCCCGACCGCAGACGAATCGGGGTCAGGGGTGGTCAGGTCGGTCAGAGCGTCTTGCCGACGTAGGTGATCAGGTCGGCGAGCCGGTTGGAGTAGCCCCACTCGTTGTCGTACCAGCCGACGACCTTCACCTGGTTGCCGAGCACCTTGGTGAGGCCCGAGTCGAAGATGCACGACGCCGGGTCGGTGACGATGTCGGCGGAGACGATCGGGTCCTCGGTGTAGCGCAGGAAGCCCTTGAGCTCGCCCTCGGCGGCCGCCTTGACCACGGCGTTGACCTCCTCGACGGAGGTCTCCCGGCCCGCCTCGAAGGTGAGGTCGGTGGCGGAGCCGGTCGGCACCGGCACCCGCAGCGCGTAGCCGTCGAGCTTGCCCTTCAGCTCCGGCAGCACCAGGCCGATGGCCTTGGCCGCGCCGGTCGAGGTCGGGACGATGCTGAGCGCGGCGGCCCGGGCCCGGCGCAGGTCCTTGTGCGGCGCGTCCTGGAGGTTCTGGTCCTGGGTGTAGGCGTGGATGGTCGTCATCAGGCCCTTGACGATCCCGAACTCGTCGTTGAGCGCCTTGGCCATCGGGCCGAGGCAGTTCGTGGTGCAGGAGGCGTTGGAGATGATCTGGTGCTGCGCGGGGTCGTACGACGTGTGGTTCACGCCCATCACGATCGTGACGTCCTCGTTCTTGGCGGGCGCCGAGATGATCACCTTCTGCGCGCCGGCGTCGATGTGCGCCTTCGCCTTGCCGGCGTCGGTGAAGAACCCGGTGGACTCGACGACGACGTCGACCCCGAGCTCCTTCCACGGCAGCGAGGCCGGGTCGCGCTCGGCGAGGATCCGCAGCGTCTTGTCGCCGACCCGGATGCCGTCCTCCACGACCGAGACGTCGGCCGGGAACCGGCCCAGGATCGAGTCGTACTTCAGCAGGTGCGCCATCGTCTTGAGGTCGCCGAGGTCGTTGGCGGCGACGATGTCGATGTCGGCGCCACCCTGGGCGTTGAGGACCTCGACGGCCCGGAAGAAGTTGCGGCCGATGCGGCCGAACCCGTTGATGCCCACGCGAACGGTCATGGATCTGGTCTCCTAAGTCACACTCGGGGTCACTGGGTCCCACTGGGGACGGACGGACGTGCGCACGGCGTCGCCGCCGCCGACCCTACCGTCGGTCGACCCCGGCGAGGCGGCCCGGTCCGCGATACGTGCCGGTAACCGGCTCAGCCCTGGTCGGCGAGCATCTCCGCCGTCAGGCTCGTCTCGGTGTCGTCGATCCCGAGCTCGTGCGCACGCTTGTCGGCCATGGCCAGCAGCCGGCGGATCCGGCCGGCGATCGCGTCCTTGGTCAGCGGCGGGACGTGCAGCTGGCCGAGCTCCTCGAGCGAGGCCTGCTTGTGCTCCAGCCGCAGGTCGCCGGCCATCTTGAGGTGGTCCGGCACGTCGTCGGACAGGATCGCCAGCGCCCGCTCGACCCGGGCGCCGGCGGCGACGGCGGCGCGGGCGGAGCGGCGCAGGTTGGCGTCGTCGAAGTTCGCGAGCCGGTTCGCGGTGGCCCGCACCTCGCGGCGCATCCGGCGCTCCTCCCAGGCCATCAGCGACTCGTGGGCGCCGAGGCGGGTCAGCAGCTGCCCGATCGCGTCGCCGTCGCGGATCACCACCCGGTCGACGCCACGGACCTCGCGGGCCTTGGCGGCGATGCCGATCCGGCGCGCCGCGCCGACGAGGGCCAGCGCCGCCTCCGGACCGGGGCAGGTGACCTCCAGCGCCGAGGAGCGGCCCGGCTCGGTCAGCGAGCCATGGGCCAGGAACGCCCCGCGCCAGGCCGCCACGGCGTCGCACCCGGCCCCGGAGACGACCTGGGGCGGCAGACCCCGCACGGGACGGCCGCGACCGTCGAGCAGCCCGGTCTGGCGCGCCAGCGCCTCGCCGTCGCGGACCACCCGGACGACGTACCGGCTGCCCTTGCGCAGGCCGTTGCCGGCGACCATGACGACGTCGGAGGGGTGGCCGTAGATCTCGGCGATGTCGCGGCGCAGCCGCCGGGCGGCGGCGCCGGTGTCGAGCTCCGCCTCGACGACGATCCGGCCGCTGACGATGTGCAGACCACCGGCGAACCGCAGCATCGAGGAGACCTCGGACTTGCGGCAGCAGGTCTTGGTCACCGTGGTGGAGGCCAGCTCCGCCTTGACCTGCGCCGTCATCGCCATGCGTCCGATCCTGTCACGACTCCACCTCACCGAATGACGGTCCCGAGAGCGACGGGCGCCGTGGGCGCCCGAGCCGCGGCTACCTTATGCCCCCGCCAGGAACGCCGCACAGGCGCGCGCCAGCTTGACCGGATCGTGCCGGGCGGTGCCGTCCCCGACGGCGAGGTCGGCGAGCACCAGCTCGGCGCCCAGTCCCGCGGTCGCGAGCCGCAGCTCGTCGGCGTCGGGGACCGCGCCGGCGTCGGCGAGGACCACGTCGATCCCCAGGTCGGGGGCGTGCGCCGTGAGCACCTCGAGGTGCTGGGCCGGGGAGAACCCGTCGGTCTCCCCCGGCTGCGGGGCCAGGTTGAGCACCACCGCGGTCCGGGCCGGGGAGTCCACCAGCGACCGGCGCAGCTCGGGGACCAGCAGGTGCGGGATCACGCTGGTGAACCACGACCCCGGGCCCAGGACCACCCAGTCCGCCGCCGCGACCGCGGCCAGGGCCTCGGGGCAGGCGGGCGGGTCCTCGGGGTCGAGGCGCACCTCGCAGACGCGCCCGGTGGTCGAGGCGACCTGGACCTGGCCGCGCACGGTGACCAGCGCCGCGGGGTCGGCGGGGTCGACGCCCGCGACGGTCGCGGTGATGTCCAGCGGGGTGACCGCCATCGGCAGCACCCGACCCTGGGCGCCGAGCAGCCGCCCCACCCAGTCCAGGCCGTCCACGTGGTCGCCGAGCAGCTCCCAGAGCGTCACGATCAGCAGGTTCCCGAGGGCGTGGTCGGCCATCTCCCCCGAGCTGGCGAACCGGTGCTGGAGCACCCGCGCCCAGGTCCGGCCCCAGTCGTCGTCACCGCAGAGCGCCGCCAGCGCCTGCCGCAGGTCGCCCGGCGGCAGCACGCCGAACTCCCGGCGCAGCCGCCCGGACGAGCCGCCGTTGTCCGCGACGGTCACCACCGCGGTGAGCTCCTCGGTCACCCGCCGCAGCGCCGAGAGCACCGCGAACAGCCCGTGGCCCCCGCCCAGGGCGACGACGCGTACGTCGGCCGGGCCGGAGGGCGGCACGTCACTCCCGCCCGAGGTCACGGTGCACCGGGCGGGCGTCGATGCCGCGGGCGATCAGGCGGGCGGCGATCTCCTCGGTCATCGCCACGCTGCGGTGCTTGCCGCCGGTGCAGCCGACCGCGACGGTCATGAACCGCTTGCCCTCGCGGAGGTAGCCGGCGCTGACCGTCTGGAGCAGCGGGACGTACTGCTCGAGGAAGGTCTGCGCCTCCGGGCGGCCCTTGACGTAGCCGGCCACCTCGGGGTCCCGCCCGGACAGCGGCCGCAGCGCCGGGACCCAGTGCGGGTTCGGCAGGAACCGCATGTCGGCGACCAGGTCGGCGTCGACGGGGATGCCGTACTTGAAGCCGAAGCTGACGACCGTGGCCTTCAGCGAGGTGGTCTGGGTGGTGCCGAACGCCTCGGCCACCTTGTCGGTCAGCTGGTGCACGTTCAGGGCGCTGGTGTCGATGACCAGGTCGGCGTCGGCGCGCAGGTCGCCGAGCACGAGCCGCTCGCGACGCAGCCCGTCGAGGAGCCGCCCACCCTCCTGGAGCGGGTGGGGCCGGCGGGCCGCCTCCTGCCGGCGCACCAGGACCTCGTCCCCGGCCTCCAGGAACAGCAGGGTCGTGCGGCGTCCGGTGCTGCCCTGCGCGAGCACCTCCTGCAGGCCGGCGAAGAACGACCCGGACCGCACGTCGACCACGACCGCGATCGGCTGCAACGGCCCGCGGTTCTCGTCGACGAGCCGGACCACGTCGGCGACCAGCTGCGGCGGCAGGTTGTCCACGACGAAGAAGCCGAGGTCCTCCAGCTCCTTGGCGGCGGTGCTCCTGCCGGCGCCCGTCATGCCGGTCACCACCACGACCTCGCCGCGGTGCACCGCCTCCGGGGCAGCCAGGTCCTGGATCTCCATCGCGCCTACGACTCCTCGATCTCGCCGGTCGCGGTGTTGACCGCGACCGCGGTGCGCGGCCGCTCCAGCAGGGCGTCGGCGATGGCCTCGGCCGTGCGCCGGCCGATGCCGGGCACCTCCGCGATCTCCTCCACGGTCGCCGCCCGCAGCCGGCGCAGCGACCCGAACCGCTTCAGCAGCGCCTTGCGACGCACCTCGCCCAGGCCCGGGACGTCGTCGAGCAGGCTCTCCACCATGCTCTTCGAGCGGCGGGACCGGTGGTGGGTGATCGCGAACCGGTGAGCCTCGTCGCGGACCCGCTGCAGCAGGTAGAGGCCCTCGCTCGTGCGCGGCAGGATCACCGGGTCCTCCTGCGAGGGCAGCCACACCTCCTCCAGCCGCTTGGCGAGCCCGCACACCGGCACGTCGTCGATGCCGAGCTCGTCGAGGGCCCGCTGTGCCGCCGCGA
Organism: Nocardioidaceae bacterium; assembly: GCA_025927595.1. Lineage (GTDB taxonomy): Bacteria > Actinomycetota > Actinomycetes > Propionibacteriales > Nocardioidaceae > Nocardioides_B. The sequence continues at coordinate 10,705 of JAICLD010000013.1, read as the reverse complement.
CCTGGGGCGGGCCGCCGTCCACGACGACGAGGCCCGGCACGTAGGCGAACTTCCGCGGCCGGCCGGTGTCGGGGTCGACGAGCAGCGGGCCGTCCTGGTCCTCGGCCCCGGCTCCGGAGGCGTCCGCGACGTCGCCGATGTCGGCGCGCTCGTCGAGGAGCCGGCGGAACCGACGGGTGATCACCTCGTGCATCGACGCGACGTCGTTCTGGCCCTCCACACCGCGGATCACGAACCGGCGGTACTCGCCCTTGCGGGCCAGCCCGTCCTCGAACACCACCATCGACGCGACGACCTCGGTGCCCTGGAGGTTCGAGATGTCGTAGCACTCGATGCGCAGCGGCGCGCTCGGCAGCCCGAGCGCCTGCTGGATCTCCTCCAGCGCCCGGTTGCGGGTGGTCAGGTCGCTGGCCCGCCTGGTCTTGTGCAGGCCGAGCGCCTGGAGCGCGTTGCGGCCGACGGTCTCCTGGAGCGTCCGCTTGTCCCCGCGCTGCGGGACTCGGATCGAGACCCTGGCCCCGCGCAGGTCGGTCAGCCACTGCTCGAGAGCCGGGGTGTCCTCGGGGAGCGCCGGGACGAGCACCTCGCGCGGGATCGCGTCGCCGACCTCGCCGTCGTACAGCTGGAGCAGGAAGCGCTCGACGAGACCGCCGGTGTCGGCGTCGTCCACCTTGTCGGCCACCCAGCCGCGCTGGCCGCGGATCCGCCCGCCGCGCACGTAGAAGATCTGCACCGCCACCTCGAGCGGGTCCTCGGCGAACGCCACGACGTCGGCGTCGGTGCCGTCCCCGAGCACGACGGCCTGCTTCTCCATCGCCCGGTTCAGCGCGCCGATGTCGTCGCGCAGCCGGGCGGCCCGCTCGAAGTCCATCTCGTCGGAGGCGGCGTACATCTCCTTCTCGAGGCGCTTGACGAACGTGGTGGTGCTGCCGGCCATGAAGTCGCAGAAGTCGTCGACGATCGCGCGGTGCTGCTCGGGGCTGACCCGGCCGACGCACGGGGCGGAGCACTTGCCGATGTAGCCGAGCAGGCAGGGCCGGCCGATCTGGGCCGAGCGCTTGAAGACGCCGTTGCTGCACGAGCGCATCGGGAACACCCGGAGCAGCAGGTCGACGGTCTCCCGGATCGCCCAGGCGTGCGAGTAGGGCCCGAAGTAGCGGGTCCCGCGTCGCTTCGCGCCGCGGCCGACCATCACCCGCGGGAACTCCTCGCCGACCGTGACCGCGAGCCACGGGTAGGACTTGTCGTCGCGGTACTTGACGTTGAACCGCGGGTCGAACTCCTTGATCCACGAGTACTCCAGCTGGAGCGCCTCGACCTCGGTGTTGACCACGGTCCACTCCACGCCGGCCGCGCTGGTCACCATCGAGGCCGTCCGCGGGTGCAGGTGGACGATGTCCTGGAAGTACGACGTCAGGCGGGCTCGCAGGTTCTTGGCCTTGCCGACGTAGATCACCCGGCGGTGGTCGTCGCGGAACCGGTAGACGCCCGGGGACGTCGGGATCGACCCCGGTGCGGGTCGGTACGTCGACGGGTCGGCCACGTCGACAACCCTACGGGGACGGACCGACGTTCCGACGCGCCCACGTGGCCCGGCGTGGCCGCTACGCGACGGTGACCTTGCCGCCCTTGACCGTGACCTGCTTCGCCGCCAACGGCGACGGGGCCGGGCCGGAGGTCACGGCGCCGTCCGTGATCGAGAAGTGGCTGTGATGGCACGGGCAGACGATCTGGCCGTTCCGGACGGACCCGACCAGGCAGCCCTGGTGGGTGCACACCGCGGTGAACGCCTTGAAGTCGCCCCTGGTCGGCTGCGTGACCACGACCTTGTGGTCGGGGACGACGACGCCACCGCCGACGGGGACCTCGGACGCCGCCAGCGTCACGGGGCCGGTGGCGCCCGACGCCGACCCGCCGCTCCCGCCGCCGCACGCCGCCAGCAGGGGCAGCGCCGTGCCGCCGGCGGCCGCGCCGAGCAGCACCGTCCGGCGGCTCACGTCCGACGGCGGGGCGCCGTCGTCCCTAGCCACGGGAGGAGCCTGCCCGGACCGCGGAGCGCCCCGTCGACCGGTCGGCGGCGGCCGCACGCCGGGACCGCTTGGGTGGCTGCTTGGCCGGGCTGTCCTTGAGGAGCGGCGCCAGGAACTGGCCCGTGAAGCTGTCCGGGTTCGCGGCGACCTCCTCCGGCGTCCCCTCGGCGACGACGAGACCACCGCGGCTGCCGCCCTCGGGGCCCATGTCGACCAGCCAGTCGGCGGTCTTGATCACGTCGAGGTTGTGCTCGATCACCAGCACCGTGTTGCCCTGGTCGACGAGCCGGCCGAGGACGAGCAGCAGCTTGCGGATGTCCTCGAAGTGCAGGCCGGTGGTCGGTTCGTCGAGCACGTACACCGTCCGCCCGGTGGAGCGCTTCTGCAGCTCCGCGGACAGCTTGACCCGCTGGGCCTCGCCGCCGGAGAGCGTCGGCGCCGGCTGGCCCAGGCGGACGTAGCCCAGCCCCACGTCGCACAGGGTCTGCATGTGCCGGGCGATGGCCGGGATGGCGGCGAAGAAGTCCACCGCCTCCTCGATCGGCATGTCGAGCACCTCGGCGATCGTCTTGCCCTTGTAGTGCACCTCGAGCGTCTCGCGGTTGTACCGGGCGCCGTGGCACACCTCGCAGGGGACGTACACGTCGGGGAGGAAGTTCATCTCGATCTTGATCGTCCCGTCGCCGGCGCACGCCTCGCAGCGACCGCCCTTGACGTTGAAGGAGAACCGGCCCTGCTGGTAGCCGCGGACCTTGGCCTCGGTCGTCGAGGCGAACAGCTTCCGCACGTGGTCGAACACGCCGGTGTAGGTCGCCGGGTTGGACCGCGGGGTCCGGCCGATCGGCGACTGGTCGACGTGGATCACCTTGTCGACGTGGTCGAGACCGTCGATGCGGCGGTGCCGGCCGGGCACGGTGCGGGCGTTGTAGATCTGCTTGGCGAGCGACGTGTACAGGATGTCGTTGACCAGCGTCGACTTTCCGGACCCGGAGACGCCGGTCACGGCGCAGAACACCCCGAGCGGGAACCGTACGTCGATGTCGCGCAGGTTGTGCTCCTTGGCGCCCCGCACCACGAGCTCGCGGCCCGGCGTCCGCGGCCGGCGCACGGCGGGCACCGGGATCTTCCTGCGACCGGAGAGGTACATGCCCGTCGAGGAGTCGTGGTGCTCGAGGAGCTCCTGCACCGTCCCGGAGACGACGACCTGGCCGCCGTGCTCGCCGGCGCCCGGGCCGATGTCCACGACCCAGTCCGCGACCCGGATCGTGTCCTCGTCGTGCTCGACGACGATCAGGGTGTTGCCGAGGTCCTTCAGCCGGACCAGGGTCTCGATCAGCCGGTGGTTGTCGCGCTGGTGCAGGCCGATCGACGGCTCGTCGAGGACGTAGAGCACGCCCACCAGCCCGGCGCCGATCTGCGTGGCCAGCCGGATCCGCTGCGCCTCGCCGCCGGACAGGGATCCCGAGGGCCGGTCGAGGGACAGGTAGTCCAGACCCACGTCGAGCAGGAACCGCAGCCGCTCCTGGATCTCCTTGAGGACCCGCTCGCCGATCTGCCGCTCGCGCGCGGTCATGTCGAGCTCCCGGAGGAAGTCGGCGGTCTCGTTGATCGGCAGCCGGCAGACCTCCGCGATGCTCCTGTCGCCGCCCGGGCCGCTCAGCGTCACCGCCATCGACACCGGCTTGAGCCGGCTGCCGCCGCACTCGGGGCACGGCACCTCGCGCATGAAGCCCTCGAACCGCTCCCGGCTGGTGTCCGACTCGGCCTCGCGGTGCCGCCGCTCGATGTAGGGGCGCACCCCCTCGAAGCTGGTCCAGTAGGAGCGCTTGCGCCCGTAGCGGTTGGTGTGCTGGACGTGGACCTTGGTCGAGTGGCCGTCGAGGATCGACCGGCGGGCCCGGGCCGGCAGCTCCCGCCAGGGCGTGTTCAGGTCGAAGCCGAGCTCGTCCCCGAGCGCGCCCAGCAGCCGGATGAAGAAGTCGGCCACGTGCGCCCCGGACCACGGGCCGACGGCACCCTCGCCGAGCGTGGCGCCGGGGTCGGAGATGACGAGGTCGGGGTCCACCTCCATCCGGGTGCCGAGCCCGTGGCAGACCGGGCACGCGCCGAACGGGGAGTTGAACGAGAACGACCGGGGCTCGAGGTCGTCGGTGTCGATCGGGTGGTCGTTCGGGCACGCCATCCTCTCGGAGAACCGCAGCTCCCGGGCCGGGTCGCCCGCGTCGAGGTCGACGAAGTCGAAGACGACGAGCCCCCCGGCGAGGCCGAGGGCGGTCTCGACCGAGTCGGTGAGCCGGCGCTTGGAGGTGGGCTTCACCGACAGCCGGTCCACCACGACCTCGATCGTGTGCTTCTTCTGCTTGTCCAGGGCCGGCGGCGCGTCCATCGGGTAGGTCTCGCCGTTGACCCGGGCGCGCGAGAAGCCCTGGGTCTGGAGCTGGCGGAAGAGGTCGACGTACTCGCCCTTGCGACCGCGCACGACGGGGGCCAGGACCAGGAACCGGGCGCCCTCCTCGAGCGTGAGGACCCGGTCGACGATCTGCTGCGGCGTCTGGCGCGAGATCGGCGCGCCGCAGGTGGGGCAGTGCGGCCGCCCGGCACGGGCGTAGAGCAGCCGGAGGTAGTCGTAGACCTCGGTGATGGTGCCGACGGTCGAGCGCGGGTTCTTCGAGGTCGACTTCTGGTCGATGGAGACCGCCGGCGAGAGGCCCTCGATGAAGTCGACGTCGGGCTTGTCCATCTGGCCGAGGAACTGCCGGGCGTAGGCGGAGAGCGACTCGACGTAACGGCGCTGTCCCTCCGCGAAGATCGTGTCGAAGGCCAGGCTCGACTTGCCGGAGCCCGACAGCCCGGTGAAGACGATCAGGGCGTCCCGCGGCAGGTCGAGCGAGACGTCCTTGAGGTTGTGCTCGCGAGCACCTCTGATGACGAGCTGGTCAGCCACGACGGGGGGTCCTCGCGATCGGGCGGCGGGCGGCTTCGAACAGGCGTTCGTCAGGATACCGGGGTGGCACAAGCGGGACGGGCCCGGTTGGATGGCCCCATGGACAGGCTGGCACGGTCCGACACCCTCCCGGAGATCGACGGCACGCTCGGTGCCAGCACACGCTATCGGGAGCCACCGACACGTCCCGACGCCCCTCGGGACACGGAGGTGCCGACCCCGTGACGTACACCGGGAACGTCCAGCCCGGCGGCCGCCCGGACGTGCGCGAGCTCCCCGAGCTGGTGATCACCAAGCTGGCGGTCGGCGACATGGCCAACAACGTGTACCTGCTCCGGTGCCGGCGCACCGACGAGCAGCTCCTCGTGGACGCGGCCGACGACGCGCCGCGGATCCTGCGGCTGGCCGGCGGCGACGGGCTCGCCACCGTCGTGACCACCCATCGGCACTGGGACCACCACCGGGCGCTGCCGGAGGTGGTGGCGGCGACCGGCGCGACCACCGTCGCCGGCGCCGAGGACGCCGAGGCCCTGCCCGTCGCGGTGGACGTGCGGGTCGGCGACGGCGACGTCGTGGAGGTGGGCGCCTGCCGACTCGAGGTCGTGCACCTCCGTGGCCACACCCCGGGTTCGGTGGCGCTCCTCTACGACGATCCCGAGGGGACGCCGCACCTGTTCACCGGCGACTCGCTCTTCCCGGGAGGACCCGGGAAGACCTCCGGGTCCGAGGCGTTCGGCTCGCTCATGGACGACCTGGAGCGCAAGGTCTTCGACCGGCTGCCCGACGAGACCTGGCTCTACCCGGGGCACGGCGACGACTCGACGCTGGGAGCCGAGCGCCCGCACCTGGCGGAGTGGCGCGCCCGCGGCTGGTAGCCCGGACAGGATGAGGTATGTCCGGTTTTGCCATATTCCGGACGCCGGCGGCCGGCCCGCTCTACCGTGGACGTCATGGGGAAGATGGTGCTCACGTGCGTGCTGGCGCTCGTGTTCGGTTGCGTGGGCGCGGCGGGTGCCGTGAGCGTCCTCCACGACTCGTTCCAGGGTCCCCAGGGACCCACGGGCCTCACCGGGGCCACCGGCCCGGCGGGCCAGGACGGGCTCGACGGGATCGACGGCAAGGCCGGCAGGAACGGCAGGGACGGCAAGCCCGGGCCGCGCGGCCCGCGCGGGCGGGCGGGTGCTCCGGGCAAGGACGCCACCCCGGCCCCCCGGGTGTCGGACCTGGGCACGCTGCGCTGCGCCGGCCGCTCCGTCTCGGTCATCACCGACGCCCGGATCACCGCGCGCCAGCAGCTCCGCGTGACCCGCAAGAACGTCTGCATCGTCGGCTCGACGCCCGCGGGCGTCCAGCAGCTCAGCGCCCGCTGAGCAGCTCGAGCAGCCATTCGCGGACCGGGAACTCCTCCTCGCGCAGGAGCGCCGTCGGCGCGCCGGTCGTGGCGGCCTGCCAGGCCAGGGCCTTCCCGACGCAGCCGACCCGCGCGGCGAGGTCGGTCAGCCGGACGAGCGTGCTCCGGTCCGGCCCGCCGGCGGATCGCGTGAACGGCTCCAGGTAGGCGTCGCGCACCCGCAGCACCCTCCGCGCCCCGGTGGTGGTGCCGGCGTGGAAGGCCAGGGACCGACTGGTCCCCAGCATCGTGGCGAGCGGGAAGCCCCAGCACGCGTCGCCCCAGTCCACGATCCTGGCGGTGGCGGCGCCGCCGGGGTCGACGGGTCCCGGCCAGCAGACGTTCGCAGAGTGCAGGTCGTCGTGCTGGACCGAGCACGGGACGTCCGAGGCCGCCAGCTCCGCGCACCACTCCTCGAGGGCGGGCAGCTCGCGCAGCAGCAGGTCCGTCTCGTCGCGGGAGGTTCCGCCCTCGTCCGCCGGCCGAGCGGCGAGCTCCTCGATCAGGGCCCGGGCCTGCTCGGGGAGCGTCGCAGGGGACGCCTCCCGCACCCCTGCCGCGAGCACCTCCTCGCGGCGCGGCGCCAGGTCGAGCTGCGCCTGCGCGTAGCGCACCACGAGGGCCTCCCAGAGCGGCCAGGACTCCTCCGGGGTCGCCACCCGCCGCAACGTGGGCCCCGCGTCCCGGCTGAGCCACCACCCGCGCGCGCAATCCACGGCGAGCACCTCCGGGACCAGGTCGGGGACGTGCCGTCCCAGCAGCTCGGTCAACGCACCCTCCGGGCGGGTCCCGGCTCCGTTGACCTTGAGCCACACCCGGCCGGCCGTCGTCCCGTAGCGGGTCGCCGTGGACCAGAACCGCGTGTGCGGGCGCTCCCACGCCCCCGTGAGCTCCTCGCCGTACGACGCCAGGGCCGCCCCCACCCAGGCCGTCGCCGCGTCGTCGCCGTCCAGGGTCATGCCTCCCCGGGCCGCCTCGCCAGCAGCTCCGCGAGCCGGGCGAGGTCGGCGCGCACCGCGGCGGCATCGGCCTCGAACGCCGCGTCGTCCACCCCGTCGGCACGACGCAGTGTGAAGACGACCTCGCACCGGTCGCCGAGCGGCAGCACCCGCAGCGGGTTCGTCACGGTGGTGCCGTCCGGCAGCACCACGTCGTGGTCGAGGACGCCGTACGGGTTCTCGGGCGCGAAGCGCACCTCGACCTCCCCCATCGGGGACTCCGCGAACCAACGCCCCCCGCGCCGCTCGACGCCGGCGCTCAGGCCCGACGCCCACAGCGGCAGGTGCGAGGGGTCGGCGGCGAACGCGTAGACGTCCTCGGCGGCCCGGTCGACCAGCACGTCGAGGTGGAGGGAGCGGCTCACGACAGCCGACCCTAGTGCGCAGGCTCGGTCGTCTAGGCTTCCGGCGTGATCGAGCTGCGCACCCCTGCCGAGATCGAGCAGATGAGACCGGCCGGGCGGTTCGTGGCCGAGGTCCTGACCCGGCTCACCGCCGCCGCCGGGGTCGGGGTCAACCTGCTGGAGCTGGACGCGCTCGCGCACGACCTGATCCGGGATCGCGGGGCCGAGTCCTGCTACATCGACTACCACCCCTCGTTCGGCGCGATGCCGTTCGGCAAGGTGCTGTGCACGTCGGTCAACGACGCGGTCCTGCACGGGCTGCCGTTCGACTACGCCCTGCGCGACGGCGACCTGCTCAGCCTGGACTTCGCGGCCTCGGTGGACGGCTGGGTCGCGGACTCGGCGGTGAGCCTCGTGGTCGGCACGCCGTCGGAGCAGGACCTGGCGCTGATCGACACCGCCACCCGGGCCCTCGACGCCGGGATCGCGGCGGCGCAGCCCGGTGCCCGGATCGGCGACATCTCCGCCGCGATCGCCGCGGTGGCGCACGCCGACGGCCTCTCGGTCAACACCGACTTCGGCGGACACGGCGTGGGCCGGACCATGCACGGGGACCCGCACGTGCCCAACGACGGCCGGGCCGGGCGCGGCTACCCGCTCAAGCCCGGGCTCGTCATCGCGATCGAGCCGTGGTTCCTGCAGTCGACCGACCAGCTCTACACCGACCGGGACGGCTGGACGCTGCGGAGCGCGGACGGGTCCCGGGGCGCGCACATGGAGCACACGATCGCGGTCACAGAGGACGGTCCGCTGGTCCTGACCCAGCGCTAGCCGACCCGCCCGGTCACCGGCGGTCACCGGTGGTCACCGGCGGTCACCGGCGGTCACCGGCGGTCACAGGGACCGCTGGAACTCGAGCTCGCGGCCCAGGACGCGGTACCCGAGTGCCTCGTTGACGGTGATCATGTGGTCGTTGGACTCGGCGTTCCAGGTGTCGACGGTCTCCAGCCGCGGCTCGGCCTCCGCCAGCCACAGCAGCATCCCGGCCTTGAGCAGCAGGCCCAGCCGGTGGCCCCGGTGCGCCCGGGCCACCGCCGTGTCGTGCTGGTCCCCGACCGACGGTCGCGCCGACTCGACCGCGACCACCGTGTGCCCGGCCAGCTCCGCTGTTCCCCGGTGCCGCGCCACCAGCCGGTAGAGCCGCATCCCCCTCGCCAGCGTGGCCGTCTCGTAGGCGTCGAGGCGGTCGGCGGTGAACACCTCGTCCTCGATGTCGAGGTCGTCGGTGGGCGCGTCGTTGATCACCGACATCAGCTCGGCCATCGCCCCACGCAGCTCCGGCGGGGTCCGCCCCGCGTAGCGGACGAGCTCGTAGTCGCCGGCGGCGGCCGCCCCCTCGTCGTACAGCTGCTGCACCCGGCCGGGCGCGAGCTCCGCCAGGTGCTGACGGCGCTGGATCTCCTGCGACCTGCGCTCCACGCCGACCGCCCTCGCGAAGGACAGCGTCGCCTCCGACTCCCAGCCGTGGACGGCCACGCTGGTGCGCCCGGCCGCCCGCGCCTCCTCGACGAGGCGCTCGAAGAGCCGCCGGCCGTGCCCGCGTCGCCGGCACTGCGGCAGGACCTCCACCGACAGCCAGGCCAGGTGCCGGTTGTCCCACTCGGTCAGCGACACGGAGCCGGTACCGACGACCTGGCCGTCGACCAGCGCGAGGTACGGCGTCTCCGGCTCGCCGTCCCAGCCGTGCCGCAGCTCGGCGACGTACGCCGGGAGCAGCATCGGGTGCTGCCACGGGCTGTCCACCCTCGCGACGGCGCTCCGGACGTCGAGGGCCGCCCGCACGTCGTCGGTGTCGTCCGGTCCGAACCGCCGGAGCTCGAGCTCTGCCATCGGTCCAGCCTGGCGCAGCCGGGCGCGGTGCGCGACCGAATAAGCCGACGGTGCAGGGTGGGCGCATGCACTTCATCGGCGTCGACCTCGCCTGGGGCGACCGCTCCCCCACCGGGGTCGCCGCCCTCGACGGGGACGGGGTGCTGCGGCACGTCTCCGCGGCGCAGCGCGACGAGGAGATCGCCGCGGCGCTCGCGCCCTACCTGGACGGCCCCTGCGTCGTGGCGTTCGACGCCCCGCTGGTGGTCCCCAACGCGACCGGCAGCAGGGCCGCCGAGGCTGCGCTCAACCGGGACTTCGCGCGGTTCGACGCCGGCACGCACCCCGTCAACACCTCCCGGCCGGAGCTCGCCGGAACCCTCCGCGCAGCCCGGCTGGCGAGCGCGCTCGGTCTCGACATCGACCCGGCGTCGCGAGCACCGCGCCGGGCCCTCGAGGTCTATCCGCACCCGGCGACGGTGGCGCTGTTCCGGCTGGGGAGGACGCTGAAGTACAAGGCGAAGCCGGGTCGCGCGACCGCCTCCCTGCGGGACGAGCTCCTCGAGCTCACCCGGCTCCTGGAGGGCCTCGAGGGCGCCCCGGTCCCGCTGCGGCTCGACGGCCACGACGGCTGGCGGGATCTCGTGGCGCAGGTGCGGGCGGCCACCCGCAAGAGCGAGCTGCGGCGGGTCGAGGACCAGGTCGACGCGGTGGTCTGCGCGTACGTCGCGCTGTTCGCCGAGCGCCGCCCGGAGGACGTCACGACGTACGGCGACCTCGAGGACGGCTACATCCTGACGCCGACGCTGCCGGCCGACCACCGGCCCGCACCGCGCCGGGTCCGCAGCCGCGTGACCAGCCCCGTGACCAGCCCCGTGACCAGCCCCGTGACCAGCCCCGTGACCAGCCCCGTGCAGGCCTTCGCCGCGATGCAGCGCGAGCTGCGCGAGGCGACCGACGCGTACGTCGGCCTCGTGACGACCCTGCTCGACGACGCCGGCATCAACTACCTGAGCGTGACCGGGCGCACCAAGAGCGTCGCGTCGTTCGCCGCCAAGGCGGCCCGCAGCGTCGACGGCCGTCCGGTCTTCACCGACCCGCTGCGCCAGATCACCGACCAGATCGGGGTG
>JAICLD010000194.1 GCA_025927595.1 Nocardioidaceae bacterium | reverse complement strand
GGTCAGCTCCTCGGTGGCGGTGTCCGAGAACGGCAGGTGCGGCGCCTGCTTGAACACCACGGCCACCTCGGTGACCCGGCGGCCGAGGCGCTTGCCGTGCCGGAGGTAGAACGGGACGCCGGCCCACCGGCGGGTCTCCACGTCGAGCCGGATGGCCGCGAACGTCTCGGTGGTGGAGTCGTCGGCTATGTCCTGCTCGTCGGTGTAGCCGGCCACCTTGCGGCCGCCGGACCAGCCGGCGGTGTACTGGCCGCGCGACGTGTGCAGGTCCAGGCGGCGGGGCAGCACGACCGAGGACAGCACCTTCTGCTTCTCCACGCGCAGGCTGTGCGCGTCGAACGAGGTGGGCTCCTCCATGGCGACCAGCGCCATCAGCTGCAGCAGGTGGTTCTGGATCACGTCGCGGGCGGCGCCGATGCCGTCGTAGTAGCCGGCGCGGCCGCCGATGCCGATGTCCTCGGCCATCGTGATCTGGACGTGGTCGACGTAGTGGGCGTTCCAGATCGGCTCGAACATGGTGTTGGCGAACCGCATCGCCAAGATGTTCTGCACCGTCTCCTTGCCGAGGTAGTGGTCGATCCGGAACACCGACTCGGGCGGGAACACCTCGTGGATCACCGCGTTGAGGGCCCGCGCGCTCTTCAGGTCGGAGCCGAACGGCTTCTCCACGACCACCCGACGCCAGCCGTCGTGGCCGCCCTCGGCCAGGCCGTGCTCCTTGAGCTGGCCGATCACGTCCGGGAAGAACCGCGGCGGGATCGACAGGTAGAAGGCGTGGTTGCCACCGGTGCCGCGGACCCGGTCCAGGTCGGCGATCGTCTGGCGCAGGGTGTCGAAGGCCTGGTCGTCGCTGAAGTCGCCGGCCACGAACCGGAAGCCCTCCGCGAGCTGCTGCCAGACCTCCTCGCGGAACTCGGTGCGCGCGTGCTCCTTGACCGAGTCGTGCACGACCTGGGCGAAGTCCTGGTCGGCCCAGTCGCGGCGGGCGTAGCCGACCAGGGAGAACCCCGGCGGCAGCAGGCCCCGGCTGGCCAGGTCGTAGATCGCCGGCATCACCTTCTTGCGGGACAGGTCGCCGGTGACGCCGAAGATCACGATCCCGCACGGGCCCGCTATCCGCGGCAGGCGCCGGTCCTGCGGGTCGCGCAGCGGGTTGTGCGCGTCGACCACGCCCGCCGGGGTGCTCACGAAAGCGCCTCCCGGACCGCGGCGATCCCCGCGGCCTGGTCGGTGAGGTGCAGCCGCAGCACCGGTCGCCCGTGGTCGGCGAGCACGGAGGCGTCGCCGGCGGCCTGGGCCGAGATCAGCCGCCCGAACGTGTAGTCGCGACCCGGCACCTCGAGGTCGGCGAGCGGCTCGGCGGTGATCTGGAGGTAGACGCCCTCCGCGGGGCCGCCCTTGTGGAACTGGCCGGTCGAGTGCAGGAACCGGGGTCCCCAGCCGAACGTCACGGGTCGGCGCACGCGGTGCGCCAGGGAGCTGCGGACCTCGGCGAGATCGGCGTGGCGGACCCGGTCGAGGTAGGCCATCACGGCGAGGTAGCCGCGCCGGTCGTCGACCTGGTCGAGCAGCGCCGCCACGGCCTCGGGCAACGTCGAGGCGCCGCCGAGGAAGTCCCCGCCGAGCGCCCGCACCTCCACCGGGCCGTCGGTGAACGCCGGCTCGCTCGTCTCGGGTGGGCCCTCCAGCATCGAGCGGGCCGCGACCTTGGCGCTCTCCACGTCGGGCTGGTCGAAGGGGTTGATCCCCAGCAGCCGGCCGGCGGCGGCCGTGGCCACCTCCCACAGCAGCATCTGGGCGCCCAGCGTCCCGGTGACCACGACGTCGGACCCGGACGAGGCCGTCCCGTCCTCGACCGCGGCGGGGCTCTCGCCGGTGTCGTCGGTGAGGTGGGTGACGGTCACGTCGTGCGGGGGCAGCGCCACCTCGGGGGCCGAGTCGTCGTCGACGACGACGGGCAGCAGCCCGGTGCCCTGCTTGCCGGTGCTCTCGGCGACCAGCTGCTCGGCCCAGTTCGCGAAGCCGACGAGCCCGGAGCCGCGGTCCACCAGCACGAGCTTGTTGCGCAGCGGCGAGGTCCCGGCCACGGCCGCACCGAGCCGCAGGCCCGGGTTGCCGTCGTCGTCGGCGGCCAGCAGGTCCGTGACCGCGTCCGCCTCGTCGAGCAGGGTGCCGATGTCAGCGCCGGCGAGGCCGCTCGGCACGAGACCGAACGCGGTCAGCGCGGAGTAGCGACCGCCCACCTCGGGGTCGGCGTTCACCACCCGGTAGCCGGCGTCGCGGGACTGCTGGTCCAGCGGGCTCCCGGGGTCGGTCACCACGACGATGCGGGTGGTCGGGTCGAGGCCGGCCGCGGCGAAGGCGTGCTCGTAGGCACGCCGCTGCGAGTCGGTCTCCGCCGTCGAGCCGGACTTGCTGGACACCACCACGACGGTCCGCTCGAGCCGGTCCTCGAGGGCCGCGCGGACCTGGTCAGGGTCGCTGGAGTCCAGGACGGTGAGCTCGACGTCGTACGTCGCGCAGATCACCTCCGGGGCGAGCGAGGAGCCGCCCATGCCGCACAGCACGACGTGGTCGACGCCGGCCTCCGAGAGCTCGCCTCGCAAGGCCGAGACCTCGCCGACGAGCGGACGGGAGCTGCTCGCCAGGTCGACCCAGGACAGCCGCTTGCCCGCCTCGGGCTCCGCCTCGGGACCCCACAGCGTCGCGTCCCGCGCGAAGAGCCGGCCCGCGAACCCGTCCCGGACCAGCGTCGGCACGTGCGCGGCGACGGCGTCGGCCGCCGCCCCGGTCGCGACGACCTCGAGTGTCTCGCTCACTTGGCCTTGTCCATCTGGTCGGCGACGGTGGCGGTGAGCTCGTCCCACGACTTCACGAACTTGTCCACGCCCTCGTTCTCGAGGACCTCGATGACGTCGTCGTAGTCGATGCCGAGCCGGGCCAGGTCGTCCATGACCTGCTGGGCCTCGGCGTACTTGGTGGTGACCTGGTCGCCCTGCACCTCACCATGGTCGGCGAAGGCCCGCATGGTCTTCTCCGGCATCGTGTTCACGGTGTTCGGGACGCACAGGTCGGTGAGGTACATCGTGTCGCGGTAGTCGGGGTTCTTGACCCCGGTGGAGGCCCACAGCGGGCGCTGCACGTGGGCGCCCTCGGCCTCGAGGGCCTTGAAGCGCTCGCCGCTGAACTTCCTCTCGAACGCCTGGTAGGCCAGCCGGGCGTTGGCGATGCCGGCCTGGCCCATCAGGTTGCCCGCCTGCGGGTCGCCGGTGGCCTCGAGGCGCTTGTCGTACTCGGTGTCAACGCGTGAGACGAAGAACGAGGCGACGGAGTAGATCTTCGAGAGGTCCTTGCCGTTGGCCTTGGCCCTCTCCAGGCCCTCGAGGTAGGCGTCCATCACGGCGTCGTAGCGCTGCAGCCCGAAGATCAGCGTGACGTTCACGCTGATGCCCTCAGCGAGCACCGAGGTGATGGCGGGGCCGCCCTCGGTGGTCGCCGGGATCTTGATCAGGACGTTCTCCCGGTCGACCGTCTCCCACAGCTTCTTGGCCATCTCGGTGGTGGCCTGCTCGTCGTGGGCGATGCCGGGGGACACCTCGATGGAGACCCGTCCGTCGACACCTCCCGTCTCCTTGAAGACGTCGGCCATCACGTCGCACGCCTGCCGGACGTCCGTCGTGGTGATCTCGAAGATGGCGTCGTCGACGCTGCGGCCGGCCTTGACGAGCTCGCGGACCTGCTCGTCGTACTGCTCGCCGTTGGCCAACGCGCCGGCGAAGATCGTCGGGTTCGTCGTGACCCCGACGACCGAGGAGCTCTTGATGAGCTCGGCGAGGTTGCCGGTCTCGATGCGCTCGCGCGACAGGTCGTCGAGCCAGATGGAGACCCCAGCGTCGGAGAGTGCCTTGAGTCGATCGGACATCGGATTTCCTTCCGGGTGCTTCTGGGTGGGGTGGAACCGGGCGACGGGTCCGGCGGTGGCCGGAGAGGTCAGCCCTGCGAGTCGGTGATGCTGCCTTCGGCGGCGAGCGCCACCGCCTCGGCGGTGATGCCGAACTCGCGGTAGATCGTCGTGTAGTCGGCCGACGCGCCGAAGTGCTCGAGCGAGACGCAGCGGCCGGTGCTGCCGACCACCTCGCGCCAGCCCATGGAGACGCCGGCCTCGACACTGACCCGAGCCTTCACACCCGACGGCAGCACCGTGTCGCGGTAGGCCTGCTCCTGCGCGTCGAACCACTCCCGGCACGGCATCGACACGACGCGGGCCGAGATGCCCTTCTCGGCGAGCATGGCCCGGGCCTGGACCGCGAGCTGCACCTCCGAGCCGGTCCCGATGAGGATGACGTCGGGCTCCCCACCATCGGCCTCCAGCAGCACGTAGCCGCCCCGGTGGACGTGCTCGGTCGTGGCGAAGCCGTCCTCGCCGCGCGGGTAGGTGGGGACGTTCTGCCGGGTCAGGATCAGCCCGGCGGGACCGTCGGGGCTCTCCAGGATCGTCTGCCAGGCAGCGACGGTCTCGTTCGCGTCCGCGGGGCGTACGACGTCCAGGCCGGGGATCGCACGCAGGGCCGCGAGGTGCTCCACCGGCTGGTGCGTCGGCCCGTCCTCGCCGAGGCCGATCGAGTCGTGGGTCCACACGTAGGTCACCGGCAGCCGCATCAGCGCGGCGAGCCGCACCGCCCCGCGCATGTAGTCGCTGAAGGTGAGGAAGGTGCCGCCGTAGACACGCGTGCCGCCGTGCAGCGCGATGCCGTTCATGATCGAGCCCATGCCGTGCTCGCGGATCCCGAAGTGCAGGACCCGGCCGTAGATGTCGCCGGTGAAGTCCTTGGTGGACAGCTCCTCGGGGATGAACGACGGCTGACCCTTGGGGGTGGTGTTGTTGGACTCGGCGAGGTCGGCGGAGCCGCCCCACAGCTCGGGCAGCTCGGGGGCGATCGCGGAGAGCACCTCGCCGGACGCCTTGCGGGTGGCCATGCCCTTCTCGTCGCCGGGGAACGTGGGCAGCGCCTCCGCCCAGCCGGCCGGGAGGGTCCGCGTGCGCATCCGGTCGTAGAGCGCCTTGCGGTCGCCGGCGCCGGCCGCCCAGGCGTCGAACCGCTCCTGCCACGCGGCCTCGGCGGCCTTGCCGCGGTCGAGGGCCGAGCGGGTGTGCTCGAGCACGTCGGGCGGCACCTCGAAGGTCTGCTCCGGGTCGAAGCCGAGGATCTTCTTGGTGGCCGCCACCTCCTCCTCGCCGAGGGCGGAGCCGTGCGCCTTGCCGGTGCCCTGCGCGTGCGGCGCGGGCCACGCGATCACGGTCTTGACGGCGATGAAGCTCGGCCTGTCGGTGGTCGCCCTGGACGCCTCCAGGGCGTCCCAGAGCTCCTGGAGGTCCTCCTCGTAGCGGGTGCCGCCGTTCGTCCAGTCCAGGCGGTGCACGTCCCAGCCGTAGGCCTCGTAGCGGGCCGGCACGTCCTCGGTGAAGGCGATGTCGGTGTCGCCCTCGATCGAGATGTCGTTGTCGTCGTAGATCAGCGTGAGGTTCCCGAGCCGCTGGGTGCCGGCGAGCGAGGAGGCCTCGGAGCTGACGCCCTCCTCGAGGTCGCCGTCGCTGCAGATGGCGTAGATGTGGTGGTCGAAGGGGCTCTGGCCGGGAGGGGCGTCCGGGTCGAACAGGCCCCGCTCGCGCCGGGCGGCCATCGCCATGCCGACGGCGTTGCCGACGCCCTGGCCGAGAGGCCCCGTCGTGGTCTCCACGCCGGCCGTGTGGCCGTGCTCGGGGTGACCGGGGGTCTTGCTGCCCCAGGTCCGCAGCGACTTGAGGTCGTCGAGCTGGAGGCCGAAGCCGGCGAGGTAGAGCTGGGTGTACAGCGTGATGCTGCTGTGCCCCGCCGACAGCACGAAGCGGTCGCGGCCGGCCCAGTCGGGGTCCGCCGGGTTGTGCCGCATCGCCTTCTGGAACAGCGTGTAGGCGATCGGAGCCAGGCTCATCGCGGTGCCGGGGTGGCCGTTGCCGACCTTCTGCACCGCGTCCATCGCCAGGACCCTCGCGGTGTCGACCGAGCGCTGGTCGAGGTCTGTCCAGTCGAGCTTGCTCACGTGCGATCGTCCTCTCAGCTGCCGGCCGCGCCGGCTCGAAGGTGTGCCCGGACAGTGCCACATCGGGGG
>JAICLD010000039.1 GCA_025927595.1 Nocardioidaceae bacterium | reverse complement strand
CGCGGCCTTCTTGGCGGCCGGGACCTTCTTGGCCGTCGTCCGGGCGGCCTTCTTGGACGGCTGCTTCGCGACGTTCTTGGCGATGTCGGCGGGGGTGACCATCGTCGGGTCACCCTCGGCCTTGGCCGGAGCCTTCCCCGCCGGGGCCTGCTTCGCCGGCGTCTTCTTTGCAGGCGCCGTGCCGGCGGTCGCCTTCTTCGCAGGAGCCTTGCCGGCCGGGGCCTTGGGGGCAGCCGCCTTCCTGGCCGGGGCTCCGGTCGTCTTCTTCGCGGGTGCTCCGGTCGTCGCCGGGTCGCTGGACTGCGCGGGCACCGGCGGTCCGGGGCGCTTGACGGGCGCGGGCTCGGCGGGCCGCTTCACCGGTGGCACCGAGCGCAAGGGCGGTGCGGCCTCGTCCTGGTCCGGAGCGCTCGTGCTGCTCGATCCGGCCGCGGTCTCGGCGGCCTTGTCGACGGCGAGCCGGGTCACCTGCCCGGCCAGCATCCGGCCGATCGCGACCGCTTCCTTCGCCACGCCGAGCGTCTTGCCGGTAGCGCCGACCGGGTCCTTCATCGCGCCGAACGCCGCGTCCACGATCTTGTTCAGAGGGCCTTTGCGTGCCACGAGTCGTCCCTTTCGGTCCTTGCTCCCACGTCCGTTCCCGGGACGCTACCCGCCGACCTGCCGGTCGATGCGGCGCGGGTGGCGTTGGTGACGAAGGTTACTTGGGCGGCATCCGGATGCCGCCGTCCACGCGAACGGTCTCGGCGTTCATGTAGCTGTTGGTCAGGCACTCCAGCACCATCGAGGCGAGCTCGTCGGGCTGGCCCAGCCGCTTGGGGAACAGCACGCCCTGCTCGAGCTTGGCCTTGAACGCCTCGCTGGCCTCGCCCTCGCCGTAGATGGGGGTGTCGATGAGCCCGGGCGCCACCGTGTTGAGGCGTACGCCGATGGCGGCCAGGTCCCGCGCGACCGGCAGGGTCATGCCGACGACGCCGCCCTTGGACGCGGAGTACGCCGCCTGGCCGATCTGCCCGTCGAAGGCGGCGACGCTCGCCAGGTTCACGATCGCGCCGCGCTCGCCGCTCTCCGACGGCTCGTTGCGGCTCATCGCGGTGGCAGCGATACGGACGAAGTCGAACGTGCCGATCAGGTTGATGGCCACGACCTTGCGGAACGCGTCGAGGTTCGCCGCCGACTCGATGGTCCCGTCCTTGCCGACCGTGCGCTCGGCCCAGCCGATGCCGGCCGAGTTCACCAGGACCCGGAACGTCCCGAGCGACTCGGCCTTCTCCACCGCGGCGACGATGTCGTCGGTGCGGGTCACGTCGACCTTCACGAAGGTGCCGCCGATCTCCTCGGCGAGCGCGGTGCCCTTCTCCTCCTGCAGGTCGGCGACGACGACCGTCGTACCCCGCTTCGCCAGCTGGCGGGCGACCGCGGCACCGATCCCGGAGGCAGCGCCGGTGACGATCCCGCTGGTTCCGTTGATGTCCATGGCCGCGAGCATAGGGCGGCCCCCGGCAGGCGGGTTCAGGCGGGCTTGTCGGCCACCCAGAGCCGGATCACGTCCACTGCGCCGGGTCGGTCTCTGCGACCGCATGCGGCGACCCTGTTGCTCACCGGTGACGATCTACTCGGGCGGCTCCTGCAGGTCCCCGGTGTCGTGCCCGGCGGCGTCGAGCTCCTCCCGGACGACCCGGTAGCACACCCCGGCGTTGTACCCCTTGCGGGCGAGCATCCCGGTCAGCCGCCGGACGGCGGTCTCGTGGTCGACGCGCGCGAGCGTGCGCAGCTTGCGCCGCACCAGGTGGCGTGCGGCCTCGACCTCGTCGTCCGGGTCCACGTCCTCGAGGGCTGCCTTCGCGTCCTCATCGGGCACTCCCTTGCGCCGCAGCTCCTGGGCGAGCGCCCGACGAGCCAGCCCCTTGCCGGACTGCCGGGACTGCACCCAGGCCCGCGCGAACGCCGCGTCGTCGACCAGCCCGACCTCCTCGAACCGGTCGAGGAGCCGAGTCGCCAGGTCGTCCGGCACGCGCTTCTTGGCCAGCTTCGCCTCGAGCTCGTGCCGGCTCCGGGCCTGGCCGGTCAGCGTGTCCAGCAGGATCTTGCGGGCCACCGCCTCCTGGTCGGCCTCCGGCCCGAGCGCCTTCTCGTCGGCCGGAACGGCGCCGAGCCAAGCCTCGACGCCGTCGTGCACCGACCCGGTCAGAAGTCGATCCCCGTCGGCTCGGGCACCGGCTCCACGTCGACCTGCGGACCCACGCCGAGCTTCTCGAGGATCTTCTTCTCCAGCTCGTTGGCGAGGTCGGGGTTGTCCCGCAGGAAGGCGCGGGCGTTCTCCTTGCCCTGGCCGAGCTGGTCGCCCTCGTAGGTGTACCAAGCGCCCGCCTTGCGGACGAGGCCTGCCTCCACACCGACGTCGATCAGACCACCCTCGCGGCTGATGCCCTGGCCGTACATGATGTCGAACTCCGCCTGCTTGAACGGAGGCGCCACCTTGTTCTTCACGACCTTGATCCGGGTCCGGTTGCCGACCATCTCCTGGCCGTCCTTGAGCGTCTCGATGCGCCGGACGTCGAGCCGGACCGAGGAGTAGAACTTCAGCGCGCGGCCACCGGTGGTGGTCTCGGGCGACCCGAACATCACGCCGATCTTCTCGCGCAGCTGGTTGATGAAGATCATCGTCGTGCCGGCGTTGTTGAGCGCGCCGGTCATCTTGCGCAGCGCCTGGCTCATCAGCCGGGCCTGGAGGCCGACGTGGCTGTCGCCCATCTCGCCCTCGATCTCCGCCCTCGGCACGAGCGCGGCCACCGAGTCGACGACGATCAGGTCGAGCGCGCCCGAGCGGATCAGCATGTCGGCGATCTCCAGCGCCTGCTCGCCGGAGTCCGGCTGGGAGACCAGCAGCGCGTCGGTGTCCACCCCGAGCGCCTTGGCGTACTCCGGGTCCAGCGCGTGCTCGGCGTCGATGAAGGCCACGATCCCGCCGGCCCGCTGGGCGTTGGCCACCGCGTGCAGCGCCACCGTCGTCTTGCCCGAGGACTCCGGGCCGTAGATCTCCACCACGCGTCCGCGTGGCAGGCCGCCGATGCCGAGGGCCACGTCGAGCGCGATCGCGCCCGTCGGGATCACCTCGAGCGCCGCCCGGCTCTCCTCGCCCAGCCGCATGACCGAGCCCTTGCCGAACTGCCGCTCGATGTTCGCCAGCGCGGCGTCCAGCGCCTTGTCGCGATCTCCACCAGCCATGGAAGTAGTCCGTTCGTCTGTCCGCCTCTGCGCGGAGCCTGCTGTCCTTCTCATCGCCGCCGACCTTAGGGAGGCCCACCGACAGTTCTCGAGTCCCGGCTCCCCGGCTGGGGACGGGCCCGCTCGGGGTCCGGGTGGACCGCCTCGTGCGGGGGCTCCCCGAGGCGGCGAGGCCGACGATAGCCCGAACACGTGTTCGACCCGCGGCGACACGCCCGGTGAGTGCGAAGCCGGCCGCGCGCCAGGTGGGCGGGGCGCTCAGCTGCTGCCCGGCTCCAGGCGCGCGCCGCGGTCGAGGTCCTCACCGACGCTGCTGTCCCTGCCGATGATCGTGACCTGGTCGGGATCGCCCGTGGCGTCGGCGTCGGGGCGGCCGACGACGGCGCCCGCGCGCACGACGCTGGACTCGTCGACGATCGCCCAGTGCACCCGGGCGCCGGTCTCCACGACGCAGTCGGCGAACACGACGCTGTCGGTGACGAGGGCGCCCTCCTCGACGACCGCGCCGGGTCCGATCACGCTGCGCCGGACGTGACCGTGCACGCGGCAGCCGGGCGAGAGCAGGCTGTCCTCCACGACCGCGCCCTCGAGGACCCGGGCGGGGACCCGCTGCGGCTGCCGGGTCAGGATCGGCCAGGCGGGGTCGTCGAACAGGCCACGGTCGTCGAGCAGCACGTCGCGGTGCGCGGCGAGGTAGTGGTGCGGCTGGCCCACGTCGCGCCAGTAGCCCGGCAGCGGGTGCACGACCGTGCGACCGCGCTCGACGAGCCGCGGGACGAGCGTCTCGCCGAAGTCGCCGAGCCCGGAGTCCCCCGCGGCGGCGTCGGCGCTGTGCTCGCGGTGCAGCTCCTCGAGGACCTCGACGAGCACGCGGGCGTCGTACACGAAGATCTCCGTGGCGACCGTCCCGGTGGCCGGGTGCTCGGGCTTGTACGCGAAGCCGGTGACCGTGCCGGACCCGTCGGACTCCACGGTCGCGTGGTCGGGGGCCTCGTCGAGGTCGACCTCGGTGGTGACGACGGTGCACTCGGCGTCCCGCTCCCGGTGGGTCCGGATCGCCTCGGTGTAGTCGAACCGGTAGACGTGGTCGGCGCTGAGCACCACCACCAGGTCGGGGTCGGCGCTGCGGATCTGGTCGCGGACCCGGTAGAGCTCGTCGGCGTTGCCCTGCGCGAAGCCGTCCTCGTCGGCGGCGCCCGTCCCCTGCTGCGGGGGCAGCAGGCGCAGGCCGCCCCGGGTCCGGTCGAGGTCCCACGGTCGCCCGTTGGCGACCGGCTCCTCGATGCTGACGCCCTGGT
This sequence comes from Nocardioidaceae bacterium, assembly GCA_025927595.1. Lineage (GTDB taxonomy): Bacteria > Actinomycetota > Actinomycetes > Propionibacteriales > Nocardioidaceae > Nocardioides_B. The sequence goes on along the minus strand of JAICLD010000039.1, from coordinate 12,835 downwards.
ACTGCAGCGACAGCCACACGTGGCTGATGCCGCTGTGGGCGAGGTTCGACAGCGGGAAGTCCACGAGCTGGTAGACGCCGGCGAACGGAAGCACCGGCTTCGCCCGCTCGCGGGTGAGGACGTCCATGCGGCCGCCCGCCCCGCCGGCCTGGATGATCGCGAGGATGCGGTTGCGCGGCATCGGGTCATCCTCGCACGGCGAGCCGCCCCCTCGACGGCGTCTACAGCGCGAGCGGCCCGTCCTCGAGGGACCCGGTCCTCCGACGCGCGTACCCCGCGGCGGTGGCGATCCCGGCGACCAGCACCGCCGCGGCCACCGTCAGCGCGGGGAAGCCCAGGGTGCCGACCACGACGCCCGCGAGCGCCCCGGCGGCGGCCGCGGCCAGGTTCATCACGAGGTCGGCCGCGCCCTGGACGTCGGCGCGGGACTCGAAGGGCGCGGACTCCGAGAGCAGCGCCGAGGCCGCGACCGTGCACAGCGACCAGCCCAGCCCGAGCAGGAACAGCCCGGCGCCCATCCGGTACGTCGACCCCGTCGGCCCCGTCGGCCCGGCGGCCGCCGTGCCCGCGAGCAGCAGCGCGAGGAGCAGCACCAGCGCTCCGAGCCCGAGGACCGCCGGCCGTCCCAGGCGGTCCGTGGCCCACCCGACCAGCGGCGAGAAGGCGTACATGCCCAGCACGTGCACGCTGATCACCACGCCGATGACCTGCAGCGTCGCGCCGCCGTGGTGCATCTGCAGCGGGGTCATCACCATGACCGCGACCATGACGGCGTGCGCCAGGGAGAGCGCGGCCACCCCGGCGGCGACCCCGGGCCGGGTGCGGGCCGCGGCGACGACCCGCGGCCAGGCCGGCCCGGACGCGACCGGGGAGCCGCGGTCGAGGGCGGCCCGGCGAGCGACCAGGAGCGGGTCCGGCCGCAGCCGGAGCGCGAGCAGGAACGCGGCCACGAGCATCCCGGCAGAGGCGACGAGGAACGGGCCGGCGAGCGCCGGCACGCCGAGCGCCCGACCCAGCCGGCCGGCGACCCCGGTCAGGTTGGGTCCCGCCACGGCACCGACGGTGGTGGCCCACACGACCGTTGCGAGCGCCCTGGCCCGGCCGGCCGCGGGCGCCAGGTCGGTGGCGGCGTAGCGGGACTGGTAGGTGGCCGCGGTCGTGGCGCCCACCAGGGTCGTGCCGGCGAGCAGCAGCGGGAACGAGCCCACCACTCCGGCCACGACGCACACCGTCGCTCCGGCGGCGCCGACGACGTAGCCGAGGCAGAGTCCCGCGCGGCGGCCACGGCGGGCCATCACGCGCGCCAGCGCGAACGACGCCACGGCCGCTCCCAGGACCTGCATCGTCTGGGCCAGCCCGGCGAGCCGCTCGCTGCCCGAGACCCGCTCGGCGAGCAGCGCCGCGACCGCGATCCCGATGCTCGTGCCGAGCCCGCCGAGGGCCTGGGAGAGCACCAGCGTCCCCACGGTGCGGCGCTGCACCGCACGGAGCCCGTCCGTCCCCACCGCTCCCGGCGCGCCGGTGCTCATCGCTGCGAGGCCGGCAGCTCCAGGCGCTCCCAGACCGCTCGCCACACCTGCTTGGGGGGCTCCCCCGCCTCCAGCGCCTCGACCACGGTGCGCCCGCCGAGCGTGGACAGCACCTGCTGCTCGGCCCAGCTGCGGGCGTAGCCGCGGCCGAGGGCCTGCTCCATCCGCGCCCAGAACTCCGTGTGCCGCATGGCGCCGAGGGTAGCGACCCGGACACCGGGCCCCACGAGCCTGCCGGTCCTGCCGGTCCTCCTGCGAGAATGACGGCATGTCCCCCGAGGTCGTGATCAGGCCCGCCGTCGAGGACGACCTCAGCGACATCGCGGCGATCTACAACCACGAGATCCTGCACAGCACCGCGACCTTCGACCTCGAGCCGCCGACGCACAGCTACTGGGAGCAGCGGCTGGCGGGCCGGGAGGCCGGCGACCACCTCCTGGTGGCCGTCGACACCGACGAGGACGTGGTCGGGTACGCCTACTCGTGGTCCTACCGGCCCCGGCCGGCGTACCGGCTCACCCGCGAGACCTCGATCTACATCGACCCGTCGGTGCGGGGGCAGGGCATCGGCGGCCGGCTGTACCCGGCGCTGCTGGGCGCGATGGCCCACAGCGGCGTGCACACCGCGGTCGCGCTCGTCGCGCTGCCCAACCCGGGCAGCGTGGCGCTCCACCGTGCCTGCGGCTTCGAGCACGTCGGCTCGATGCGCGAGGTCGGCTACAAGTTCGACCACTGGGTCGACGTGGAGTGGTACCAGCGGCTGCTCACCTGAGCAGCAGCCTCTCGAACCGGCGCGAGGCCACCGCGAGCCCGACGACGCCCATCGCCAGCAGGTACACCACCGACCACACCGACCCGAGCGTCAGGACGCCGGTGGTGAGCTCGCGGACCAGCGCGACCCCACGGTAGAGCGGCGTGACCTCGACGACCCAGCGCAGCACGCCGTGGAAGGCCGTGACCGGGAAGAACGTGGCGGAGAACAGGAACATCGGCACGACCGCGAGCTGGACGTACTCGAAGTCCTGCCACGAGGTCATGAACGTGGTCAGCGCCATCCCCGCGCCGGCGAGGGCGAAACCGATCAGCCACGTGGCGGGCCAGGCGAGCACCGCCCACCACGAGGACACCAGTCCCAGCGCCGCCATCACGACCAGGAACCCCGCGGTGTAGACGGACGACCGCAGGAGGCACCAGGCCAGCTCGCCTCGCGCGATGTCGACCGGACGGAGGGGGGTCGCCAGCACCCCGTCGTACACCTTGTCCATGCGGAGCTTGAAGAAGATGCCGTACGTCGAGTCGAGCAGCGCGCCCTCCATGGCGGAGGCGGCCAGCATCCCGGGGGCCACGAAGGCGGCGTAGCCGACGAGGTGGCCGCCGACGTGGAAGCCGCCGACGAGCCGACCCACCCCGACCCCGATCGAGAACAGGTAGAGCAGCGGCTCGGCGAAGCCGGTGAGGAAGACCACCCACGCCTTGCGGTAGACGAGCACGTTGCGACGCACCAGCACCGAGGCGCCGGGGTGACGCGAGGAGACGGCGCGGGCGGCCGCCGAGCTGAGCAGGGCCACGTCTCACACCTCCAGTCGGGCGTCGAGGCGCCGGACGGCCAGCAGCCAGCCCGCGAGCGAGAGCGCCAGGAGGTACGCCAGGTGGACGACGGCGGGGCCGGCACGCAGGTGCCCCAGCACGAGCATCCGGGTCAGGTCCACGCCGTGCCACAGTGGCGCCACCTGGGCCAGCCACCGCAGCGCCGCCGGCAGGCTCGCGACCGGGAAGAAGGCCCCCGACAGCAGGAACAGCGGCACGACCATGAGCCGGAACAGGATCGTGAAGGACGTCGAGTCCTCGACCGTGGAGGCGAACGCGTGCAGCAGCCCCGCGAAGCTCATGCCGGTCAGCACCGTGACAGGCCAGGCCAGCAGGACCCCCCACCACGAGGCGAAGACGCCGAACGGCGCCATCACCAGCAGGAACAGCCCGCAGGTCACCGCCAGCCGGAACGCCACGAACAGCAGGTGGGCCGCCACGATGTCGACGACGGCCAGCGGCGAGGCGGTCATGGCGTAGTAGGTGCGCTGCCACTTCGTCATCGCCATCACCGGCCAGGTGGTCTCCCCCATCGCCGTCTGCATCGCCTGGGCGGCGACCAGGCCGGGGGCCACGAAGGCGAGGTAGGACGGCGCGCCCTCCAGCGACCCACCGCGGGCGTCGACGTACCGGCCCAGCAGCACGCCCATCGCGAGGACGTAGAGCAGCGGCACCAGGAACGAGCTGAACACGCTGCCGCGCCACGTCCGCCGGTAGGCCGCGGCCCAGTAGGAGCGCTGTCGGAGCACCATGTCCCAACGCGGGAGCACCGAACCTGCCATCACTCCACCAGCGTCCGGCCGGTCAGCCGCAGGAAGACGTCCTCGAGCGTCGAGCGGCGCACGAGCACGGTCGTCGGCTGCAGCCCCCGCTCGCGCACGCGCATCAGCGCGGTCTCGCCGTCGTCGGTGTACAGCAGCAGCCGGTCGGGCAGCACCTCGACCCGCTGGGCGAGGTCGGCGACCCGTTCGGCGACCTCCGCGTGCTCGCCGACGCCGAAGCGCAGCTCGGCGACCTCGCGCGTCGACCAGGCGCGGATCAGCTCCGGCGGCGACCCCTCGGCCACCACGACGCCGCCGTCCATCACGACCAGCCGGTCGCAGAGCTGCTCGGCCTCGTCCATGTAGTGCGTGGTCACCACCAGGGTGGTGCCGCGGGCCTTGAGCCGGAACAGCCGGTCCCACACCAGGTGCCGGGCCTGCGGGTCCAGGCCCGTGGTCGGCTCGTCCAGCAGCAGCAGGTCGGGGTTGTTGATCAGCGAGCGCGCGATCGTCAGGCGGCGCTTCATGCCGCCGGAGAGGTCCTCGACCCGGCTGCGCGCCTTCTCCGTGAGCTGCACGAACTCGAGGAGCTCGTCGGCGCGGCGTGCGGCCTCGGCCCTCCGCAGCCCGAAGTAGCTCCCGTAGACGAGCAGGTTCTGCCGGACGTCGAGCTCGTTGTCGAGGGTGTCCTCCTGCGGGCACACGCCCAGCCGGGCCCGGATCTCGCGCCCGTGGGTGCGCGGGTCCATCCCGAGGATCCGCAGCTCGCCACCGGTGGGCGGCGATACGGCGGCGACCATCCGCATGGTCGAGGACTTGCCCGCGCCGTTCGGTCCCAGGAACCCGAACGCCTCCCCGGGCGCGACGTCGAGGTCGACCCCGCGGACGGCCTCCACGCCGCCCCGTCCTGAGCGCGGCGAGGGGTACGCCTTGCGGAGGCCGCGCGCGTGCACCAGCGGCTCCGCGGCCGCGGCGCCCGGGCTCCGGCCGGCCAGCGTCTCGGGACGGCGTGTGGAAGGCACCCGCAGACCCTACGGGTGCTCGCCCCCGGCCCGACCGGGTGGGACAGGATGTCCAGGGTGCGACACCGAGACGAGCGGGACACCACCGACGGGCCGGCTCCGATCGTGCTGGTCACCGGGGTGGGCCGCACCGTCGGGATCGGCGCAGCGATCGCCGTGCGGCTGGCCGCCGACGGCTGGGACGTGGCGACGACCCACTGGACGCCGTACGACGACCGGATGCCGTGGCAGCGCCAGGACGACGGCCCGGCGCGGGTGGCGGCCGCGGTGCGGGACCGGGGGTCACGGGTCCTGACCGTGCCGGCCGACCTGGAGGACCCGGCCGCGCCGGCCGCCCTGCTGGACACGGTCGAGGCGGGCCTGGGACCGGTGACGGCGCTGGTGATGTGCCACTGCGAGAGCGTCGACTCGGGCCTGCTCGACACGACGGTGGAGAGCTTCGACCGCCACTACGCGGTCAACGTCCGGGCCTCCTGGCTGCTGGTCCGCGAGTACGCCACCCGCTGGCGGGGTGCGGCCGGGCGTGGCCGCGTCGTCGCGCTCACCAGCGACCACGTCGTCGGCAACCTCCCGTACGGCGCCACGAAGGGCGCCCTGGACCGGATGGTGATCGCCGCGGCCCGTGAGCTGGCGCACCTGCGGGTCAGCGCGAACGTGGTCAACCCCGGGCCGGTCGACACCGGCTGGATGGGCCCGGAGCTCGCCGCCCGGGTGCGGGAGCAGACCCCGCTCGGTCGCGGCGGCACCCCGCAGGACACCGCGGCGCTGGTGTCGTTCCTCTGCTCGCCCGAGGGCGGCTGGGTCAACGGGCAGCTGCTCAACGCCGACGGCGGCCTGCACGTCGGGTGAGCGTCGCCCCCACGCCGGCGTCGCGGCCGGCGGTCCTGTCGGTGCCGTCCGGCAGGATGGAGGACGTGGCACGGACGCTGAGGACCGACGTGCCGGGCGCGGACGTGCTCGGCGGCTTCGGCGCGGCCACCCGCACCTGGTTCGAGGCCGCCTTCGCCGCGCCGACGCCCGCGCAGGTCGGCGCCTGGCAGGCGATCGCCGCGGGCCGCAACGCGCTGGTGGTGGCGCCCACGGGGTCCGGCAAGACGCTGTCGGCGTTCCTGTGGTCCCTGGACCGGCTGGCCGGCTCGTCGCCGCCGGAGGACAGGCTGCAGCGGTGCCGGGTGCTCTACGTCTCGCCGCTCAAGGCGCTCGCGGTCGACGTGGAGCGCAACCTCAGGGCACCGCTGGCCGGGATCCGGCACACCTCCGAGCGGCTCGGGCTGCCGGTCCCCGACATCACCGTGGGGCTGCGCTCCGGCGACACCCCGGCTGCCGACCGCCGCCGGCTCGGCACCGCCCCGCCCGACATCCTGATCACCACCCCCGAGTCGCTGTTCCTCATGCTCACCTCCCGTGCCCGCGAGGCGTTGCGCGGCGTCGAGACCGTGGTGCTCGACGAGGTGCACGCCGTCGCGGGGACCAAGCGCGGCGCGCACCTGGCGCTGTCCCTGGAGCGCCTCGACGAGCTGCGCCGGCGCGAGGGGCGGGAGCCCGCCCAGCGGATCGGCCTCTCGGCGACGGTCCGCCCGCTCGACGAGGTCGCCCGGTTCCTCGGCGGCTCCCGGCCGGTCGAGGTCGTCGCGCCCCCCTCCGAGAAGGAGTGGGACCTGACGGTGGTGGTGCCCGTCGAGGACATGACCGAGCTGGCGCTGTCCGCGGGCGTCGACGGGGTCGCGGAGGGCTCCGCGGCCGGCCCGGCCGAGCGACGCGGGTCGATCTGGCCCCACGTCGAGGAGCGGGTCGTCGACCTCGTCGAGGCCCACCGCTCCACGATCGTGTTCGCCAACTCGCGTCGGCTCGCCGAGCGGCTGACCGCGCGGTTCAACGAGATCGCGACAGAGCGCGCCGGGCGCGCCGACGCGGGCGGCGCAGACGCCGGGGAGCCCGACGCCACCCGCTCCCCCGCCGCGCTGATGGGCCAGGCCGGCCGGTCCGAGGGCGCCGACACCGTGATCGCCCGGGCGCACCACGGCTCGGTGTCGAAGGAGCAGCGGGCGCTGATCGAGGACGACCTCAAGCGGGGACGGCTGCCGTGCGTGGTGGCCACCTCCAGCCTCGAGCTGGGCATCGACATGGGCGCCGTCGACCTCGTCGTCCAGATCGAGTCGCCGCCCTCGGTGGCCTCCGCCCTGCAGCGGGTCGGCCGGGCCGGGCACCAGGTCGGGGAAGTCAGCCGCGGCGTGCTGCTGCCCAAGCACCGCGGCGACCTGGTGCAGACGGCGGTCGCCGTGGAGCGGATGCGCTCCGGGGCGATCGAGGCGCTGCGGGTGCCGGCCAACCCGCTCGACGTGCTCGCCCAGCAGGTGGTGGCCGCGACCGCCCTCGACGAGTGGGACGTCGACGCGCTGTTCGCGATGGTGCGCCGCTCCGCGCCGTTCGCGACGCTGCCCCGGTCGGCGTACGACGCGACGCTGGACCTGCTCAGCGGCCGCTACCCCTCCGACGAGTTCCGCGAGCTGCGGCCGCGGGTGGTGTGGGACCGGGTCGCGGGCACGCTCAGCGCCCGTCCGGGGGCGCAGCGCCTGGCGGTCACCAGCGGCGGGACCATCCCCGACCGGGGCCTGTTCGGCGTCTTCCTCGTCGGCGAGAAGGCGAGCCGGGTCGGGGAGCTCGACGAGGAGATGGTCTACGAGTCCCGGGTGGGCGACGTGTTCGCCCTCGGCGCCTCCTCCTGGCGGATCGAGGACATCACCCACGACCGGGTGCTGGTCTCCCCCGCCCCCGGCCAGCCCGGGCGGCTGCCGTTCTGGAAGGGCGACCAGCTCGGACGGCCTGCCGAGCTGGGCGCCGCCGTGGGGGCCTTCACCCGCGAGCTGTCCGCGCTCGGCACCGAGGCGGCGAAGCGGCGCTGCGCCGAGGCAGGTCTCGACCCGTGGGCCGCGGACAACCTGGTCGCGTTCCTCGAGGAGCAGCGAGCGGCCACCGGGACGCTGCCGACCGACCGCACCGTGCTCGTGGAGCGGTTCCGCGACGAGCTCGGCGACTGGCGGATCGTCGTGCACTCGCCGTACGGCGCCCAGGTGCACGCCCCCTGGGCGCTCGCCATCGGCGTGCGGCTGCGCGAGCGCTACGGCGTCGACGCGCAGGCGCTCCCCGGTGACGACGGGATCGTGCTGCGGGTCCCGGAGACCGACCAGGACCCGCCCGGGGCGGACGTGGTCGCCTTCGACGCCGACGAGATCGAGGACATCGTCACCGCCGAGGTCGGGGGCTCGGCGCTCTTCGCCTCGCGCTTCCGGGAGTGCGCGGCCCGGGCGCTGCTGCTGCCGCGCCGCGACCCCGGCCGGCGCTCGCCGCTGTGGCAGCAGCGCCAGCGCAGCGCGCAGCTCCTCGAGGTCGCGGTCAAGTACCCCTCCTTCCCCATCGTGCTGGAGGCCGTCCGCGAGTGCCTCCAGGACGTGTACGACGTCCCGGCTCTGCTCGGCCTGATGCGCGACCTGTCCTCGCGGCGGGTCCGGGTCGTCGAGGTGGCCACCTCGTCCCCCTCGCCGTTCGCGCGGTCGCTGCTGTTCGGCTACGTCGCCGCGTTCATGTACGAAGGCGACTCCCCCGTCGCCGAGCGCCGCGCCGCCGCCCTGTCCCTCGACCAGGGCCTGCTCGCCGAGCTCCTGGGCCGTGCCGAGCTGCGGGAGCTGCTCGACCCCGAGGTGCTGGCCGAGCTGGAGCGCGAGCTCCAGCGGCTGGTCCCCGACCGGCTCGCCCGCGACGCCGAGGGCGTCGCCGACCTGCTCCGGCTGCTGGGACCGCTCAGCACCGAGGAGGTGACGCAGCGGTCGGTGCCGGGCGCCGACGCCGCCGCGTGGCTGGCCGGCCTCGCCGAGGCGCGGCGGGTCGTCGGGGTCAGGATGGGGGGGCGTCCTCGGTGGAGCGCCGTCGAGGACGTGGCGCGCCTCCGCGACGGGTTGGGCGTGCCGGTCCCCCCGGGGACGCCGGACGCCTTCACCGAGCCCGTGGAGGACCCGCTCGCCGACCTCGTCGCGCGGTTCGCGCGCACCCACGGCCCGTTCACCCCGGCCGACGTGGCCGACCGGCTCGGACTGGGAGTGGCGGTCGCCGCACAGACGCTGGCCCGCCTGGCGGCCCAGGGCCGGGTGCTCGAGGGCGAGTTCCGACCCGCCGGCGCAGGCGCCGAGTGGTGCGACGCGGAGGTGCTGCGCCGGCTGCGCCGGCGCTCGCTCGCCGCGCTCCGCAAGGAGGTGGAGCCGGTCGAGCCGGCCACGCTGGGCCGGTTCCTGCCCGCCTGGCAGCACGTCGCGCCGGCAGGCTCCTCCGGTGCCGGTCGCCTGCACGGCGTCGACGGGGTGGCCGCGGTGGTCGAGCAGCTGGCCGGCTGCGCGGTGCCGGCCTCCGCGCTGGAGCCGCTGGTGCTCGCCGGCCGGGTCGCCGACTACCTGCCCTCGATGCTGGACGAGCTGACCGCGACCGGGGAGGTGCTGTGGGCCGGGCACGGGACGCTTCCCGGCACCGACGGCTGGGTGTCGCTGCACCTGGCCGACACGGCCCACCTGACGCTGCCCGACCACGAGGCGCTCGACTCCACGCCGCTGCACGAGGCGGTCCTCGAGGCACTCTCCGGCGGCGGTGCCTACTTCTTCCGGCAGCTCTCCACCGCGGTGCAGTCGGCGGCCGGACCGGTCGACGACGCCACGCTGGAGAGGGTCGTCTGGGACCTCGTGTGGGCGGGCCGGGTCGGCAACGACACCCTGGCGCCGGTGCGGGCGTTGACCTCCGGTGGCCGCACGGCGCACCGGTCTCGTCGGCCGCCGCCGCGGGCCAGGCTCGCGTCCCGGCGACCCGTCCGCGGCCGCCCGGACCTGCCCACGCGCACCGGGCCGCCCGGCACGGCGGGGCGCTGGTCGCTGCTGCCCGCCCTCGAGCCGGACGCGACGCGGCGCGCTCACGCCGCCGCCGAGGGGCTGCTCGAGCGGCACGGCGTCGTCACCCGCGGGGCCGTGACCAGCGAGCGGGTCCCGGGCGGCTTCGCCGGTGTCTACAAGGTGCTGTCCGCGTTCGAGGAGACCGGCCGCTGCCGGCGCGGCTACTTCGTGGCCTCGCTGGGCGCGGCCCAGTTCGGCGGGCCCGGTGCCGTGGACCGGCTGCGGTCGTTCTCCCGGGAGACCGGGCCGCTCGACGCAGGCGGGGACGACGTGACCGCGTCACGACGGGCGCTCGCGCTGGCCGCGACCGACCCGGCCAACCCCTACGGCGCCGCGCTGCCCTGGCCCGAGCGCGTCTCCGACGAGGCGGGGGGGTCCGGGCACCGACCCGGGCGCAAGGCCGGTGCGCTCGTCGTCCTCGTGGACGGCGACCTCGCGGCGTACGTCGAGCGCGGCGGCCGGACCCTGCTCACCTTCACCGACGACACCGAGGTGCTGGCGCCCTCGATGGCCGCGCTGGCCACCGCCGTGCGGCAGGGCGCGCTGGGTCGCCTCACCGTCGAGCGGGCGGACGGCGCCAGCATCCTGGCCACGGGCGAGCGGGCGGGGGCGCTGCGCGGCGCCCTGGAGTCCGCCGGCTTCGTCGCCACCCCGCGAGGGCTGCGGCTCCGTGGCTGAGCGCTCCTCCCTCCGCGCCGACTGCTCCCGCTGCTTCGCGCTCTGCTGCGTCGCGCACACGCTGGTCCGGTCGGCCGACTTCGCGATCGACAAGCCGGCCGGCACCCCGTGCCCGCACCTCGAAGACGGCTTCTCGTGCGGGATCCACGCCGAGCTGCGCCCGCGCGGGTTCCCCGGCTGCACGACGTACGACTGCTTCGGTGCGGGCCAGCAGGTGGCCCAGCACACCTACGCCGGCGTGAGCTGGCGCGAGGCGCCGGACACCGCAGCGCAGATGCTCGGCGTCTTCGAGACCGTGCGGGTGCTCCACGAGCTGCTCTGGTACGTCGACGAGGCGCTCGGCCTCGCCTCGGGCCCGCTGCACGCCGAGCTCGTCGCCGTGCGGGAGGCGACCGAGCGGCTCGCCCTCGCCGACGCGGGCACCCTCGAGCGGCTCGACGTCGAGGCGCACCGGGTCACGGCGGTGCCGGCGCTGCGGGAGGCGTCCCGGGTCGCGCGCGCCGGCCTGAACGGCCGCGACCTGTGCGGTGCCGACCTCGCCGGCGCCCACCTCGCGGGCACCGACCTGCGTGGCGCCGCCCTCCGGGGTGCGCTGCTGGTCGGCGCGGACCTCCGCGACGCGAACCTGCACCGGGCCGACCTGACCGGGGCCGACCTGCGCGGCGCGGACGTCCGCGGCGCCCGGCTCGCCACGGCGCTGTTCCTCACGCAGGGGCAGGTGAATGCCGTCCGCGGCGACGACCGCACGACGCTGCCGGGTACGGTCGCCCGGCCGCCGCACTGGGCGACGGCGTCCTGACCGCGCCGGCCGCCGGTCGTCGCGGGGTCACCGCTGCCGTGCCGCGAGCTGCGCCGCCGAGGCCCACCGGCCGACGTCACCGCGCTCCAGCGCGACGGCCAGCAGGTCGGGGAAGGCGTCCGGGGTGCACGCGAAGGCCGGTATGCCGAGCTCGGCCACCGCGGCCGCGAGCTCGTGGTCGTGTGCGGGTGCCCCCGCGTCGGACAGTGCCAGCAGCACCACGACCGTCACCCCGGCCGCGCGCAGCCGACCCAGCCGGCGCAGCAGGGTGCCGGCGTCACCGCCCTCGAACAGGTCCGTGACCAGCAGCAGCACCGTGTCGGCCGGCCGGGTGACCAGCGTCGCGCAGTAGCCCACCGCCGCCTCGATGTCGGTGCCGCCGCCGAGCCGGCAGCCGAACAGCACCTCGACCGGGTCCTCGAGCCGGTCGGTGAGGTCCACGACCGCGGTGTCGAACACGACCAGCGACGTGCGCAGCGTGCGGATCCCGGCCAGCACGGCCGCCAGCACGGAGGCGTGCACGACGGACTCGGCCATCGACGCGGACTGGTCGACCGCGACCACGACGTCCTTGGCCACGATGCGCGAGCGGCGGGCATGGCCGACGAGCCGCTCCGGGACGACCGTGCGGTGCTCGGGCAGGTAGTGGCGGAGGTTCGCCGCGACGGTGCGGTTCCAGTCGATGTCGCCGGGTCGGGGCCGGTGGGTCCGGGAGGAGCGGTCCAGCGCTCCGGTGACCGCCGCGCGGGTGCGGTCGGCGAGCCGGCGCTCGATCTGCTCGACGACCGTGCGGACCACCTCGCGAGCGGTCTCCCGGGTCCGCTCGGGGAGCACCCGCCCCAGCGCCACCAGCGTCGCGACCAGGTGGACGTCGGGCTGGACGGTCGCGAGCAGCTCCGGCTCCAGCAGCAGCTCGCCGAGCCCCAACCGGTCCACGGCGTCGCGCTGGAGCACCTGCACGACGCTGCTGGGGAAGTAGCCGCGGATGTCGCCCAGCCACCGGGCGACCCGCGGCGCGGACCGCCCGAGGCCCGCGGCCCGGCGGGAGCCGTCGCCGTCGTAGAGGCCGGCGAGAGCCGCGTCGACGGCGCGGTCCTCCCGGCCGAGGCCGGCCGGTCCCGGGGCGGTGCCCGGACCCGTCCCCGGGGCGCCGGGCGCCGCACCGGTGCCGAGCGGCTCGTCGGCCGCCGCCCCGAGCAGCAGCCGCCACCGGCGGGTCCGCTCCTCGGCCGCGGTCACGGGCCGCCCACCGCCACCCCGAGGATGCCGGCGACCGTGCGCAGGGCTTCCCCGGCCCGGGCGTCGTCGAGACCGGCGTCGCCCGAGCTCCCCGCGCGGTGCGTGCGCCCGGCGTCCGTGCGGTCCGTGTCGTCCGTGCCACCGGTGTCGGTCCGGCGCGCCTCACCCTCTGCCGCCGCACGCACCGCCGCCGCCACCGCCCGGCGCTCGGCCGGCGTGGAGGACCCGAGCGTGCGCCGGACCAGCGGCAGCACGTCGACGAACTCCTCCGGGGACAGCCCGCCCACCCAGG
>JAICLD010000008.1 GCA_025927595.1 Nocardioidaceae bacterium | reverse complement strand
GATCCCGAAGGGCGGCTCCCGGCCGACCACGAGCAGCCTGCTCGACACCTGCTTCCGCCAGGTCGAGTACGCCGGCGTCCTCAAGGGGGCGAAGAACCCCGCCGGGGCCGAGGCGTTCCTCGACTTCATGACCGGGCGGGCTTTCCAGGCGGCCCTTCCCGAGCAGATGTACGTCTTCCCGGTCGACGACCGGGTCGCGCTGCCTCAGGAGTGGGCGAGGTTCGCCAAGGTGGCCCCGCACCCGTTCACCGTCCCGCCCTCCCGGGTCGCGGCCGAGCGCGACGCCTGGCTGCGGACCTGGGGCGACATCACCAGCCGGTGAGCGGGTCCGCGGGCCGGGCGCGGGGCGGTCTCGGGATCGCCGCGCTGGCGGCGCTCCCCCTGCTCGTGCTCGGGGTCTTCTTCGTGCTGCCGGTGGCCGGGATGGTCGGCCGCGGCTTCGTCACCGACGGCCGGTTCGACCCGGTCGCGGTGCTCGAGGTCCTCGGCCGTCCGCGGGTGCACCGGGTGCTCTGGTTCACGGTCTGGTCCTCGCTGCTGGCCACGGCGGTCACCGTGGCGCTCGGGCTTCCCGTGGCGTACGTGCTGCACCGGCTGCGCTTCCCCGGTCGGCGGCTGCTGCGGTCCTTCGTGCTGATGCCGTTCGTGATGCCCACGGTCGTGGTCGGGGTCGCCTTCCGGACCCTGCTGGCGTCCTCCGGACCGCTCGGCGCGCTGCACCTCGACGGGACCCCGGCCGCGATCGTCGCCGCGATGGTGTTCTTCAACCTCGCGGTCGTCGTCCGCACGGTCGGGGCGCTGTGGGAGGGCCTGGACCGGCGCCGCGAGGAGGCCGCCGCCGTGCTCGGCGCCTCCCCGCTCCAGGTGCTGCGGACGGTCACCCTTCCGGCCCTGCTGCCCGGGATCGTGTCGGCCGCGAGCGTCGTGTTCCTGTTCTGCGCCACGTCGTTCGGCATCGTGCTCACCCTGGGCGGCCTGCGCTACGCGACCGTGGAGAGCGAGATCTACCTGCTCACCACGCAGTTCCTCGACCTCCAGGCGGCGGCCGCCCTCTCCGTGCTCCAGCTCGTCGCCGTCTCGCTCCTGCTGTACGCCGCGCGGCGGACCCGCACCGGCCGCGACCCGGCGCTCGTCCGCGCGGCGGCCCGGGACGCGTCCCGGCCGGTGGGCCGCCGCGACGTCGCCGTCGTCGCGGTCACCGTGGTCGTCCTCGCGCTGGTCGTGGCTCCGCTGGCCGCGCTGGTGGTCCGCTCGCTGCGGGTGCCGGGCGGCTGGGGCCTGGACAACTACCGGTCCCTCGGCAGGCTCGGCGCCGGCGACTCGGTGCTCGTCCCGGTCTCCGCGGCCCTGGGCAACTCCTGGCGGGTCGCGGTCGACGCGACGCTGCTGTCGATGCTGCTCGGCGTGCTGGTCTCGCTCGTCGTGACCCGGCGCCCGCGGGGCGGGCCGGCGCGGCGCGCCGTGGGTGTCCTCGACGGGCTCTTCATGCTGCCGCTGGGGGTGTCCGCGGTGACCCTCGGCTTCGGCTTCCTGGTCACGCTCGACCGACCGCCACTGGACCTGCGCGGCTCGGTGTGGCTGGTCCCGGTCGCGCAGGCCCTGGTGGCGCTGCCACTGGTGGTTCGCACGCTCGCGCCGGTGCTGGGCTCGGTGGACCCCCGGCAGCGCCAGGCCGCCGCGAGCCTGGGGGCGTCGCCGGCACGGGTCCTGCTCACCGTGGACCTGCCGGTGATGTGGCGGCCGCTGCTGGCCGCGACCGGCTTCGCGTTCGCGGTCTCGCTGGGGGAGTTCGGCGCGACGAGCTTCCTGGCCCGCCCGGAACGGCCGACGCTGCCCGTCGTGATCTACCAGCTCGTGTCCCGCCCGGACCCGTCGAGCTTCGGCACGGCGCTCGCGGCCTCGGTCCTGCTCGGTGCGGTGACGGTCGCGGTGATGACGCTGGTCGAGCGGCTGCGGCTCGGCTCCGTGGGAGCCTTCTGAGATGCTCGAGCTGCGGGGCGTGACGGTCCGCTTCGACTCCACGCGTGCGGTCGACGGCGTGGACCTCGACGTGCCCGTCGGTGGTGTCCTCGCCGTCCTCGGTCCCTCGGGCTCGGGGAAGTCGACGCTGCTGCGCGCCGTCGCCGGCCTGGAGGAGCTCGCCGCCGGGTCGGTGCGGTACGACGGTCGGGACCTCGCCCGCGTGCCCCCGCACCGGCGCGGCTTCGCGCTGATGTTCCAGGACGGCCAGCTGTTCCCGCACCAGTCCGTCGCCGGCAACGTCGGCTACGCGCTGCGGCTGCGTCGTACGCCGGCCCGGGCGGTGCGGGCCCGCGTCGCCGAGCTGCTCGCACTCGTGGGGCTGCCCGGCTTCGAGGACCGCAGCACCAGCGGTCTCTCCGGCGGCGAGCGGCAGCGGGTCGCGCTGGCCCGGGCGCTCGCGGTGGACCCGCGGCTGCTGCTCCTCGACGAGCCGCTGTCGGCGCTGGACCGCGGCCTGCGCGAGCGGCTGGCGCGCGACCTGCGCGAGATCCTGCTCGCCGCGGGGACCACGGCGGTGCTCGTCACCCACGACCACGAGGAGGCCTTCACGGTCGCGGACCGGCTGGCGCTGATGCGCGGAGGGCGGCTCGTCCAGTCCGGGTCGCTGGAGGAGGTCTGGCGCTCGCCGCTCGATGCCGAGGCGGCCCGCTTCCTGGGCTACGCGACCGTGCTGGACCACGAGGCGGCCCGGCGGGTGCTGGCGGCAGCGGGTGAGCCGTCGTCGGGCGGAGCGGAGCGCCGCGTGGCGCTGAGGCGCTCGGCCCTGCGGGTCGTCCCCGGTGGCCCGCTTCGGGGCCGGGTGCGCAGCGCCCGGACCACGCCGGACGCGGTGCGGCTGCGGGTCGACGTCGACGGGGTCGGGGAGGTCGACGCGGTGGCGGCGCCGGACGAGCCGGTCCCACCCTCGGGGCGCGAGGTGACGCTGACGGTCGACCTCTCGCGGGCCGCACGTCTCGGGGCTGACCGCACCCGCCGGCCCCACTAGGCTTGCGCCTTGTGACCCGACGTGCGTACTACCTGCTCGTCGGCGTGGCTGTCGGCATGGGCCTCACCGCCGTGGTCACCAGCCTGGTGCTCGGTGAGCCGCTGCACGACCCGGACGGCTCGATGGGGCCGTCCTGGTTCCGGATGCCGATGATGCTGCTCGGCGCCTTCGTCGTCGACATCGTGCCCCGTTCGCTGTGGCGGTCCCGTCGACGACCGAGCTCCGTCGGCTCCCACGCGCGCAGCATCGTGGCCGAGCACTGGACCCGCGACCGCATCGTGCTGGTGGTCGTGGGGCTGCTCTCCTTCTACGTCACCTACGTCAGCTACCGGAACCTGAAGAACTTCATGACGAAGATCTTCGGGCCCCACACCTACGACAACGTGCTGCACAACATCGACCGCGCCCTGATGCTCGGCCACGAGCCCGCGGTCATCCTGCACGGGCTGCTGGGGGAGACCTACGCCGCCCACGTGCTCGCTCTGGTCTACCTGCTGTTCCTGCCGGTCTCGCCGCTCTCGCTCGTGGTGTACCTGGTGTGGGCGCGCAACATCAGCCACGGCCTCTGGTACGCCACCGCGCAGTGCCTCGCCTGGGCGCTGGGCACCCTGAGCTACTACGCGCTGCCGACGCTGGGCCCCAACTTCGCGTTCCCGTGGCTCTACCACGACCTGGACCAGACGGGCGTGACGAACCTGCTGGACTCGCTGTACTACTCGCGGCAGGACCGGCTCTGGTGGCCGCTGCGAACGGACTCGATCCAGAGCGTGGCGGGGTTCGCCTCGCTGCACGTCGGGATCATCCTCACCCTGACCCTGGTCACGCACTTCACGGTCCGGCACACCTGGGTCCGCACGGCGATGTGGGTCTACTTCGGACTCACGGTCGTGTCGACGCTCTACTTCGGCTGGCACTACATCTGCGACGACATCGCCGGAGCCGTGATCGCCTTCGTCTCGGTGTGGCTCGGGGGCCGGGCCACCGGCCAGACCTTCCGCCGCGGAGGCCGCTCGCGTGACCCGGTCGCCACCTCGCCCGACCGGGTGGGCGCGCCGGGGCGACTGGATAGCCCATCCGGGTCATCTGTCGAATAGTCCGTCGAAGCCGCTGTGCCGGCCGTCCGGCTGACGTAGGCTTCTGGTCAGCAAGAGACGAGGTCCGGGGGGACCTCGTCACCGGGCCGGCGGAAGCGGCGTGACCGGGTGTGTCGTGAGGCTGCACCCGTCGTCACCGTGGACGCTCCGGTGCTCTTGAGGTGACCCTGTCCCGGCCTCCCAACGGGACAGGGGACCACCGGTCCCGCCCCAGCCTCCCAATGGGGCGGGACCTTTTTCTTTGCCGGCATGGGGCCCGGCCTTCGCTGAGCGGCGCGTTCGTTGTCGTCCAGGTGGACCCGAACGGCCCCTCGCGCGCGAGTCGGGGCGTCCGTTGTCGTCCAGGAGGACGGCATCGCCGCACGCCCACCAGCGGTGACCCGCAAATTACAAACGTGTAGTTTGTCAACCCGACACGCCGTGTGACGCAAGGTTTTTGAGTGAAAAGTGTTCCCTTTGGGGCAGATGCGCTCTAGCGTTGCCCGAGTGCCTCGCTCCGCGAGGCCTCACCGGCGAGATCGTCGCACCGGCACTGGGAGGTGCCGCTGGCGATGTCCGCGGTGACCGAGACAGCTGCTCGAGCCGAGGGGAAGCGGCTCGAGCGGCGGACGGAAGGGTCGAAGCTGTGCACCGAGCAGGCCGCGCCGGCGTGCTGCCGGCGGCGTTCACCGCGCTGACACTGGGGATCTCGGTCCTCGCCGCCGGAGGCACCGCGCTCGCGGACCCGTCCCGGCCGGCGTACCCCAGCCGCCACCAGGTGGACCGGGCCCGCGCGGCCGCCGCCGCCAAGGCGCGCGACGTGAGCGTGATCTCCGCCCAGCTGGCGATGGCCGACCAGCGGCTGGAGCAGGCGGCGCTGCTCGCCGAGCAGGCCTCCGAGGCCTACAACGGCGCGATGTGGCGGCTGCACCAGGCCCGCGTCGCCTACCGGGCCGCCCGCGCCGACGCCGTACGCGCCCGGCGGCACGTCGCCGCCCAGCGCGACCGGATCGGCGCCCTGGTCGCCCAGTCCTACCAGGACGGGGGCGAGCTCAACGCGATGCACGCCGTCCTCGGCTCCGACGGCCCGGAGGGCGTCCTGGACCAGTACGCCGCCTTCCAGGGCGCGTCCTCCTCGCTGCAGGCGGACTACCAGCGGTTCACGGCCACCGACTCGCTGGCCCGGGTCTTCGAGGCGACGGCCGAGCGCGCCAAGGCCGCCGAGGCCAGGTCCGCGCAGGCGGCGCGGGACGCGCGACAGCGCGCGGAAGGTGCCGCGGCCGCCGCGCAGTCCGAGGCGAGCTCGATCGCGAGCCAGAAGAGCCGGCTCACCGCCGAGCTCGCCCGCGCGCAGAACATCTCCGTGTCACTGGCGCGGTCGCGGCAGGCGGCGCTGACCCGGATCGCCCAGGAGCGCGCGGCTGCCAGGGCCCGGCGCGAGGCCGCGGAGGCCCGGGCCCGCGCCGAAGCGGCCGCGGCAGCCAAGGCCGCGGCGGCCCGCCAGAGGGCGGCGGCGAGGCAGCAGGCGGGCAGCAGCGCGGCCACGCCCGCCCGGCGCGCTCCGCAGCCGGCCCCTCAGCCCGCCCCTCAGCCGGCCCCGGCTCCCGCTCCGGCACCCGCGCCCGCCCCCCCGGCCGGCGGCGGCGCGGCGCAGGCCATCGCCTTCGCGAAGGCGCAGCTGGGCGAGCCCTACCAGTGGGGGGCCAGCGGACCGTCCTCGTGGGACTGCTCCGGGCTCACCATGGGGGCCTGGGCGTCGGCGGGACGGTACCTGCCGCACTACTCGGTGGCGCAGTACGAGTCCACCACGCCGATCTCGGTCTCCCAGCTGCGTCCCGGTGACCTGGTGTTCTGGAGCTCCAACGGCGCGCCCAGCGGGATCCACCACGTCGCGATGTACATCGGCAACGGGCTCATCATCCACGCGCCCCGCACCGGCCGACCCGTGGAGATCGACTCGATGTACTACTGGATCCCGCCGAACTTCTTCACGCGGGTGTAGCGGCGAGACGCGTCCCGGTGCTGCGTCGCGGCGCCGGTACCATCGAGGGGTACGTCGGACCGCGACCAGCCCGCTCCGACGGTGACCAGACGGTGAGGGCGGCCACGCCCCACGACCACCGACAGGCCCGGAGCCCAGTGCAGATGGAGAACCCGCCCACCCGTCCGGCCGCCGCGCCTCGCCGCGCGAAGCACCTGATGGACCCGAACAACCCGCGGCCGCCCCAGCAGTACTCGATGAGCCTGAGCAGGGTGCAGACGTGGGTGCTCTCGACACTGGCGGTCATCACGATCCTGCACCTGTCGGCCGGACTGGTCGTGGCGGCGATCTTCACCGACGAGGCGCGCACCACGTCCCGCGTCGGCCTGCTGGTCATCGCCGGGCTCTTCGGCGTCGTCGCGGTCGCCGCCGGCCTGGCGATCCACCAGCGGTCGCTGCTCAGCTGGTGGCTGCTGCTCGGCTGGGTCCCCGCTCTCGTGGGCGCCTACCTCATGTTCGTGGCCTAGCCCCACCGCAGCGGTGCCTCGGCGCGGTGGCGAGGAAGCCCGATAGGCCGACGAGGTCGAGGACGGTGCCACGCCTGGTACTCGCGGGAGACCACGTCGGCGACCGTGCCGAGGTGGCGTCCCGGCTCGGCGAGCAGCCAGGCCGGAAGGTGCGACGCTTGTGCCGGGTCCAGCGGTCGGCACGCCTCCGGATCCACCGGGCCACACTACCGGCGCTACCCGAGTACGTCGGCGAGGTCGGCGATGCCGGACGGGCCGATGCCGCAGCAGCCGCCGACGAGGCGGGCTCCCGCCGCGACCCAGGAGCCGACGAGGTCCAGGTCCAGCACACCGGCATACGTCCACCGCTTGGTGTCGCTGTTCCAGCTGCCGCCGCGGTTCGGGTAGGCGACGGCGGGCAGACCGGTCACGGCGACCGCCTCCCGGACGGCACCCAGGACGTCCTCCTGCACCGAGCAGTTGACGCCCGCGGCCACGACGGACCGGCTGCCGGACACGACGGCGTAGGCCTCGGACAGCGGCTGCCCGGCGCTGGTCGCGTCGCCGCGCACCGAGTAGCTGAACCAGGCAGGCACGCCGAGGTCGTCCAGCAGCGGCACCAGGACCTCGGCCTCGTCGCTGTCCGGGATCGTCTCGACGGCGAGGAGGTCCGGTCCGGCCGCGGCGAGCAGCTCGAGGCGGGGCCCGTGGAAGTCGCGCAGCCGCGCCGGCGGCACGCCGTACCGGCCGCGGTACTCCGACCCGTCGGCGAGGACCGCGCCGTACGGGCCGACCGAGGCGGCGACCAGCAGCCCCTCCCGCGTCCCGGCGAGCTCGTCGCGCACCTCGCGCGCGATGGTCACGCTGCGGGTGACCAGCCGACGCGCCTCCGCAGCGTCGTAGCCGGCCGCGACGAGGCCGTCCACGCTGACCTGGTAGCTCGCGGTCGTCGCGACCCGGGCGCCGGCGCGGAAGAAGGCGCGGTGCGCCTCCGCGATCCGTCCCGGGTCCTCGCCCAGCAGGCGAGCCGTCCACAGCGACCCGTCGAGCGCCACGCCCAGCTCCTCCAGCGCCGTGGACAGGCCGCCGTCGAGCACGAGCGGTCCGCTGTGGGCGTGGAGGTCGAGCACCGTGCCATCATGCCGTGGCATGGCCATCGCACGCTTTCCCAGCATCGTCATCGACTGCCCCGACCCCGGCACCCTCGCGCGGTTCTACGGCGCGATGCTGGACTGGAAGGTCGACGTCTCCCCGGACTGGGCGGAGGCCCGAGCCGACTACGGCCAGTGCATGTGCTTCCAGCAGGTCGAGGACTACACGCCGCCTCGGTGGCCGGCCCAGGAGGTGCCCCAGCAGATGCACCTCGACGTCGTCGTCGACGACCTGGACACCGCCGAGGTAGCGGTGCTCGGGCTGGGGGCGACCAAGCACGAGCACCAGCCCGGTACGACGTTCCGGGTCTTCCTCGACCCGGCCGGGCACCCGTTCTGCCTCTGCGTCGAGTGACGCATCCCGGGTCGAGCGGCAAGGGCCCGGTCGTGTCGGGTGCGCCGCGAACGGGGACGTCATGGGCAGGAACCCGCATCGGGACTGGACCGACTAGAGGTCACCATGACGGCCTCCGCCGACCTCAGCGTCTCGCTGGACGCGCTCGAGTGATCGGCCCGCGTCAGCGGGGCAGTCGGTCACCGCGACGCTCGACCAGCTGTGCGGCAGCGGTGAGTCGCCAGGCCTCGAAGACGAGCTCGGCCAGCTCGTCGCGCTGGACTCCGCTCAACCGGACGACGACCCACCCGTAGCCACCCGACGTGAACTGGACCTCGAACGTCTCGGGTCGTTCGCCGACGAGCGCCAGCTGCTCGGCGATCGTCTGCTTGAGGCCGACCGTGCCGGTCGGCTCCCACAGGTACCCGAAGGTGCGGTCGCTGACCGTGATCCGCCAGTAGCGGCCGTTGTCCGAGCGGACGACCTCTGGCAGCTGGTCGACGAGGTCCACCACGTCGGCGACGACGCAGCCGCCCGACGGTCGCTCGCGGTGGCCCACTGCGCCACGCGGGTCCGCCCCGACCGCCCGAGCCGGTCGGTTCCTCCGGCTGTCGCGCATGGCCGCATCCAACCACCCGGCGAGTGATCGCGGCAGTGTTGGAGTGGGGCGCCCTGCACGTGTGCCGCACGGCCAGGATCGACAGGAGCCTTGCGAGCAGCACGATGCCGGGCCCGATGGCGGTGGACGAAGGAGCGTTCCCTCGCGCGCTCCGCAGAGCTGTGCACCGTCCCTCCCCTCCCGAGTCTCCCTCCCGGTCAGGCCCGCTGCCCGGGCCCGGGTGCTCGTCGGATGCGGCTCCAACCCGTCCAGCCACGTTCTGCCAACAGCTCCTGGAGGCGCTTCACGACGGGGTGTGCCTCGAACGCGTACGAGTCCATGAGGCCGATGAACGCGTCGTCGCTCAGCTCCTCGTTCTGTCGGTCCAGGTCCCCGCGCTCCGCCGACTGCTGTGCCATCTCGGCCAGCAGGTCCGCCACGGCACCCAGCCGCTCCTCGTCGAGGCCGACCTCGACCAGCTCGTCGAGCAGCCGGTACAGCAGCACGGTCCGCGGATCGTCCAGCTGAGCCGTCTTGTCAGCCATGAGCTCGGGGATCCTCTCCGGCCAGCGAGCCGCCATGAGGATCCAGCCGTCGCGTTCGCCCTCGACCATCGCCTGCGACACGCCGCTGGCGCGCAGCCTGTCGAGATAGCCGACCACCTCGGGTGGCAACGCGAGTGAGTCCCCGTCGGCGAGCCGGGCGATCCGCCGACGGTGTTCCTTCAGCTCGCGGATCCTCGTGCGGAGCTCGGCGTCGATCTGGGCGACCGCGTCGCTGAACACGGCGGGCGTGGCGTCGAGCAGCGCCTGCACCCGCCCCAGCGGCACGCCGGCCTCGGCCAGGGTCCGGATGCGGATGAGGCGTACGACGTCGCCGGCGCCGTACGTCCGGTAGCCGGAGCCGTCCCGAGCCGGCTCCGGCATCAGCCCGACGTGGTGGTAGTGGCGCACCGCGCGCACCGTGACCCCGGCGTAGGCCGCCAGCTGGCTGATGGTGATCATGAGGGTCAGACTGCCCGAACCCGCCCGAAGAGCCGACCGGCCCACCAGCAGCAGGTCACGGCTGTCAGGATGCACCAGCCGATCGCCCACCAGACGTCGGAGCCCGGATCGCGCCCCTCCAGGCAGGCGCGGAGGGTCTCGATGACCGGGGTGAAGGGCTGGTGCTCCGCGACCCACGCCAGGGCGGTCGGCATCGAGCCGGTGGGCACGAAACCGCTGGACAGGAAGGGCAGCAGGATGAGCGGCAGTGGCGCGTTGCTGGCGGCCTCGACGCTGCCGCTGGCCAGCCCGAGCGCGACGCTCAGCCAGGTCACCGCCCAGCCCGTCAGCACGATGACGCCGGCGGCGCCGGCCCACCCGGCCACCGAGGCGCCAGCGCGGTAGCCGAGCGCGAGCGCGAGGGCCAGGACGACGACCACGGCGAGGACCGTCTGCGCCATCGCGGCAAGCACGTGTCCGGTCACCGGGGCCGACCGGGCGATCGGCATCGTCCGGAACCGGTCGATGATCCCCTCGGTCGCGTCCTTCGCGACCACGATGGCGGTGCTGTTCGCCACCGACGCGACGGTCATCACCAGGATCGCCGGGGTGACGTAGTGCAGGTAGTCGGCGCGTGACACGTCGCCCTCAGCGCTGCCGGTCCCGCCCGGCAGCCCGGCGCCCATGGTGCCGCCGAAGACGTACACGAACAGCAGCAGGAAGACGACCGGCATCCCGATGATCGTCAGCGTCAGCGACGGGTAGCGGACCAGGTGCTTGAGGTTGCGCCGCAGCATCGTGACCGAGTCGCGGGTGGCGTAGGTGATCGTGGTCATCGGGCCGCCTGCCTCTCGTCCTGGTCGGCGGGGGTGGCGACGGCGTGGCCGGTGAGCGCCAGGAACACGTCGTCGAGCGTCTCCCCGCCGGCCCGGAGCTTGAGCTCGGCGGGAGTGCCTGTCGCGACCAGGCGTCCGCCGTCGAGCAGCCCGACGGTGTCGGCGAGCTGGTCCGCCTCCTCCAGGTACTGGGTGGTGAGGAAGATCGTCACCCCGCCGGCGAGCAGCTCGCGCACGACCTGCCACAGGTCGCGGCGGCTGCGCGGGTCGAGCCCGCTGGTCGGCTCGTCGAGGAAGATCACGCGCGGACGGCTCACCAGCGTCATGGCGAGGTCCAGTCGACGCCTCATGCCGCCCGAGTACGTCGCGGCGCGGCGGCCGGCGGCGTCTGCCAGCCCGAACCGGACCAGCAGGTCGGCCACCCGTGCACCGGCCTCCCGGGCGTCCAGGTGCGCGAGGTCCGCCATCAGCCGGAGGTTCTCCCGGCCGGTCAGCAGCTCGTCGATCGCAGAGAACTGCCCGGTCACACCGATGCAGCGGCGCACGCGGTCGGGCTGGGTCCTGACGTCGAACCCGGCGATTCGCGCCCGGCCCTCGTCTGCCGCGACGAGCGTGGACAGGATGCGGACCATGGTGGTCTTCCCGGCGCCGTTCGGGCCGAGCAGTGCGTACACGGTGCCCGTGGGCACGGTGAGGTCGATGCCGCGCAGGACGGCATGGTCGCCGTACGACGTGGTGAGGCCGGCGACCTCGATGGCGGTGTCTCGGTAGGTCATGGGCACAGCGTGCGGGGTTGACGCAGCGTCAAGGTCAAGCCATTGCGGTCGGCGCTCAACCGCGCAGCAGCTCACGCAGCCGACGCGCGTTGCGCACCGCGTTCCCGTCCCCGTCGTTGTTGAAGTACGCGTAGACCTCCCGACCCGACTCCTCCCACTCGCGGACCCGGTCGGCCCACCACGCCAGGTCGTCGTCGGAGTACGAGCCGCCGTACAGCCAGTCGTGGGACGGCCCGTGCAGCCGCACGTACACGAACGGCGCGGTCGACCGCAGGACGCAGGGGAGCCCGGCTCCGCTCATCACGCAGTACGACGCGCCGTGCCGCTCCAGCAGTGCGAAGACCTCCTCGTCGTGCCAGCTGGGATGGCGCAGCTCGACGGCGACCCTCACCCACCACGGCAGCCGATCGAGGAACCAGCCCAACCGCGCGTCGTCTCGTCCCAGGGTCGGGGGCAGCTGCACGAGCAGCACGGCTCGCCGGTCGTGGAGCTCGTGCCACGACGCCTCGATCCGGTCCACCCAGACCTCGGGCGCGTAGAGCCTCTTGGCATGCGTCAGCCCTCGTGGCGCCTTGACCGACATCTGGAACCCGGGAGGCAGGCGCCTGCGCCAGCTGGCGAACGAGGAGGCGCGCGGCCATCGGTAGTGGCTCGCGTTCAGCTCGACGGTGTCGAACTCGCGGGTGTAGAGGTCCAGGCGCTCCACAGGCGGTGTCCCGGGTGGGTAGAGCACGCCGTCCCAGTGGGCATAGCTCCACCCCGAGGTCCCCACCCACGCCACGACGACAGCATCGCACCCGCCCCGCAGCCGGTGGTCACCGGCGGGCCCTGCGGTGGCAGGTGAGGACGGCGGCACCGACCTGCTCGGCCATGACGCAGCCCAGGTCCGCGTGGTGCCCCTCGGCCGGGAAGAGCCGTGACCCCGTGCCGAGGACCGTCGGGAACGTCAGCAGCCGGTACTCGTCGACCAGGTCCGCGGCCATCAGCTGCGCCACCACGCTCAGGCTCCCGGTGACGACCACGTCCCGTCGTTCGCTGGTGACCGTGTCGACCAGGTCGCCGTCGACGACCTGGGAGTTCGCCCACGCCGACGTCTCCTTGGATGTCAGGGTGCGGGAGGCGACCAGCTTCGGCACGGCGTTCATCCGGGCGGCGAAGTCGTCGTCGCGGCCGGGCCAGAGCCGCGAGAACAGCTGCCAGGTGGCGCGCCCGAGCAGCAGCACCCCGTCGTCCAGCGTGCGGCCGAGCCGGAACTTGTCCCCGGCCACGGACTCCGGGCCGTACCGGAAGGCCCAGCCGCCGAGCGGCGTACCAGCGGACCCGTCCGGGTCGGACACGATCCCGTCCAGGGTGACGAACTCGATGACGATGACGCTCACGATGGGTCTCCTCGGGTCGGGTGCTCACCGGTACGTACCGGCGGCACCGCCCGGACTCATCGCGCCGGACCCGACTCGTCGCCGGGAACCTCTAGCGGCAGCTGGAACGCGTCGAAGACACGCGGGTCGGCGAACACGACGTTGTGCGCGACCCGGTCGTCGGTGACCGTGAACACCTGCAGGGTGTGCAGCTGGTGGGTGCCGTCGGGTGCGGGGGCGTACGCGGCGAGTGCGGGCTGGCCATTGGCGGTGAGCTCGCGCAGCACCCAGCCCGGGCCACGCAGGGCGAACACCCGCTCCATGAAGCGGCCGTAGTCGCGGCTTCCTCGGTACCACAGCGGCACCGGGGGCATCTCGAGGACCGCGTCGTCGGCCAGCAGCCGCACCAGCGCGGGCACGTCGGCCGCCTCGAAGGCACGCCGGTACCGCGCGACCACGGCCCGCGCCCCTGGATCGTCCGACTCGGTGACCGTCCCGGCATCGCCCACGCCGGCGACGGCCGCACGGGCGCGCTGCAGCGAGCTGTTGACGGCCGCGACCGTGGTCCCGAGCTGTTCGGCCACCTCGGCGGCGGTGAACGCCAGCACGTCGCGCAGCACGAGCACGGCGCGCTGCCGCGCCGACAGGACCTGCACGGCCGCGATCCAGGCGAGCCGCAGGTCGGCGCGCGCCTCCAGGTCGAACCGCGCGTCGGGGAACGGCTCCAGCCAGGGCACATCGAGCGCCGGCACCAGCGGCGCCCCGGGGTCGTCGCTCGGCACGCCGAGCCCGGACGGCAGCGGACGACGCGCGCGTCCCTCCAACGCCGTCAGGCACACGTTGGTCGCGATCCGGTACAGCCAGGTCCGCACCGACGCGCGGGAGGGGTCGTACCGGTCGCGTGCCCTCCAGGCCCGCAGCAGCGTCTCCTGCACCGCGTCCTCTGCCTCGTGGAAGGAGCCCAGCATGCGGTAGCAGGACGCCACCAGCTCACCGCGGTACGGCTCGAGGTCCATCGGACCATCATCCTGGGCTGCTGGCTTCCCCGCACGGACCGGCGCCAGCCTCGGCATGCTCGTCGGCGGGGCGGCCGCCTACGCCGCGATGGACGACCCGCCGCGCCATCGAGTCGCTGCTCCCCGTCAGCCGGCCTTGAGGGGACCGCCTGGGATCGGCACGCGAGCTGATCCTGTGGAACGATCGGGGGATGTTCGAGAGCCGTCTGCAGGAGCTCGGGTTGGTGCTGCCGGATCCCCCGAAGATGCCCCTGGGCGTCGATACGGCGTTCAGCTGGGTCCGCCTGCTCGGCGACCGCGTTCTTGTCTCTGGTCACGGTCCGCAGAATCCCGATGGCTCACCGGCCGGCCCGTTCGGACAGGTTCCCACAGAGGTGAGTCCCGAGCAGGCGAAGGGCTCCGCCCGCCTCGCGGCGTTGTCCGTCCTCGCCAGCATCCGCGCTGCGACTGGCGATCTTGATCGCATCACCGCATGGGTGACGGTGACCGGCTTCGTCGCGGCTGCGCCCGGCTTCGCGGCGACCACTGCCGTGGTCAACGGCTTCTCCGAGCTGGTTCTCGACGTCTTCGGGAAGGACGTCGGGCAACACGCCAGGACCGCGATCGGCGTGGCGGCACTGCCGCTGAACCTACCGGTCGTCGTCGCCGCCGAGCTCCAGTACCGGGGTCAGTAGGACCCCCTGGCGGAACTGAGCGAGATGGAGTTTCCGTGACGATGGAGGTGGCGTCGGCTGTCCTAGAGTCGGCCCGTGAGTGAGTCTGTGACCAGCGAGCGCGATCGCTTGCAGCACTTTCTGGACCAGCAGCGCAGTGCCGTGCTGGCGATCATCGAGGGCTTGGACGAGGCTCAGCTGCACACGCCCGCCCTTCCGTCGGGCTGGACGCCCATCGGGCTGGTCCGGCACCTGGCTGGTGCCGAGGCCATGTGGTTCCAGTGGGTCGTCCTCGGGACCCGACCTCGAGTGAGCTGGGACGACGGCATCGAGGACCCGCCCTTCGATCCCGAGGCGCCGTTCGTCACAGAGCATTCCGGCGCCGCGGTGGTCGAGCAGTATCGCCGTCAATGCGGTATCTCGAACGAGGTCCTGCGAACACATGAGCTGCATGCGGCGCTGCTCGGCGAGCATGGGCTCGACTGGCCGGACGAGCCCATCACCGATCTTCGCTGGGTGATCCTGCACATGATCGAGGAGACCGCACGCCACGCCGGCCACCTCGATGCCGCACGAGAGCTGCTGGACGGCGCCACGGGGCGCGGCCCCAGGTAGCGCGATCGGGTCCCGCATCCATCTGGTGGGCAGGTCGAGGCCGGAGTGGGTCGTCGGTGTGGCCGTGTGTCATCGTGCAAGAAATGAGGTGACCTCGGCGCTGACGCGTCGAGGATCGGTGTCGACGCCTTCGTGGCCGTGGCCGTCGACGGACACCAGGATGGAATCGGCCAGGGTGTCGATGAGGTGGCTCGTGATGGCCACTGCCCAGCCGGGCGACTCGGTGCCGAGCAGGAGCAGTACCGGTTGGGCAACCCGCTGTGCGAGCCGGTCGAGATCGACGGTTGTGAGGGCCTGCGCCTCGCGGACGAGGGTGGTGGCGACGATGTCGAGGGAGTCGTGGGCGACGGGGGAGTCGCGCAGACTCGCCACGGTCGCGGGGGCGAGGCCGATGACGTCGATGAGGAAGCTGGCCATCGCCCGGCCGTAGCTCCCAGCGGCCACCATCGCGGTCACCCGCTCGACCCAGTCGTGCGGCACCGTCTGCGGTCCGGGTGGCTCGTACAGCGCGATGCGACGAAACGGCGCACCGGTGGCTGCCGCACCCAGGACGCACACCGCGCCGATGCTGTGCCCGAGCACGTCGACCGGACCACCGTGGCGTTGGGCGAGATCACCCGCCACGGTGGTGATGTCTTCGAACTCGCGGTCCAGGCTGTAGGGCTGGTGGTCGCCGCTGCCGCCCCGGCCGCGGCGGTCCATCGCCGTCACCTCATGCCGAGCGGTCAGGAACGACCACACAGGCTCCCAGCGTGCCGAGCTGGTCATCCCTCCATGCACCAGAAGCAATGGTGCACCGCTGCCGGCCGTCACCACTGAGATGACCGTGCCATCGGCACTCGCAGTCGCACGTCGTTCGCCGAGCATCAGCAGCAGTCCCACCTGAGTTCTATGCCGACGAGCCGGTCGTCGCTTGCCTCTCGGATCTCCGGATCCGAGAGGCTTCGGATCAGAATTGTGCAGCCGCCCATGGCAAGCGTCGTACCACATGGACGCAGGTGGGTCGACAGGACGACATGAGGGTGATGCGAACGGGACGGGCATGCCCCGCAAGAAGGCGGACCAGGCGGTGTGCGGGCGGCGTACCCACGGGCGTGTTCCCGCCAGATCGGTGGCCGCGGCGGTGCTGGCGGTGCTCGTGGCCATCGCCCTTCATCGTGCTCGCCGCTGACGCCGGGGTCTGGCTGTGCCTCAGCCGCGGGTGCAGACTGGTGGCGACGCGGGAGGGAGTGTCCGATGCCTGAGCTTGTCGTCGACTTCATCACCTCGCTCGACGGGTACGCCTCCGCTGAAGGCTGGCCCGGTTGGTGGGGCATGGAAGGACCGCAGTACCTCGCCTGGCTGGGCGAGAGCCCCGAAAGGGACCACCTGGTCCTGATGGGCGCGAACACCTACCGGCTCATGTACGACTTCACCAAGTCGGGTGAGCCGGGGACGGACGTGCTGGGAGGCATGTCCAAGGTGGTCTTCTCCAGCACCCTGACCGAACCGCTGCAGTGGGAGAACTCGACCTTGGTCGCCGGGGACGCCGCAGACCATGTGCGGGAGATGAAGGACACCGGCGACAGGTCGATGCGCACCATCGGCAGTCTTGCGCTGTGCCGATCGCTGCTGGAGGCCGGCCTCGTCGACCGGTTCCGGGTGGTGATGTTCCCGGTGATCACGGGGGTGACCGGCCGTGAGCGGATCTACGACGGCTACCCCGACGTCGCCCTCGACATGACCGACAGCCGCACCTTCGACGGCCAGATCCAGCTGGTCGAGTACGTGCCGAGGGTGCTGGGCGGCCCTCCGGGCACGTCCTGAGGGTCGGCCGCCCCCGATGTCAGATACGGAGCGAGCGCCTGCGTGCCTACTGCCGGGCCGGCAGCTCGCAGAGCTCGGCCATGACCCACCCTGGCCACGAGCTAGGCTCGGTCCACAGCGGCCTCGTGACCTCGTCCGAGGACGAGGGCGGCTCACGGAGGCAGTGTCGGTCGGTCGCTTGCTGATGCGAGACGGCAAGGGCGCTGGAGGCGCACATGAGCTATGACGAGGGTTTGGCCGGCAGGATCCGGGCCGCAGTCGACGCTGCGGCCGGGTCGGCGGGATATCGAGAGATCAAGATGTTCGGTGGCCTCTGCTGGACCGTGAACACCCACATGGCCGTCGGTGCCGGCGATGGTGATCTGATGGTCCACGTCGGCAAGGACGGCGTCGACGAGGCACTCGAGCGGGGCGCTCGCCCGGCCATGATGGGGGAGCGGACCATGGGCGGCGTGGTTCTCGTCGCCGCGGCGGACCTCCCAGATGCGGACGCTCTCGATGCCTGGGTCGGCCCGGCGGTGGAGCGGGCACGAGCCAAGGCCCCGAAGCAGTCGAAGCACTAGCTCGTCCGCTCGGGTCGACGAGTCCGGGAAGGACCGATGGTGGGAGGGTGCGCGCTGCGGCGTCACGCGGGACGGCGCCACCACCGGGCAACGCACACGGCACCGGCCCCCCTGCGTGGGGACCGGTGCCGGTGTTGCTACCAGGTGGCTTGCCTGTTGGCTGCTCAGCTGTCGTACGGGTACACGGCGATCCTGGTGGTGGCGGAACGCGTCGAGCCGGCACCGTGGGCGCTCAGCACCCTCCAGCCCCAGTCGCGACGCACGTTGAACCGCACCGAGTAGCGGCCGTGCACGTTCGCGTGCGCGTGGGCACCGCTCACCTTGACGCCGCGGTACGTGACCACGACCCTCTCACCGGCTGCGAGCCCGGCAACGGTGGCCGAGGTGACGTGGCTGGCGCGCACGATCCGCGACGCCGGGATGAGCGTGAGGTGCTTGGCGGTCAGCACCTGCACCTTCACCGAGCCGGTCCGGTTCTGCTGGCTGCCGGTGACGACCAGGGAGTCGTTGCCGGCGGCGGCTGAACGAGGCACGCGCACCGTGCGGGTCAGGTGGCCCGTGGTGGATGCGGCACCGGACGCGACCCGGGCTCCGCCCAGCGTCAGCGTGTAGCGCTCGCCGCGGTTCAGGCCGGAGGCTGCGACCTTGACGACGCCGTTGCGCAGCACCAGCCTCCTGTCCGAAGTGACATGCAGCTTGGCGGCCGGCAGCGCGACGTCGAGGGTGACCACCGCGGTCGTGGTGCCGGCCGTGTTGGTCGCGGTCAGCGTGTAGGTGTGGCGGCCGACCCGGGTCGGCTTCACCGTCCTGGTGCCGGACGCTGCCACCCGGGTCGGCGAGGTCCCACTCAGCGACACGGAGTCGGCGTCGGTGGTCGACCACCTCAGCGTGGTGCTGTGCCCGATGACCAGGTGGGTGGTGGCCTCGTGCAGAGCGACCGACGGTGCGGCGTTCGGCGCGACCTTCGCCGTGGGAGCCGAGCTGGTGCTGACCGCGTCGTACCCGGGAGCGGTCACTGTTGTCGTCACCGCGAGGAGGTGACCGAGGTCGGCGTGAGTTGCGGTGTAGGTGTCGCCGGCCGCGCCGGTGATCTCCCTACCGTCGCGCAGCCACCGGTAGGTGGTGTGCTGAGCCGTCGGGGTCGTCGCGCCCTGGTGGGCGGCCAGCTGCTGGCCGACCTTGGCGGCGCCGGAGACGGTCGGGACCGGGACCGCGGCGAAGGCGGCGTTCACGACACGGGCGACGGTGCTCGTGCCGTTCACCGGGTCGTAGCCGTCGACGGTGACGGTGACGTCCACGGAGACGTCATGGCCGGCGTCGACAGCGGTCGGGTTGTAGGAGTCGCTGGTCGCGCCGCCGATCTGCTCACCGTCCCGCAGCCACTGGTAGGTGACGGCCTCGAGGGCGCCCAGGTCCGTGAGGTAGCCGATCGTGGTGGCGTCAAGGTCGGCGGAGAGCCGGCCTCCGACCTGCGACACGCCGGCCAGGCTGGGGGCCGGAGTGAACGCCAGGATGCCGCGGACGACCTCGCCCGTGGAGTCCGACGTCGCGGTGGCGGTGTCGTAGCCGTCGGCGGTGACGGTGGCGGTGACCGCGAGCACGTGACCGAGGTCGGCGGCGGTCGCGGTGTACGTCTCGCCGGTCGCCGCGGCGATCGCCGCACCGTCGCGCAGCCACTGGTAGGTGGTGTGCTGCGCGGCCGGGGTGGTCGCGTCCTGGTGGACGGTCAGCTGCTGCCCGACCGTCGCGGTGCCGGAGACGGTCGGGACCGGGACCGAGGCGAAGGTGGCGTTCGCGACCCGGGCGGGCGTGCTCGTACCGGTAGCCGGGTCGTAGCCGTCGACGGTGACCGTGGCCTTCACGGACAGGTCATGGCCGGCGTCAGTGGCGGTCGCGGTGTAGGAGTCGCTGGTCGCGTCGTCGATCCCCTCACCGTCACGCAGCCACTGGTAGGTGATCTGGCTGCCGTCGGAGTTCAGGTCGTCCAGGTAGGTGACCGTCGTCGGGTCGAGCTCGGCGGAGAGCCGGTTCCCGACCTGCGGGATACCGGTCACGTCGGGGGTCGGGGTGAGCGCGAGGGTGCCGCGGGCGACTGTCCCGACGGTGGCCGCGTCGGTGATCTTGTCGCGGTAGCCTGCGCGGTGGCGGGTGACGGTGGCGGTGACGTGGTGGCCGGCGTCGGCGGCGCCCAGCTGGTAGGAGCCGTCGGTGGCGCCGAGGATGTCGGTGCCGTCGCGCAGCCACTGGTAGGTGATGGTGTCGGCCTCAGGGGCCGCGGTGCCGGGGTCGACGCTCAGTGTGTGGCCGACGGTGAGAGTCCCACCGATCTGCGGGGCGCTGGGCTCCGCCTGGTCGCCGGGCAGCACCGGTGCGCTCTCGTAGGTGCCGCTCGCGTCGGAGTAGCCGGTCTTGTGAGCGGTGACAGCGACCTTGAGCCGCGTTCCGGCGTCGGCGGGGATGACGTCGTAGCTGGGGGTGGTCGCGCCGTCGATGGCGTCACCGTTGCGGTACCACTGGTAGCTGAGTGCGTCCGGCTGCGGGTTCACGGTGCCCGGGTCGACGGTCAGCGCGTCACCGACGTGCGGGGTGTCGACGTTCGAGAGCGTCGGGGTCGGGGACGAGTCGAAGGCCGGCGCGGCGACCGTCAGGTCGATCGGCTGCGTCACGTCCGGCATGCCGTCCGCGGTGGCCCGCACTGTCACGTGGTGGACGCCGACGGTGCCGGTGGCCGGGGTTCCGGAGATGGTCCAGTGGCTGTCGTCTTGGGCAGTGAGGGCCATGCCGTCGGGCAGCGACTCCGCGGTCAGGGTCGGGGTCGGGAAGCCCCAGGCGTACACGTCGATAGTGCTCGGCTGGCCGGCGGTGACGCTGGCCGAGGACGGAGCGAAGAGCTGTGCCGGCTGCTGGGAGATGACGTGGATGCCGTGCGTCGTGTACTGGCCGGTGTCGTCGTTCCTGGCGAACAGCGTGGCGTCGAAGGCGCGCCCGGCGGGCACGTAGCCGCTGATCGTGCCGTCCTTGGCGATGGTGAGCGTCGTGTACCAGTCGCCGGACCACATGTCGACGGTGATGTTCGACAGGTCCGAGGGGGCGACGGGGACGAAGTCGCGGTTCTCGAAGTACTGGCCGGCCGTGACGACGATGGTGCCCGCGGTGTCGCTGAAGACGGGAGTGGTGTCGGTCGCAGCGTTCGCCGGTGCAGCAGTCAGCGTGAGGCCGCCGAGGGTGAGGGCGCCGGCCAGGAGCGCGAGCAGCAGCGACATGA
The DNA here is from genome assembly GCA_025927595.1 of Nocardioidaceae bacterium. Classification (GTDB taxonomy): domain Bacteria; phylum Actinomycetota; class Actinomycetes; order Propionibacteriales; family Nocardioidaceae; genus Nocardioides_B. Next base: position 8,818 of record JAICLD010000008.1, on the reverse strand, counting down.
GACGACGCCGCTCGGGACGCGGGGGATGCGCTGCCGAGCTGGGAGAGCTGGGAGACCTGGACACGGAGGTCCTTTCGTCATGTGTCGTCGACCGACGACGTGGGTGAGGCAGGAAGTCAGGGACGGCGCCCGCGGGAGTGCACGACGCCTTGGCCTCGGCGGCTGGATGAGCGAGCTCGTTCCGGCAGGCGTCACCGTCGGCGTGTGGGGGCGTGAGGGCTGGTCTCCGCGCCTCGGCGGCTGCGGCGAGCGTGGGGGTAGGGACAGGTAGCGACGGCGGTGGGTGTTTTGTCCTCGATCAACTGTAAAGAAACGCCGGCCCTTGTGCGGTGGAACCGGGAAAGTGAGCGGCGGCGAGCTGACCGCAGCGACCGGCTGGGGCGCGCTGCTCGAGTGCGGTGCGGGAGCAGGAAGGGCCCCTCACTGAGGCGGCAGCTTCTGCGGCTGGCGTCCCGAGCCTGCGATGGCGGCGATGATGAGCAGCGACCCCATGGCGAGGGTCGGGGTGAGCCGCTCACCCAGGAACGAGACGGCGATCAGGACGGCGGTGACGGGCTCGAGGAGCGTGGCCACGACCGCGGCTCCGCTCGCTGTGGTGCGGAGTCCGGCGAACAGCAGCACGTAGGCGAAGGCCATCGTCACAACGCCGAGATAGACCATGAGCAGCCACGACCTGGCGTCGGTGGTCGCCAACGCCTCGCCACGGAGGTGCGCCGCGACGAACCCCACCGGCACGAGCAGCCCCGCCGCGACGGACATGGTCAGGGTGCTGACGGTGAGCCCGTCGTGCCGCTGGGACAGCGGCGGAGCGAGATCCGCTGACAGCGCATACGCGGCCCCGGATCCCAGCGCAGCGGGGATGCCGAGGGCGGCGTTCTGCACGTGGTCGACGAGGCCGGCGACACCGACGAGCAGCAGCCCCAGCAGGGCCGTCGCGACGGTGAAGACCTGCCCCGGGGAGGGGAGCCGCCTGCGCCGGGCGCTGGTGACGACGAGCAGCAGCACAGGGGCGAAGCCCAAGGACACGACGGTCGTCACACTGACGCCGGCGGTGACGACGGCCACGAAGAACAGCAGCTGGAAGGTCGCGGTCAACGACCCCACGACCGCCACGCGGCGCCAGTGGTGGCTGGCCAAGGAGAGGCACGCGCGCAGGCGGCCCGTGGCCAACGCCGCGAGGGACAGCGTCGTGACAGCAGCCATCGCCCGGTAGGCGCTGATCGTCAGCGGTGAGAGCGGCGATCCCTCGTGCACCAGCCGGACGGCTGGACCGATCGTGCCCCAGATCGTTCCCGCGAGACACACCATGGTGAGGCCGCGCCACACCTCGGTGGTCGGGCGGTCAGTGGCCGTTCGTGGTGGCACGCCACCATCATCGAGGAGCTCCGCCTGGCCGCGCGGGTGGGGCCGCATCACCCGTGGGCATCCTCCTGCTGCGTCAGCCCACCCTCGTGCCCGCGGGGCAGCAGCATCACCGGGACGGGTGAGTTGCGGACGATCTTGGCGGCGTGAGAGCCGAGGAAGAACCGGCTCAGCGGCCCGTGGCTGGTGCCGACGACGAGCAGGTCTCCGTCGCTCCAGGCGACGTCGTGCAACGCCTCCGCCCACGAGCCTCCCTGGCCGAGAACCGTCTCGACCCGGGTCGCGGTCGTGGTCGGCCCGTCGGCAGGTCCGCTTCGGCGGCCCGCGGTGGCCAGCGCTGTGGCGATGTCGTCCTCCAGTCGCTGCAACCACTCGTCCACGACCAGCTGCTCGCTGCTCGGCTCCATGGCGCCCACGTACTCGGCCATCGGCCGGACCGCGAAGCAGACGACTCGCAGCGGCGCGGACAAGTGCTGCGCCGCCGCGGCGGCGCGGGCTACGAGTCCACCGTCGTGGTCGGCGCGGCCGAACGCCACGCTCACCCGGGAGATCCGAGTGGCCCTGCCTTCGTGGAAGTCCCGGGGAGCCACGACAATGGGCAGATCGGTGGCGTGCAGGATGCGCCCGGCCACGCCGCCGAGCATGACTCGCCCGAGAAGCCCGGTCGAGGACGATCCGAGAGCGACCGAGCTCACCTGCCGTTCCTCCATCACATGCAGCAGCCCCGCCGCCACCGACTCCGCCTGGAGCAGCAGGCACTCCACGCTCGGGATTGTGGTCCCCAGATATGTCCGGGCACGGGTGAGCGCCTTGTCCGCTCGACCCTCGAGGTGGGCGAGGTACTCCTTGTCCGCCTGGTACGGGTCCGGCGGCCAGGGTGCTGGTACGACGGCGAGCACGATGACGTCCTCGCCTGTCGAGCGGGCCAGCATCCCGCCCAGGTGCAGGGCCGCGTCGTCCTTCTGGCCGGGTGCGAGCCCGATCAAGATCGTCATGTCCGGGGCACTCAGACGGGCACGGTCGCGGGATCGACGACGACGTGGGTCACCGGGAGCCGGTAGCTCTCGCGTGCCCGGTCCACGATGTCGAAGCGCAGCCAGGCCGATCGATCTTCCGGCAGGGTGCAGATGACCAGGCGGTCGGGCTTGAAGTGCCCCACGGCGTCCTCCAACGCCTTCAGCGGCTTGAAGCTGCCCAGCTCCCCCTCGGCGTCGAGCTTCTCCGAGCGCAGGACCGCCAGGGTGCGCTCGAGCCGCTCCTGGGCGGCCTGGACCGTGGCGTCCCACATGTAGACCGCGCCCTCGTACATCGCCGTACCGGTGTCGATCGGGTTGGCCGGCACGCAGACGTAGTACTTCGCGCGACCGGCACGGTCGATGGACCTCAGCTCCTCCAGGAGCTCGCGGCCCTCGACCGTCTCGTTGGCCAGCACCAGCACTCGCGAGGCGGGTGCGGCCGGCTCAGCGATCGGCGCTGCGTCGGTCGGGTGGCGTTCGACCACCCGCTTGGTGACGAAGTAGAGCACCACCACGACCGCCCAGGCGCCCAGGCTCTCCAGCAGCTGCGGTCGAGCCTTCGCGTCAAACGCCATCTGGGCCAGGATCGCGATGATGCCGGCCGCCACGAAGATCGACAGGCCCGGGAACAGCCACATCTTGACGACGAGCCGATCCGGATCGGTACGACGGCGCAGCACGATCTGCGAGATGCAGATCAGCACGTAGACGAACAGGATGACCGCGCCCGAGGAGTTCAGCAGGAAGATGAAGACCGTGTCCGGTGAGATCGCCGCCGCGATCACGCAGAGGAAGCCCACCACCGACGACGCCAGGATCGCCCCCATGGGCACGCCGGCCCGATTCACCGCCATCAGGCTCAGAGGCGCCTCGCGGCGAGCCGCCAGCACGAACAGCATCCGCGACGAGGTGTACAACCCCGAGTTCAGGCACGAGAGCACCGCGGTCAGCACCACCGCGTTCATGATGTCCGCGGCCCCCGGGATGTTCATCGCCTGGAACGCGGCGACGTACGGTGAGGCGGCCAGGTGCTTGGAGTTCCACGGGACGATGCACACGACCAGGAAGACCGAGCCGACGTAGAAGACGGCGATACGTCCGATCACCGAGTTCGTCGATCTCCGGATCGCCTTGCCTGGATCCGGCGACTCCGCGGCGGCGATCGTGGCGACCTCCGCGCCCGTCATCGAGAAGATGACCACCAGGATCGCGGAGAAGATCGCCGCCGACCCTGCCGGGAAGAACCCGCCATGCGCCGTGAGGTTGCTGACGTCGAAGCCCCTGCCGGGCCAGACGCCCACGACGTACAAGACCCCCATCACCAGGAACAGCACGATGGCGGCGACCTTGATGCCGGCGAACCAGAACTCGAACTCACCGAACGAGCTGACCGAGAACAGGTTCGTGGCAGTCATCAGCGACATCAGCACCAGCGATGCGAGCCACAGCGGTATCCCGGGCAGCCAGAACTGGACCACCTTGGCACCGGCGACCGCTTCGAAGCCGATGACGATCACCCAGAAGTACCAGTACAGCCAGCCGACCGAGAAGCCTGCCCAGCCGCCCAGCGCCGTGCGGGCGTAGTCCGCGAAGGAGCCCGTGGACGGGTTCGCCACGGCCATCTCACCGAGCATCCGCATGACCATGATCACCAAGAAGCCGCTCAGCGCATAGCTGATGAACGACGGCGGGCCGGTCTCGGAGATCACCACGCCGGACCCGACGAACAAGCCGGCCCCGATCACACCGCCCATCGCGATCATCGTCAGATGACGCTGCGAGAGGCCCTTCTTCAACTCGACGGGGTGAGCTCCCATCGTGGTCTCCTAGAGGCGAGGCAAGAGGTACAGGCACTGTGACTTGCGTCACACGCGGTGTCAAGACGTGTTCCAGGATGCGCAACCCATCTCTCGATACGCAACGCAACGAGCTGCGCGCAGTCATCGCGTCGGGCTGGAACGGCACGCGTGCACCGTCGTTGCGATGCCTCGACAGCCGGCGGAATGCTGCGTACTCGTCCGGTCAGGTCCCGAGCCACCGCTGCACGGCCGTGCGCACGAAGGCGAGCTCGGCCGGTAGCCCCGCAGGGTTGCCGGCGCGGTGGCCCCAGATGCTGGGGATCGGCAGCAGCTCGGCGGAGGCAAGGTGCGGTAGTTCGGCGGCGTTGTCTGCCACGCGGAAGTAGAGGTCGGTCTCGCTGGGCAGGAGGAGGACGCGCGCCCGGATGGCGGCGAGTGTGGCGGACAGCTCGCCGCCGTTGCTGATGTCGGCTTCGGACCACGTCATCGCCTGGGCGTACAGGTTGGCCGCTCGGCTGCTCGCGAACCCGGCCTCCCAGTCGGTGCGCAGATAGGTCTCCAGATCGGGCGCCCCGAGGACCGTGCGGAAGAGTTCCTCGCGGTAGAAGTCCTGACTCAGGCCCCAGCCGGCGTAGACGTGGCCGAAGGCGCGCAGAGCCGCCGCCGGCTCGCCCGAGAACCGGCCGCTGCCGAGGTGCTCGGGGGCGGCCTCGAGGATCCTCAGCAGCCCGGAGAGGAACACCTTGTTGTGGGGCGCAGTCCGCGCGCTTCCACAGACCACGATCGCCCTCTCGACGACGTCGGGGAACATCGATGCCCAGTGGTAGGCCTGGATCGCGCCCATCGAGAAGCCGTAGGCCGCGGCGACCCGGCCGATGCCCCACTGCTCCTGGAGCAGGCGTCGCTGGGCGCGGACGTTGTCGCCGGCGGTGACGACAGCAGGGAATTCGGGGTCGTCCGCTGCGCTCGAGGACAGCCCGTTGGAGAACATGTCGGGGATGACGATGAACCACTTCTCGGGGTCCAGGATCAGGTCAGGGCCGACGAGCTCGGCAAGATCCTCGTGGGTGGCCGTATAGCTGCACGGGTAGACAATCGCATTGTCCTTGGCGGAGTTGAGGGTGCCGTGCGCCTGCCACGCGAGCCGGGCGCCATGGATGACGCCGCCGCGCTCAACCTCGAGGTCGCCCAGCTCCAGAACGCCCTCGGTGACCGGCCAGTCGCTCATCAGGCAACTATGCCATCCACGGTTCGGCGGACGACGACGAAAGGCCTCGCCGCCAACCCACCCGTAAGGCTGGCGTCGCTACGCGGCGGAAGGTCGCGCCTCGCCTGCGGTTGGTTTGGGTCGGCTGCGCTGACTGCTCAGTGACGTCGAGGGTGGGTGGGATCGGTTCTTCGAATGGGGTTGAGAAGGGCGCCTGCCGTGGCCTCGCTCTGGAACCGGGCGAAGCGGCGTGCAGTCCAGCCGCGGCGGATCACCAGGAGCTCGTACATCTCGGCTGAGGACAGGGCGAAGAGCACGTCGGTGACGTCGGTCAGGGTGAGGTCCGGACGAACGTCCCCGGTCGCGATGAGGGCGCGTGCGTTGTCGCGCATGCGGACCACCCGGGCGTCGTCGATCTCCGCCAGGACCGATCGTGCCTGAGGGTCGCTCGCCGCCGCGTCCCGCAGCAGCATCAGCAGCGGTGCTCCGCGGGGTGCGACTTCGCTGGCAAGCTGAGCCCAACCGGCGACGAGCTCATGGCCGGTGGAGACTCCGCGTAGCCGGTTGGATCGCTCCTCGGCGGGCAAGGTGCCGGTGCCGTCCAGGGCCCGGTGGAACTGGGCTCGCACGACGCCGGTCTTGCCACCGAAGGTCTTGTAGATGGTCTCGGGCGAGACACTGGCGGCCGAGGCGATACCAGCGATCGTCGTGGCCGCATAGCCATCCCGCATCATCAGCTCCGAGGCAGCGTCCAGGATCTTCTCCCGCCGCTGCCGGGCCGCGGCGCGTCGACCGCTGACGTCGTAGGTCCGGGTCTTGACGGGCTGCGACAACCGGCTCACACTCCTTTTGGATACATCTCGCTGTATCCGAATATACCCACTGGAGCCGTCATGGCGCGCTGTCCCTTCCTGACCCGGGTCCTCGAGGCCACCAACGCCCATGACGTGGAGCGGATCGTCGGCTGCTTCACGCCCGACTACGTCAACGAGACGCCGTGCCATCCCGCGCGGGGGTTCGTCGGCACCGAGCAGGTACGGCGCAACTGGACCGGGATCCTGGCCGCCGTCCCGGACCTGGTCGCGTCCCTGCTGCGCGAGGCCGTGGTCGACGGCCAGGTGTGGAGCGAGTGGGAGATGACCGGGACCCGCCGGGACGGGAGCCGGCACCTGGCGCGGGGAGTGATGGTCTTCCGCGTCGAGGACGACCGGGCCCGGTCCTGCCGGTTCTACATGGAGCCCGTGGTCGAGGACAGGACGAGCGCTGGTGCGTTCGTGGCCTCCCTCGTGCCTGGTGGTGGGCAGTGATCCTGGTCGTCGGGGGAACCGGCAGGCTCGGCTCACGAGTGACCGACGGCCTTCTCGCCCGGGGACATCGGGTGCGGATCCTCGCCCGTGGTAGGCGGCCGATCCCGGAGGAGGCCGCGCGGGCCGACGTCGCCCGCGGGTCCGTGACGGATCCGGCCGTGCTCGAGCGGGCGCTGGTCGGCGTGGACGTCGTCGTCTCCGCCGTCACCGGGTTCCCGTTCGTCGATCCGGCGCAGGTCGACTTGGCCGGCAACGAGGTGTTGGTCCGAGCCGCGGAAAGAGTCGGGGCAGAAGTCGTCCTGGTCTCGGTCGCAGGGGCCGAACCAGACAGCGCGATGGCACTGTTCCGGGCCAAGTTCGAGGCCGAGCAGTGCCTCCACCGATCCAGCGTGCGGGGGACGGTCATCCGCCCGGAGGCATTCGCCGATCTGTGGATCGAGCTCCTCGCCACGACCGCGCGGCGCTCCCACCGACCGCTGGTCCTCGGTCGCGGAGTCACCCCGACGGGCTGGGTCGCGGTAGGCGACGTCGCCGCGCTCGTGGTCCGAGTCATCGAACAGGCGCCGCTGCGCGGGGCCGTCTACACCCTCTGCGGCCCCGAGCGGATCAGCATGACCGACCTCGCCCGGCGCCTCATGGACGCACGTGGGTGGCCCGGCTCCCCGCGACACCTACCAGCAGCGGCCCTGCGCATCACCGCGTTGCTGCCAGGTCGCGCCGGCCGCCAGGCCCAAGTCGCGTTGGCCATGGAAACCCTGTCGCCCGCGGTCGACGACACCCGCACGATCATTCCTGATCTGCCGACCACGCCCGTCGCGGAACTGCTCGCCACCAGCGCCGCCGGCGCGCCTTGACCCATCCGACCCCCGCGGCATCCCCCGACCAGCCACTCATGGCTAGATACGTTGGCGGCGGCTTGACGCTGCGCCGCTTCGAGGCGAAAGACGCGGGCCCGCGAGCCTGCACTCGATAGGCAAGTGCGAACTTGCCTATGCTGTCTGCGTGGTCGATGTGTTCCGGGCTCTTGACGACCAGACGCGGCGTTTGATCCTCGACGAGCTTGCGACCTCTGACGGTAAGACCCTCTTCGAGATGTGCTCTCTGCTCACCACACGGCACGGCCTTGGCCTGACGCGGCAGGCGATCTCCCAGCATCTCGGCGTGCTCGAGTCCGCTGGGCTGGTCATCACGGAGCGACGCGGTCGCTCCAAGTTCCACTACTTCAACCCCGCCCCCCTGTCCACCATCACACGGCGGTGGCCGCCCGTGACCGAGAGGACCGATTCATGAAGATCAACCTGACGAGCCTGTACGTCGACGATCAGCGAGAAGCCCTCTCCTTCTACGTCGACGTCCTCGGCTTCACCAAGCATCGAGACGTGCCGCTAGGCGAGGACTCCTGGCTCACAGTCGTCTCGCCTGAGGCACCGCACGGCACAGAGCTGCTGCTCGAGCCGGCAGGCCACCCGGCAGTCAAGCCGTACCGGGATGCTCTCGTCGAGGACGGGATCCCGCTCGCCCAGTTCGCCGTCCACGACGTCGAGGACGAGTACACCCGGCTGACCGGCAAGGGCGTCGTGTTCACCCAGCCACCCACCGACATCGGCGCTGCCGTCATTGCCGTCTTCGACGACACCTGCGGAAACCTCATCCAGCTCATCGCCGAGAAGCCGAACGCGAACGACGGACAGTAGGGCTCCTGGGCCTTGCCGATGGTGGGTGATGCGACGCGCCAGGTCGCCCGCTCAGCGGGCATAGCAAGCAGATCCGGAGTTCCGGTGCACCGACATGCGGCTATGGCACACCGGCGTGTCACGGAGGGCGCTTGGAGCCGTCGCTGAGCGACCGTCACCTTGGTCTGCTCGTCCGCGGCGAGGCGAGAAGCTTCCACCGTCCCTCGGAGACCACCTCGGTCGTGCCATCGGCCACCGTGATCGCCGTCTGGTCGTCCATCACGTACGCCGGATACGCGAGGTCGAGGGCCCACCGCTCCGCCGCGGCCAGGGTGTTCTCGGGGAAGACGTCCAGGTGCGGAAAGATCGAGAAGTCGACGACTCCCAGCGTCTTGTCGTTCGGCGCGGACGGCCACTGCACGAAGTCGGCACCAATGCGTGGAGTCATCACCAT
>JAICLD010000038.1 GCA_025927595.1 Nocardioidaceae bacterium | reverse complement strand
TTGATCGAGGTGATGATCGTGCTGATCTCCCCGATCGCCTCCACCGCACCACCGGTGTCCGCCTGGATCGCCTCCACCCGCCGCGCGATGTCCTCGGTGGCCCGCGCCGTCTCCTGCGCCAGCTCCTTGACCTCGTTGGCCACCACTGCGAAGCCCTTCCCGGCCTCACCCGCACGCGCCGCCTCGATCGTGGCGTTCAACGCCAACAGGTTCGTCTGCTCCGCGATCGAGGTGATCACCTTCACCACGTTCCCGATCTCCTGGCTCGACGTACCCAGCTTCGCCACCGTCTCGTTGGTCGACTCCACCACCGACACCGCCTCCGAGGCCACCCGAGCCGCCTCGTTCGCCGAGTGCGCGATCTCCCGGATCGAGGCACCCATCTGCTCGGACCCCGCCGCCACCGTCTGCACGTTGCGCGAGACCTCCTCCGCCGCAGCGGACACCACACCCGCCTGCACCGACGTCTCCTCCGCACCCGCCGCGATCTGCTGGCTCGACGCCGACAGCTCCTCCGAGGACGCCGCCACCGCATCCGCCGAACCGGTGACCGAGGCGATGACCCGGCTGACCGACTCGCTGGACCGGTTCAGCGACCGCTCGAGCTCACCGAGCTCGGCGGAGGACCGCTCGTCGAGCCGCTGGGTCAGGTCGCCGTCGGCGAACGCGCGCAGCACCCGCACGCTCTCGGTGAGCGGACGCGTGATGCTGCGGGCGATCAGGAACGCGCTCGCCACCAGGGCCACGAGGCCCAGCAGCGCGGTCACCACGATCTCGGTGATCAGGGTTCCGACGGTGCCGTCGAGATGCGTGGCCTCGGCCTTGCCCTCCGCGTCCAGCCGGTCGATCGCGCTGCCGAGGATCGCGTCGGTCTTGTCGTTCGCGGCCTGGATCTCACCGGCGTGCGACTGCATCGCCTGCTGGTGCGAGACGGCGCGGTCCACGAACGTGGAGATGCTGGCCATGTAGTCCTCGTAGGCGGCGTCGATCGCCGTGACGCGGGCGGTGTCCGCCGCGGACAGGTCGAGCCTCTTCAGGTCGGCCAGCAGCGCCCGGGGAGTGGCGATGTCGTCCTCGACGTCCGACCGCACCGAGCCCGGGCGGGCGAGGACCAGGGCCTTGAACGCGTCGACCTTGAGCTCGCTGGCGCGGGTGTCGAGGCCGTGGAGCAGCGAGCGCGCCTCGGCGACGTTCGCCGACACGCCGGCCTCGTGCCGGACGTTGCCCGCCGCGTTCACGGCGATGCCGCCCACGACGACGGTGCTGAGGACGCCGATGCCGGCGATGGCGCCGAGCCGTCGGCCGACGGTCCAGGTGAACGGTGACTTCATGGTGGGTCCCAGGGGATGAGGTGGCGGGTGTGGGGAAGGTGTGGCGGGGCGGTCAGGGGTCAGGCCGCGATGGCGCGGTCGACGTCGAGGGAGAGCAACAGCCGGTCGGTGAGCTTGTAGGCCCCGAGGATCAGGTCCCGGGTCGGCCCCGTCAGGGTGTCCGGCGGCGGCTCGAACTGCTCGGTGCCGACGTCGACGACCGAGCCGATCGAGTCCACGAGCAGGGCGACGGGCTCACCCGCGAGCCGGATCACGACGAGCATCGGCTCCTGGTCCGCGGGACGCGGCGGGAGTCCGAGCTGCTCGCGCAGGTCGATCGCCGTGAGCACCTGCCCGCGCAGGTTGATCAGCCCTGCGAGCGCCGACGGCGCCAACGGGATCCGGGTGCGCGGCAGACCCCGCAGCACCTCCTGTACGGCGGTCACGTCGATGCCGTAGGACCGGCCCTCGAGCGTGAACGTGACGAGCCGGGTGCTCATCGGACCTCCTCGAGCGCAGCCACGACGTCGTCGTGCTGGGCGGCGGTGTAGAAGTGCGGGTCGGCGGCGAGGATCGCGGCACGGACGTCGAGCAGCTCGATGATCCGGTCGTGGATCACCGCGGACCCGAGCAGGCCGTGGTCGTCGATGTCGCTGCGGGTGCCGGTCTCCCCCTCGACGATGTCGACGATGTCGTCGACGACGATCGCGACGCTGCGGCCCTCGGCGGAGTACACGACGACCACCAGGTCGTCGCCCTCGCGCTCGGTGACCGAGCCCAGGTGCCGGTCCAGGCGCAGCAGCGGCAGGATCGCGCCGCGGTACTGCACCGCCTCGCGGCTGCCGACCCGCTCGACCCGCGCGGCGGGGATGTGCTCGAGACGGGTGACCGACGACAGCGGGATCGCCACCTGGCGTCCGCCGCCGATGCCGGCGACCAGGACCCGGTCCTGGTCCTCCGCGCGGGCGGCCGCGGCACCCGCGGTGCGCTGCTCGGCCGCCTGCCGGTCGAGGACCTCCGCCGAGAGCGCGTTGCGGGCGAGCGCCTGCACGTCGAGGATGAGCGCCACCCGCCCGTCGCCGAGGATCGTGGCGCCGGAGTAGGTGCCGAGGGCCTTGAGCCGGGTCGCCAGCGGCTTGACCACGATCTCCTCGGTGCTGAGGACCCGGTCGATCACGAGGCCGAAGCGCTTGCCGTCCGCCTGCAGGACCGCGATCAGCACGTGCCCATCGGCGCGGTCGGACTCCACGCCGAGGACGTCGGCCAGCCGCACGAGCGGGAGGAGGCTGCCTCGGAGCCGGTAGACGGGCGCGCCGTTGACGTCCTCGACGGCGTTGGCGGCCCGGTCGGCGTCCAGGGCGACGAGCTCGAGCAGGCTCACCTGCGGGATCGCGTAGCGGTCGCCGGCGCACTCCACCGTCAGCGCCGGCACGATCGCGAGCGTCAGCGGGATCCGCAGCCGGCACGTCGTGCCGCGTCCCACCGTGGACTCGACCTCGATCGTGCCGCCGATGCTCTCGATGTTGGTCTTCACGACGTCCATGCCGACGCCGCGGCCGGAGACGTTCGTGACCGCGGCCGCGGTGGAGAAGCCGGGGGCGAAGATCAGCTGCAGGAGGTCGGCCGGGGCCATCGCCTCCACCTGCGCAGCGGTGCGCAGGCCCTTGTCGACCGCCTTCGACGCGATCCGAGCGGCGTCGATGCCGGCGCCGTCGTCGCAGACCTCGACGACGACCTGGCCGCCCTCGTGGTAGGCGCGCAGGCTGAGCACACCCTCCGGCGACTTGCCGGCGGCCACCCGCTCGGCCGCGGCCTCCAGGCCGTGGTCGACCGCGTTGCGGACCAGGTGGGTCAGCGGGTCCTTGACCGCCTCGAGCAGGGTGCGGTCGAGCTCGGTCTCCCGGCCGACCATCTCCAGGCGGACCTGCTTGCCGCACTGTGCGCCGAGGTCGCGCACGACCCGGGGCAGCTTCGACCAGAGGTGGTCGATCGGCTGCATCCGGGTCTTCATCACGCCCTCCTGCAGCTCGGAGGCGATCAGGTTCAGGCGCTGGGAGGAGCGGACCAGGTCCTGGTCCTCGACCTCCGAGGCCTGTCGGACGATCTGGTTGCGGGTCAGCACGAGCTCACCGACCAGGCGCATGAGCGTGTCGAGCACCTCGACGTCCACCCGGATCGAGGCGTCCGCGACGGTACGGCGGCTGCCCGCGTCCTCGGGCTGCTCGGGAGCGGCGGGCGTCGCCTGGGCAGGCGGCGCCGCGGGGGCGGCCGGCGCCGCAGGGGCGGCCGGGACGGGCACCTGCTCGACCGTCGGCAGGTCCACCGGTGGGTCCACCGGCGGGTCGGCCGGCGAGTCGACGGGCGCGACGGGCGCATCCCGGTCGAGGACCGCAGTGATCTCGTCCACGACACCCCCGACGGCGACGGCACCCTCGGTGCCGGTCTCCTCGATCGCGGCGAGCAGCTCACGGACGGTGTCGACCATCCGGAGCAGCACGTCCGTGGTCGCCGGGGTCATCGACATCCGGCCGTCGCGCAGCCGGGCCAGGAGGTTCTCGCCGACGTGGGTCACGGCCTCGAGGTTGCCGAAGGCGAGGAAGCCGCTGGTGCCCTTGATGGTGTGGATCGTGCGGAAGATGCTCGCCAGCAGGTCACGGGACCCGGGGTGCTGCTCGAGGTCCACCAGGTCACGGTCGAGCTGGTCCAGGTTCTCGTGGCTCTCCACGAGGAACTCCTGGACGATCTCGTCCATCTCCTCCATCGACCCTCCACCTCCTCGCCGTGTGACGTCCGGGAGTCACAACGGCGGGGAGGGTGCCGACCTGAGGCATTCGGCCCAGGAGTGGCACGCGCCTGCCGGCGCTACCCCTGCGACACCTCGACGGCGTCGACCCGGTCCGGCAGGAACGCGACGTGGCCGCGGATCGCCGACACCGCGTCGTACGGCTCGGCATAGGTCCACACCGCCGAGTCCGACACGTCGTCACCGGAGCGCAAGGACCAGTACGTCGCCCTGCCCTTGTAGGGGCAGTACGACGTGTGCCCGCTCTCCTCGAGGACCTCCGGGTCCACGTCGGCCAGCGGGACGTACTGCACCGGCGGGTACGACGCCTCCCGCAGCGTCAGCGCCGCGCGGGTGTCCGCGACCACCCGCCCGGCGAGCAGGACCCGGACCCGGCCGGACGTGGGCTCGACCGAGATCGGGTGACGGGGACCGGGCGTGAGCCGGAGCAGGGGCGGCGTCATCGCGGGAGAACGGCGGCGCGCCGGTCCGCATTCCGGGGCGTTCCGCCGTTGCCGCTACCGGAATAGACCGGCGCCGGCGCTGCTTGGGCCCCGTATGACCTCCGCGAACCAGGCCTCCCCCGACCCCGCCGACGCCTCCGCCGACGCCTCCGCACCGGGTGAGAGCGGCAAGGTGTGGTTCATCACCGGCACGTCCCGGGGCTTCGGCCGTGAGTGGGCGCAGGCCGCCCTCGACCGAGGAGACCGCGTGGCCGCGACGGCGCGCGACCTCTCCAGCCTCGACGGTCTCGTCGCGTCGTACGCCGACCGGGTGCTGCCGCTCGAGCTCGACGTCACCGACCGCGACGCGGACTTCGCCGCCGTCGCCGAGGCGCACGCCCGCTTCGGCCGGCTCGACGTCGTGGTGAACAACGCCGGCTACGGGCAGTTCGGGATGGTCGAGGAGCTGAGCGAGGCGGAGGTCCGCGACCAGGTCGAGACGAACCTGTTCGGCGCGCTGTGGGTCACCCAGGCCGCGCTGCCGTTCCTGCGGGAGCAGGGCAGCGGGCACGTCGTCCAGGTGTCGTCCATCGGCGGCGTCTCGGCGTTCCCGTCCGTGGGTGCCTACCACGCCTCGAAGTGGGCGCTCGAGGGACTCAGCCAGTCACTGGCCCAGGAGGTCGCCAGCTTCGGGATCCACGTCACCCTCGTCGAGCCCGGCGGCTTCGCCACCGACTGGGGCGGCAGCTCCGCCCGGCACGCCGCGCCCCTCGCTGCCTACGACGCCGTCCGCGAGCAGGCCGCCAACCGGCCGAGCCGGCGGGGCACCCCGGGCGACCCGGTCGCCACCCGGCAGGCGATCCTCGAGGTCGTCGACGCGGCCGACCCGCCGCTGCGGGTCTTCTTCGGCGAGGCCCCGCTCGCGATCGCGACCGCCGACTACGAGTCGCGGCTGGCGACCTGGCGGGCGTGGCAGCCGGTCGCCGAGGCCGCGCACGGCGGCCGCTGACCGACACGGTTCACCCTCGCCCGCTTCGACCTGCCTACGGTGGGGCGAGCACCATTCCCCGCAACCGCGACTCGAAGGAGACACCATGCCCACACGCACCGCACGCACCGCCTGGAACGGCACCCTGCAGGAGGGGTCCGGCCAGGTCGAGCTGAGCAGCTCCAAGGTCGGCACCTACCACGTGTCCTTCCCCAAGCGGGCGGCTGAGGACGCCGACGGCACCACCAGCCCCGAGGAGCTCATCGCGGCGGCGCACTCGTCCTGCTACGCGATGCAGCTGTCGGCGCTCGTCGCCGAGGCCGGCGGCACGCCGCAGTCGCTCGACGTCCGCGCGGACGTCTCGCTCGGCCCGGACCCTGATGGCGGGTTCCGGATCACCGGCATCACCCTGACCGTCGAGGGCGAGGTCGAGGGCCTGGACGCGGAGGGCTTCGAGAAGGCCGCGCAGGGCGCCAAGGCCGGCTGCCCGGTCAGCAAGGCGCTCACCGGCGTCGACATCACCCTGAACGCCTCCCTGGCCTGATCCCCGTCCCGTCGAGGCGTCGGCTCCGGGCGGCGTACGACGTCGAGGCGTCCCGTCCTGCGGCACCCGTCGCGGGACCGGGACGCCTCGGCGCACGCGCGGCAGCGGGATGATGGGACCGTGACGACCGGCAACGGCGGCCGCCGGGGCAGACCCGGCTACGACCAGCAGACGGTGCTGCGCCGCGCCGTCGAGCTGTTCAACCGCCAGGGCTACGACGCGACGAGCATGGGCGACCTGGCCCGCGAGCTCGGCCTGAGCAAGTCCGCGATCTACCACCACGTGCCGAGCAAGTCCCACCTGCTGGAGCAGGCCCTCGACGAGGCCCTCGACGAGCTGACCGCCGTCGTGGCCGGTGCCGGCTCGGCCGCCGAGGCCTCGGCCTACGACCGGCTCCGGGCGGTGGTGACCGGCAGCGTCGAGGTGCTCGTCGCCCACCACCCCGCCGTGACGCTGCTGCTGCGGGTCCGCGGCAACGGCGAGGCCGAGGTCGAGGCGCTGCGCCGGCGCCGCTGGCTCGACGCCCGGCTCGCCGACCTGGTGCAGGAGGCCGTGGCCGAGGGCTCGCTGCGCGACGACGTACCGCCGGACCTCGTGAGCCGGCTGCTCTTCGGGATGGTGAACTCGCTGGTCGAGTGGTACCGCCCCGGCGGCCCCGTGGACGCCGCGGCACTGTCGAGGGCGATCGCGACGATCGCCTTCGACGGGCTGGCCCGCGACGCCTGAGGGGGCGCGCCGCGGCGGTCGTGGGGCGTCCGTTGTCGTCCACCTGGCCGCCAACGCACGCTTCCGTGCGGGCGGACCCGTCCGATCTCGTCCACGTGGACGACATCGCACGGACGGCGGCCGCACCGCGCCCCTCAGGCGTCGAAGTCGACCGTGACGCAGTCGGTGACCGGGTAGCTCTGGCAGGTCAGCACGAACCCCTCGTCGACCTCCGCCTGCTCCAGCGCGTAGTTGCGCCGCATGTCGACCTCGCCGTCGCGGACCTGGGCCCGGCAGGTCCCGCACACGCCGCCCTTGCAGGCGAAGGGCAGGTCCGAGCGGGTCGCCTGCGCGGAGTCCAGGAGGGTCCGGTCCCGCGGCATCGGCGCGGTCGCCGACAGCCCGTCGAGCACCACCGTGACGTCGCTGAGCTCACCGGTGGGCAGCGGGGCGTCACGGCGCAGCTCCGGCGGCGGCTCGTCGACGTAGAACAGCTCGACGTGCACCCGCTCGGAGGGCACGCCGAGACCGGTCAGCACCGCCCGGGCGTCCTGGAGCATCGCGAAGGGGCCGCACAGCCAGACGTGGTCGAGGTCGCCCACCGGCACCAGCACGGACAGCAGGCGGCGCAGCCGGTCGGCGTCGAGCCGTCCCGAGAAGAGCTCGACGTCCCGGGGCTCCCGCGACAGCACGTGCACGACCTGCAGGCGAGGCCCGAAGCGGTTCTTCAGGTCGCCGAGCTCCTCGGCGAACATCACCGAGCCGCTGGTGCGGTTGCCGTAGAGCAGCGTCACCTCCGTGTCCGGCGACGCGTCGGGGTGGCCGAGCACCGTGCCGACGATGGACAGCATCGGGGTGATCCCGGAGCCGGCGGCGATGCACAGGTGCCGCGCCGGCTCGCCCGGGTCGGCCCGGAAGCCGCCCGAGGGCGTCTGGACCTCGATCTCGGTCCCCGGCCGCACCTCGTGCACCAGCCAGTGCGAGAACATCCCGTCGGGGATCTCACGGACGCCGATCCGTGGCCGCTCCCCTACCGGCGCGCAGATCGAGTACGACCGTCGGTGCTCCTGGCCGTCCAGGACGCGGCGCAGCGTCAGCGACTGCCCGGCCGCGAAGTCGTAGGCCCCGGCCAGCTCCGGTGGCACGTCGAAGGCCACCGCCACGGCGTCCTCGCACAGCCGTTCGACCGTGGCGACCGTGAGCGTGTGGAAGACCGGCACGGTGCGGCTCGCGACCCGCGTCGGGTCCGCCGCGACGGTCATCAGATCTCCTTCACGTGCTCGAACGGCTCCCGGCAGTCCGTGCAGCGGCACAGCGCCTTGCACGCCGTCGCGCCGAACTCAGAGGTCACCTCGGTCGCGTCCGACCCGCACCGCGGACAGCGCAGGTCCCGCCGGGTCGGCAGCAGCCGCAGCGCGACCGGTCCCGCTGGGCCCGCCGGTCCGGGCGGGGAGATGCCGTGCTCGGCCAGCGCCCGCCGGCCCCGCTCGGTGATCCAGTCGCTGGACCAGGCCGGCTCCAGCTCCACCCGCACGCGTACGTCGTCGAAGCCGGCGTCGCGGAGCCGGTGCACCAGGTCGTCGCGCATGGTCGCCATCGCCGGGCAGCCGGAGTACGTCGGCGTGATCGCGACGACGACCCCCGCGTCGTCGACCTCCACGCTGCGCAGGACGCCGAGGTCGGCCAGCGTCAGCATCGGCATCTCGGGATCCGCGACCTGCCGCGCGACGTCGTACGCCTGGTCGCGGGTGAGGCTCGTCGCGGTCGGCACGGTCACCACCGCCCGGACGGGTGCGCGCGGGCGACCACCTGCATCTCGGCCAGCATGAGCCCCAGCGCCTCGGTGTGCAGGCCGTCGCGGCCGGTGCGGCCGGAGACGCCGGCCAGCGCCTGGCGGTCGGGTCGCTCGACACCGCTCATCGCGAGCACCTGCTCCAGCACCACGTCGGCCTCGGGCGCGACCTCGGCGGGGTCGCCGCCGACGCCGGCGTCGGCGACCGCCCGCTCCACGGCGTGCGACCCGAAGAGCTCGTCGTGCAGCGGCCACAGCTGGTCCAGCGCGGTGAGCAGCCGGCGCCGCGACTCCTCGGTGCCCTGGGCGAGCGTGAGGAACCAGCGGCCGGCGAAGTCACGGTGGTAGGCCAGCTCCTTGACGGCCTTGGCGGCGACCGCGGCGAGGACCCGGTCACGCGAGCCGGCGAGGCGCTCCATCACCGCGAGCCGGGCGCACGACAGCAGCAGCAGCCGGACGACCGTGTGCGCGAAGTCGCCGTTCGGCACCTCGGCGAGCCGCACGTTGCGGAAGTCGCCGGCCTCGCGGAAGAACGCCAGCGCGTCCTCGGGCGGCACCGGCGACCCCTCCGGGAGCACGGGTACGACGGACGCGTCGGCCGCCGCGGCCCGGGCGAGGAGCAGCCGGGCCTGGCCGAGCAGGTCGAGGGCGACGTTGGCGAGCGCGATGTCCTCCTCGAGGTCGGGGGCGCGGCTGCACCACTCCGAGAGCCGCTGCGAGGCGACCAGGGCGTCGTCGGCGAGCATCAGGCAGTAGACCGCGAGGTCGTGGGCGTCCACGCCGTCGGGGACGGTGGTGTCGACGCCGGCCAGCGGGTCCTCGAAGTCGGTCCCGAACGCCCACTGCGACGTGTCGCCGCCGAGCAGGCCGTCGAAGATGCTGCCCTCGGCGGCGTTCGGGTCGGGCGCCGCGTGGGACGGCGCATGTGCGCCGTGCGGGCTGTGCGGGTCCTCGGTCATCGCGGGCTCACATGTGGGGGACGTCGGCGGGGATGTCGTAGAACGTCGGGTGCCGGTAGACCTTGTCGCCGCTCGGTGCGAACAGCGGGTCCTTCTCGTCGGGGCTCGACGCGGTGATGGCGTCGGAGCGGACCACCCAGATGCTGACGCCCTCGTTGCGGCGGGTGTAGACGTCGCGGGCGTGCAGGACCGCCATCTCGTCGTCCGGGGCGTGCAGCGACCCGACGTGGACGTGGTTGAGCCCGCGCTTGCCGCGGACGAACACCTCGTAGAGCGGCCACTCGGCCCGGGGGGTCGTGTCGGTCACCGGGACGTCCCCTCGAGCGCCGCCTGCGTCGTACGCGCGGCGAAGGCGGTCGCCGCCTCCCGCACCCAGGCGCCGTCGTCGTGCGCCTTCCGGCGGTGCGCGATCCGCTGCGCGTTGCAGGGCCCGTTGCCCTTCACGACGGCCATGAACTCGTCCCAGTCGGGGGTGCCGAAGTCGTGGGCGTGCCGGTCCTCGTTCCAGCGCAGGTCCGGGTCCGGCAGCGTCACGCCCAGTGCCTTCGCCTGCGGCACGGTCATGTCGACGAACCGCTGCCGCAGCTCGTCGTTGGTGTTGCGCTTGATGCCCCACGCCATCGACTGCTGCGTGTTCGGCGACTCGGCGTCGGGCGGCCCGAACATCATCAGCGACGGCCACCAGAACCGGTCCACGGACTCCTGCACCATCGCCCGCTGCTCGTCGGTGCCGCGCATCATCGTCATCAAGAGCTCGTACCCCTGCCGCTGGTGGAAGGACTCCTCCTTGCAGATCCGGATCATCGCCCGTCCGTAGGGCCCGTACGACGTCCGGCACAGCGGGACCTGGTTGCAGATCGCGGCGCCGTCGACGAGCCAGCCGATCGTCCCCACGTCCGCGTAGGACAGGGTCGGGTAGTTGAAGATCGAGGAGTACTTCTGCCGGCCCTCGACCAGCATCTCGGTGAGCTGCTCGCGGGAGACGCCGAGGGTCTCGCACGAGGAGTAGAGGTAGAGCCCGTGCCCGGCCTCGTCCTGCACCTTCGCGAGCAGCGTGGCCTTGCGGCGCAGCGACGGCGCCCGGCCGATCCAGCTGCCCTCCGGCTGCATCCCGATGATCTCCGAGTGCGCGTGCTGGGCGACCTGGCGCACCAGCGTCCTGCGGTAGCCCTCGGGCATCCAGTCGCGCGGCTCGATGCGGTCGTTGCGGGCGATCGTCGCCTCGAACCCCGCCTCGAACCCTGCCTCGAACCCCGCCTCGAGGGCCGGATCGACCTCGGACGCCGTCATGGTTCCTCCCGAATTACCGACCGATCGGTCTGTATCAGTTTCCCACGTCCGCGGAGCCCGTGCAACGCCGCGACCGCCGTGAGGCGGCGGACGGGTCGTAGGGTCGGCGCCATGGACGACGCAGCGGACCGACGGTCCCCGCAGGGGCGTGAGCAGCCCTGGTCCGACGCGGCGACCGACCACGGCGTGCTCGTCCTGGTGACCGACAACCCGATCGCGCGGGCGGCGGTCACCATCGCGGAGACGGCCGGACGACGTACGGCGCTCCTGCCCGACGAGGGCGCGGGCCCGACGCCCCTGGAGTGGCTGGAGGCGCACCCGCTGACCGAGCGCGACGCCTTCGTCCTGTGCGACCACGACACCCCGGACCGGGAGCGGCTGCTGCGCGCCGCGCTCGCGGGCGAGGCCGGGTACGTCGCGATGCTGGGCAGTCGACGCCGCGCCGAGGGCGTCTTCGCGGACCTGGAGCGGTCGCTGACGCCCGAGACGCTCCGCCGGCTGCACGTGCCGGCCGGCCTCGACATCGGCGGCAAGGCCCCGGGCGAGATCGCGCTCTCGGTCGTCGCGGAGGTCGTCGCGGACTCGCACGGCCGCAGCGGCGCCACCCTGAAGCGCTGACCCGGCGCGTCTGGCGCGCCCCACCCCACCGACCCGGCGCGTCTGGCGCGCCCCACCCCACGACCCGGCGCGTCTGGCGACGGTAGTGCGCCAAACGCGCCGGGTCAGCCCCGTTCAGCCCGCCAAATGCGCCGGGTCAGCCGACGGGGGGACGCAGGCCGCGGCGGTCCACGATCCGGCGCATCTTGCCGACCGACCGCTCGATGCCACCGGGCGGCACGACCTCGACCGCGACGGTGACCCCGATCGTGGCCTTGACGAGGTGCCGCAGCTGCTCGCCGGCGGCGGCCGCCGCCTCGGCGCCCACGCCCTCGCGGCGCTCGACGCGGACGGTCATCTCGTCGAGGCGGCCCTCCCGGGACAGCACGCACTGGAAGTGCGGGGAGAGCTCGCCGGTGCCGAGCAGCAGCTCCTCGACCTGCGTCGGGAACAGGTTCACCCCGCGCAGGATGATCATGTCGTCGGTGCGGCCGGTGACCTTCTCCATGCGTCGCATCGTGCGCGCGGTGCCGGGCAGCAGCCGGGTCAGGTCGCGGGTCCGGTACCGGATGACCGGCATCGCCTGCTTGGTCAGCGAGGTGAACACCAGCTCGCCCTCCTCGCCGTCCGGCAGCACCTCCCCGGTCACCGGGTCGACGACCTCGGGGTAGAAGTGGTCCTCCCAGACGTGCAGGCCGTCCTTGGTCTCCACGCACTCCTGCGCGACGCCGGGCCCCATGACCTCCGACAGCCCGTAGATGTCGACCGCGTCGATGCCGAGCACCTGCTCGATCTCGCGACGCATCTCGTTCGTCCACGGCTCGGCGCCGAAGATCCCCACCTCGAGCGACGTGGCGCGCGGGTCGACGCCCTGACGGACCATCTCGTCGACGATCGCGAGCATGTACGACGGCGTCACCATGATCACCCGCGGCTCGAAGTCGACGATCAACCGCACCTGCCGCTCGGTCATGCCGCCGGACACGGGCACCACCGTGCAGCCGAGCTTCTCCGCGCCGGCGTGCGCGCCGAGGCCGCCGGTGAACAGCCCGTAGCCGTAGGCGTTGTGCAGCAGGTCGCCGGACCGGCCCCCGGCCGCGCGGATGCTGCGCGCCATCAGCGTGGCCCACACGTCGAGGTCCTCGGCGGTGTAGCCGACGACGGTCGGGCGGCCCGTCGTACCCGACGAGGCGTGCAGGCGGGCGACCTGCCGGCGTGGCACCGCGAACATGCCGAACGGGTAGCTGTCCCGCAGGTCGGCCTTGGTCGTGAACGGCAAGGAGGCCAGATCCGAGAGCTCCCGTACGTCGTCGGGGTGCACGCCGGCCGCGTCGAAGGCGGACCGGTAGTGCGGCACGTGCTCGTAGGCCCGGTGCAGCGTGTCGCGCAGCCGGTCCAGCTGCAGCGCCCGCAGCTCGTCCACGGACACGGTCTCGATCGGCTCCAGCTCGTCCATCGCCTGGGGCACCGGTCTCACCCCTCCTTCAGCCACTCCCGGATTGCGGAACCGTGCTGGTCGAGCACCGGCGGGGCCGCGTGGTCACCGGGGGTGCGCTCCGTGCCGTCGGCGTCGAAGAACCGCAGCGTCGGCCCGGGAAGCCTCAGCGTGCCGAGGGTCTGGTGCTCGACGTCGACGACCAGGCCCTGGCTGTGCGTCTGCTCCCAGGCGTACACCTCGTCGAGCGTCCGCAGCTTCCCGGCCGGCACCCCCACCTCGGCCAGCCGCTCGAGCAGCGGGTCGGCGTCCCAGTCCGCGAAGGCCGCCTCGACCACGGCGATCACCCGGTCCCGGTGGGCGACCCGCTCGGCGTTGCCGGTCAGGCCCTCCGCCTCCGGGTCGATCCCGAAGCCGGCGCAGAACCGCCGCCACAGCCCCTCGCTGCCGACGGAGATCTGGACGGCGCCGTCGCGGCAGTGGAACAGCCCGTAGGGCGCGATCGAGGGGTGGTGGTTGCCCTGGGCGCGGCCGACCTCGCCTGCGACGGTCCACCGGGTGCCCTGGAACGCGTGCACGCCCACGACCGAGGCCAGCAGCGACGTCCGCACGACCGTGCCGCGACCGGTCCGCTCACGCTCGTGGAGGGCCGCTAGGACGCCGTACGCGCCGTTCATGCCCGAGAGGATGTCCGCGATCGGCGTGCCGACCTTCTGCGGGTCGTCCGGGCCGGACCCGGTCAGCGACATCAGGCCGGCCTCGCCCTGGAGGATCTGGTCGTAGCCGGCGCGGCCACCCTCGGGACCGTCGTGGCCGAAGCCGGTGATCGAGAGCACGACGAGCCGCGGGTTGCGCCGCTGGAGCTCGTCGGCGCCGAGGCCGAGCCGCTCGAGCACGCCGGTGCGGAAGTTCTCCACCAGCACGTCGGCACGGTCGACCAGGCGCAGCAGGACGTCGCGGTCGCCGCCGTCGGAGGTGTCCTTGAGGTCGAGGACGAGCGACTCCTTGTTGCGGTTGGCCGAGAGGAAGTACGTCGACTCCCGGCTCCCCGGCTCGCCCACGAACGGCGGCCCCCAGCCGCGGGTGTCGTCGCCGTGCCCGGGCGCCTCCACCTTGACCACGCGGGCCCCGAGGTCGCCGAGCATCATCGTCGCCTGCGGCCCGGCGAGCGCCCGGGTGAGGTCGACGACGAGCAGGTCCGAGAGCGGTCCTGGGTGCACACGGTCTCCTAGTGGTCGAGGTCGCCGCTCACCAGTCAAGCAGCACCGGGCCGTCGACGGCAGGCAGGAGGTCCTCCCGGCGCGGGTAGCGGTCCCGCGAGCTGCGCCCCACGACCGTCGAGGCGACGCGCACGCCGGTCACGAGTGCCTCGGCCAGGGTCGCTCCCGCCGCGAGGTCGGCCAGCATCCCCGCAGCCAGGCTGTCGCCCGCCCCGGTCGTGTCCAGGGCCGTCGCCGGCGGCGCCGGCACGTCGAGGGTCTCGCCCTCGGGGCCGCGTGCGGTCACGCCGCGCTCACCGGTCTTCACCACGACCCAGCCCCGGCAGTGTCCCGCCAGGCTCGCGGCGGCCCGGCGCGCGTCGGGCTCACCGGTGAGCGCGAGCGCCTCCGGCTCGTTCGGCATGAAGACGTCCACCAGCGGCAGCAGCGAGAGCACCTCCCGTACGGCGTCGCCGCGCCAGTCCTCGGGGTCCCACCCGGTGTCGAAGACGGTGAGGGCGCCCGCGTCGCCCGCCCGGGACAGCAGCCTGCGGGTGCCGTCGCCGCGGAGGCCCGGCAGCGAGAAGTAGCCGGTGAGCAGCAGCAGGTCGGCCGCCAGGGCCTCCTCCGGGACGTCGTCGTCCCGGTAGTCCCGCAGCACGCCGTGGGCGGTGAGGAACGCGCGCTCCCGCGCGGGTGCCTCGAGGGCGATCGAGATGCCGGTGTCGCGTCCGGGGACCACGAGCAGGTCGTCGGCGAGGCCGAGACCGCGCAGCTCCTCGAGCACCCAGCGGCCCGCCTGGTCGTCGCCCACCGCGCCGAACAGCCGGTGCGGCGCCTCGAGGGCGGCGAGCGCGAGCGAGACGTTGCCGGCCGCGCCCGCGGGTCGCACCGCGATGCTGTCGACGATGTCGTCCCCGCCGGGCTCGGGCATCGCCACGACAGGGCTGGCGAGCACGTCGAGCTGGACATTGCCGATGACGTGCACCGAGCGCGACGACGGCGTGGGCAGACCGTCGGCCGGGTCCCCGGTCACGGTGTCGCCAGCTTGGTGTCGTCCTGGTGGTAGCGGAAGCCGTCGACCGCCAGCCCGCGGCGCTCCGCGAGGGCCCACGCCAGCACCTGGACCGGAAGGATCTGCAGCGCGGCCGCGGCCAGCGGCGACGCGGTCCCGGGCAGCCGGAGCACGCGCAGGGACCCCTCGGAGGCGACGTCGGCCCGCGAGGTCACGAGCAGCGTGGGGCAGCCGAGAGCGCTGACGTCGCGGGCCAGCCGGACCTCGCGGCCGTCCCCGACGAGCAGGCAGGCCGTCGCGGGGTCGAGCGGCTCCATGGGCCCGTGCAGGTAGTTGTAGGTCTCGTGCGCGGCGGTGTGCGCCCGCGCCGCCTCGCGGAGCACCAGGGCGCCCTCGCCGGCCGACGCGGCCGCCGTACCGGTGCCGACGACGTCGATCACCCGCGACCGGTCGAAGGCGTCACCGACCTCCTCGACGACCGCGCGGCTGTCCGCGAGCACCTGCGCCGTCTGCTCCGGCAGTGACGACCAGGCGCCGACCTCGCCGCCGCGGCCGGCCCAGTGCTCCCCCAGCAGGCCGACGGCCTGGAGCGTGGCGGTGTAGCCGGTCGTGTAGACGGGGCTGTCCTCGCCGCTGTGGAGCAGGAGCAGCCGGTCGACGACCCCCGCGAGCGGTGCGTCCTCGACGTTCGTGACGCCGACGCTGCGGGCCGACGTGCGCTCCATCGCCGCGACCGTCTCCGCGCTCCGGCCGGACTCGCTGAGCGCGACGTACAGGTCGGCGAGGGTGTCGAGGTCCCCGCCGTCGGGGTCCATGAGCTCCGGGGCCGGGACCGCGACGGCGCGCAGGCCGCCGGCTCGCCACGCGGCCGCGGCACTGCGGGAGATGTGCTCGTTGGCGCCCACGCCGGTCACCACGACCAGGTCGCCGGGCGCGGGAGGGGCGAGGTCGCCGAGCGCCTCGCGGACGCTGGCGGCGCTGCGGGCGAGGACGTCCGGCTGCGCGTCGATGCCGTCGGGGAACCGCATGGGGTCAACCTTTCACTGCGCCGGAGGTCAGGCCCCCGACGATGTAGCGCTGGAACAGCAGGGCGAGGAGCAGCGGCGGCGCGGCCGCCAGCACGCCGCCGGCGGCGATCAGGCCGAAGTCGGAGGAGTACTTGCCGGTGAACTCCGCGATCGCCACCGGGATCGTCTTCGCGTTGGTGGTGGAGGTGAAGATCAGCGAGTAGAGGAACTCGTCCCAGGCGAGCAGGAAGCCGAACATGCCGGTCGTGAGCAGGCCCGGCCGCGCCAGGGGCAGGATCACCCGGACCAGCGCGCCGAGCCGGGTGCAGCCGTCCACGCGGGCGGCCTCCTCCAGGTCCGGAGGCATGCTCAGGTAGTAGTTGCTCATCGTCCACAGGCAGAACGGCGTCACGATCGAGCAGTAGGTGAGGACGAGGCCGGTCTTCGTGTCGAGCAGCCCGAGGTTCGCCAGCGCGAGGTAGAGCGGGATCACGAGCGCGATCGGCGGCAGCATGTAGATCGCCAGGAACGAGAACAGCGCCGTACGACGGAACCGGAACCGCAGTCGCGCGAAGGCGTAGCCGCCGACGGTGCCGACCGCCAGCGAGATCAGCGTGGTCGCCGTCGCGACGATGAGGCTGTTGCCCATCGCCAGCCGGAAGTTCGCGGCGACGTCGTCGCCGCCCGCCCCGGAGCTGAAGATCTGCTTGTAGCGCGAGAGGGTCGGGTGCTGCGGGATCCAGTGCGGGTGGCTCGAGAGCAGCTCCGTCGAGGGCGAGATGCTCGACACGATGAGCCACGCGAACGGCGCCAGCACGACCACCGCCATCACGACGGCCGCGACGTGGATCAGCACGAGGTACCGCGTCGACGGCCTCACTCCACACCCGCCATCTGGCCCTGCCGCAGGATCCGCAGGTAGGCCATCGCGAGCACGAACACCGCGATCACGATCAGGTAGGCCAGCGCGGCGCCGTACCCGAAGAGCTGGTTGGAGAACGCCTGGAGGTAGGTGTAGAAGGCGATCGTCTGGGTGCCGCTGGCGGGACCGCCTCCGGTCATCACGTAGATGATGTCGAAGACCTTGAACGCCTCGATCGTGCGCAGGATCAGGACCACTGCGATGCTCGGCGCGAGCAGCGGCAGGGTGACCCGCCAGAACGCCTTCCACGCTCCCGCGCCGTCCATCCGGGCCGCCTCGTAGAGGTCGGCGGGGATCGTCTGCAGGCCGGCCAGGATGAAGAAGACCACGATCGAGGTGTTCTTCCAGACGTCGGCGAGGATCACCATGTTGAGCGCCAGGAACGGCGAGCCCAGCCACTGGTGCGGCGTGTGCGAGATGCCGAGGCTGTCCAGCAGCCCGTTCAGCGCTCCGTACTGGCCGTTGTAGATCCACCGCCACAGCGCGCCGTTGACGATCGTCGGCAGCGCCCACGGCAGCACCACGATGCTCCGCCACAGCCAGCGCACCTTGAGCGGGGCGTTGAGCAGCAGCGCGACCG
>JAICLD010000091.1 GCA_025927595.1 Nocardioidaceae bacterium | reverse complement strand
CGGACGATCGAGAGGCCGAGGCCGGAGCCGGGCAGCGGCCGGGCGTCGGGGGAGCGGTAGAACCGGTCGAAGACGTGCGGCAGGTCCTCCTCGGCGATCCCGCGGCCCTCGTCGGCGACCAGCAGCGTGCCGTCGACGAGCGACACCGTCACCGTGCCGAGCGGCGGGCTCCACTTGGCGGCGTTGTCGAGCAGGTTGGTGACCGCCCGCTCCAGCGGCGCGGCCTCGCCGGTCACCCACCAGGGCTCCACGCGCAGGTCGAAGTGCAGGCTGCTGGCGCGGCGTCGGACCCGCTGCACGGCCCGCTCGGTGACCTCGGCGAGGTCGACGGCGTCCAGCAGCACCCGCGGCGGCTGCTCGCGGGCCAGCTCGGTCAGGTCGCCGATCAGCGTGGTGAGCTCCCCGATCTGGAACCGTACGTCGTCGAGCAGCTCGCCCCGGGCTGCCTCGGACAGCCCGCCCTGCCGGTCCGCCTGGGTGAGCAGGTCGAGGTTCGTGCGCAGCGACGTCAACGGGGTGCGGAGCTCGTGCCCGGCATCGGCGACGAGCTGACGCTGGCGGTCGCGGGACGCCGCGAGCGCGGTCAGCATCGTGTTGAAGGCGCGGGCGAGCCGGGCGATCTCGTCGTTGCCCTCCACCTCGATCGGGTCCAGCTGCTCGGTGCGGGCGATGTCCTCGGCCGCGGCGGTGAGCCGGCGCACCGGGCGCAGGCCGTTGCGGGCGATCCCCCAGCCGGCCAGGCCGGCGGCGATCACGCCCAGCGCGCCGAAGACCGACATCACCAGCCCCAGCCGGCCCAGCGTCCGCTCGTTCTGGGTCAGCGACTGGGCCACGACGAGCGCGATGCCGTCCCGGATGGTCGGCACGGTGACGACCCGGTAGTCCTCGCCGGCGACGCTCACCGTGCGGCAGGAGTAGCTGTCGTCGCCGCGGGCCACCGCGAACTCGGGGGGCCCGAAGGGGAAGTCCTTGCTGTGCGCGCCCGGCGGCAGCGCCCAGCTGCCGTCCGCCAGGACGTAGCCCACCGTGGTGTCGGTGGCGCCGGCGACGAAGGCCGGGATGTCGCGGACCGGGTAGCGGGTGGGGTCGTAGCGGGCAGATGCGGTGGCGCGCTGCTGCAGCGACTCGTCGAGGGACGCCATCAGCTGGTGCCGGACGCTGAGGTAGGCCGCCAGCGCGACCAGGGCGACGGCCAGCGCCACGGCGAGCGTCGTGAGCGCGATGACCCGGCCGGCCAGCGACCGGCGCAGGTGCAGGCCTGCCGGCACGCCCCTCACCAGCGCTCCCTCATGACTCCTTCAGCACGTACCCCACACCGCGGACGGTGTGGATCAGCCGGGCCTCGCCCTCGGCCTCGGTCTTGCGGCGCAGGTAGCCGACGTAGACCTCCAGCGAGTTGGCGGTGGTGGGGAAGTCGTAGCCCCACACCTCCTCGAGGATGAACGACCGGTCCAGGACCCGCCGGGGCCGCCGCAGGAACATCTCGAGCAGCGTGAACTCGGTGCGGGTCAGCTCGATCGCCCGCTCCCCGCGGCGTACCTCGCGGGTGGCGGGGTTCAGCGAGAGGTCGGAGAACGACAGCACCTCGTCGTCGACACCGTCGCCGGAGCCGGAGGGGTGCGCGCGGCGCAGCAGCGCACGCAGGCGGGCCAGCAGCTCCTCCAGCGCGAACGGCTTGGTCAGGTAGTCGTCCGCGCCCGCGTCGAGCCCCTCAACGCGGTCCCCGACGGAGTCGCGGGCGGTCAGCACGAGGATCGGCAGGTCGTTGCCGGCGGTGCGCAGCGCCCTCGTCGTCTCGATGCCGTCGAGCCGCGGCATCATCACGTCGATGACGAGCGCGTCCGGCAGCCGGCTGGCGATGCTCGCGAGCGCCTCCGCCCCGTCGGTGGCGAGGCTCACGGCGTAGCCGTTGAACTCCAGGGAGCGGCGCAGCGAGTCGCGGACCGCGCGGTCGTCGTCGACGACCAGGACCCGAGGCGTGGCCTGCTCGGCCGGTGCGGTGCTCACCGCTCCACTCTGCCAGCCCAGGCTGAACCTCGCCTGAGAGTCGGCCGGACCGCCGCCCGCCGGCCCCGGCCGCCGTCCGCCGGACCCGGTCCGGCCGGTCGCGGTCCCGCCAGACGCGCCGGGTCAGCTGCGGTCGGGCAGGACGAGGTCGATCACCCAGGTCGCGACCGTCACGATGACCGACCCGACCACGGCGGTCCAGAACCCGTCGACGTGGAAGCCGATCCCGAGCCGGCCCGACAGCCAGCCGGTGAGCAGCAGCATCAGCGCGTTGATCACCAGCAGCAGCAGGCCGAGCGTGAGCAGGATGAACGGCAGCGACAGCAGCCTCACGACGGGGCGTACGACGGCGTTGACCACGCCGAAGACGAGCCCCACCACGAGCATCGAGACGACGCGCCGGCCGTCGGTCGCGGCCGTCAGCGTGATGCCGTCGAGCAGCCACGTCGCGACGGCGAGCGCCAGCGCGTTGACCACGACCCGGACCAGGAGGCTCACGACGTCGATCCTGCCAGGCCCACGTCAGCAGGCCGGCCTCAGTCGGGGGGCGGCAGCCGCAGCGCCGCGAGCATCGAGGCCTCGGCGTCCTCGAGGTGGCGGGCGAGCTCGCCGACCGCGCCGTCGACGTCGTCGGCGTCCAGCCGCTCGACCAGTGCCCGGTGCGAGTGGACCTGGGCGCCGGCGTTGCGGCGGATCCGGTCGACCTTGGCCAGCGCGAGCCGGATCTCGGCGGTCAGCGACGTCGCCAGCGCCACGAGCCGCGGGGAGCCGGTGAGCGCCACGAAGGACCGGTGGATCGCCAGGTGCGCGGCGGTGAGCTCGGCGGGGCTCGCACCCGAGTCGGTGACGGCCGCGAAGTCCTCGAGGGCCGTGCGGACCGCCTCCCGGTCCGCCTCCGCGGCCTGGGGCCAGCAGCGGGCGCCGGCGGTCTCGAGGACCGCCCGGGCGGTGCACACGTCGTGCACGGAGTCCGGGTCGAGCTCGGTGACGTGCACGCCGCGGTTCGGCTCGCGGGTCGCCAGCCCCTCGGCGACGAGGATCGCGAGCGCCTCGCGGATCGTGGAGCGGGAGACCCCCATCGCGTCGCCCAGGGCCACCTCGCGCAGCGGCGTCCCGGCCTCCAGCTCCCCGTCGAACAGCGCCCGGCGCAGCTCCTCGGCGACCCGGTCGACGGTGGAGGAGTGCTCCAGCTTCAGGGTCTCGTAGGAGGGCACGGAGGCCATTCTCGCCCAGACCTCGCCCAGACCTCGCCGAACGTGGCCACGCGCGCCTCCGGGGCGTCATACTGGACATCGATTGCCAGATTGTCGGACAATCAGACGCGAACGCCACGGTGGCGTCGCCGAGCCCGGAGGAGGCCCACCCATGACGACGACGAGCACCGCTCGCAGCACCGTCCCCCGCGGCGCCACGGCGGGACCGCGGCCCCTGGCCTGGGGCCGGCGCTACCTGCTGGTGGACCCCGCGCACTTCCGCGTCGACTACGCGATCAACCCGTTCATGGACCTCGCCGACCAGCCCGACCCGGCGCGGGTCCGCGAGCAGTGGGACGGGCTCGTGCGGGCGTTGGTCGAGGCGGGGGCCGAGGTCGAGGTGCTGGCCGGGCGGCCGGACTCCCCGGACATGGTCTACGCGATGAACCTCGGCCTGGTCGTCGACGACCGCGCCCTCGTCTCGCACATGCGCTACCCGCAGCGTCGCCGCGAGCAGGCCAGCGCCACCCCGTGGTTCGCGGGACAGGGCCTGCGGCCGGTGCACGTGGGACGTGACGGGGTCGGGCCGCACCTCGAGGCCGGTGACGCGTTCGCGTTCGGCGACGCGCTCGTGGTCGGCTACGGCCCTCGCACCGAGGAGCTGGCGCTCAAGCACCTGGCCACCGAGCTCGACGTGCGGGTCCGCGGGCTGCGGATCAGCCACCCGTCGATGTACCACCTCGACCTCGCGTTCTGCCCGCTCGACGAGACCCGCGCGATGGTCTGCCCGGCCGCGTTCGACGACGCGTCGGCGGCCGCCGCCCTCGCGATCGTGCCGGAGCCGCTGGTGCTCACCGAGGAGGAGGCCCTGACGTTCTGCGCCAACTCGGTGGTCGTCGGCACGACCGTGCTGATGCCGGCGTGCCCGGCTCGGGTGCGGCGGGTGCTCGAGGGCTGGGGCTTCGACGTGGTCCTGCTCGAGCTCGGCGAGCTGCACAAGGGCGGCGGCTCGGTGCGGTGCCTGACCAACCCGCTCGACGTGCGCCGCGGCCGCGACCTGCCGTCGGTGCCCGGCGGCGAGGTGCTGCTGCCCTGAGCGAGCGTCGAGGCGCCCTCGCGGGCCCGTGCCCGAGGGCACGGGCCCGCACCAGGGGTGCGCCGCACCCTGGCCCCCCGTCGGGCCCGGCGGCGAGCCGCCGCGGAGCCCCGGGTGCCGGCCGTGTCTCGTGCCCCCCGGCTCGGCCGACGCTCCCAGGATGCCCGAGGAGCGACCCTGCACGCCTCGTCCGAACAGTCGCGTTTGTCTGGTCGGTCGGCGGCCTCGAGGTGGCCGATGGCTGCGGCCGGGCACAGATGTGGCCGATGCCCTGGCGACGCGCGGGCCGTACGACGCAGGGATCGGCCACCTTCGCTGCCAGGGGCCCTGGCTAGGGTGCCGACCATGACCACCAGCACCCCCGCGGGCCGCCCCGCGAGCCCCCGGCTCCGCGCGGCGGTCCGGGACATCCCCGCCTACGTCCCGGGTCGTCCCCCGGCACCGCGTCCCGGCCTCCCGACGTACAAGCTGTCGTCGAACGAGAACCCGTTCCCGCCGCTGCCCGAGGTGCTGGCCGCCGCCACGGACGCGGCCGCGCGGATGAACCGCTACCCCGACATGGGCTGCACCGCGCTGTACGCCGCGCTGTCCGAGCGGCTCGCCGTGCCGGCCTCCCACCTCGCGGCCGGCACGGGGTCGGTAGCGGTGCTGTACCACCTGCTCCAGGCCTACTGCGAGGCCGGCGACGAGGTGGTCTACGCCTGGCGCTCGTTCGAGGCCTACCCGATCGCGGTGTCGGTGACCGGTGCCCGCTCGGTGCAGGTGCCGCTGACCGACCGTGACGGCGCCGCGCGCCACGACCTCGACGCGATGGCCGCCGCGGTGACCGACCGCACCCGCGTGGTGATCGTCTGCACCCCGAACAACCCGACGGGCCCGGCGGTCGGTCGCGAGGAGCTCGAGCGGTTCCTGGACCGCGTCCCCCCGCACGTGCTCGTCGTCGTGGACGAGGCCTACCGCGAGTTCGTCCGGCCGGTGGAGGCCGTCGTGGACGCGGTGGAGCTGCACCGGACCCGGCCCAACGTCGTGGCGATGCGGACCTTCGCCAAGGCCTACGGCCTGGCCGGCTTCCGCGTCGGGTACGTCGTCGCCGCCGAGGAGGTCGCGGCCGCCGTCCGGGCCTGTGCCCTGCCGTTCGGGGTCTCGTCGGTCGCGCAGGCGGCCGCGGTCGCCGCCCTCGGCTGCGAGGAGCGGCTGCTCGAGCGGGTGGACGCGGTCGTCGCCGAGCGGGAGCGGGTGTGCGCGGCGCTGCGCGACCAGGGTTGGAGGCCGCCCGAGGCCCAGGGCAACTTCGTCTGGCTCGGCGTCGGGGACCGGGCCGCCGAGCTGGCCGCGGCAGCCGAGGGGGCCGGCGTGATGGTGCGGCCGTTCGCGGGGGACGGCGTGCGGGTCAGCATCGGCGAGCCGGCGGGGAACGACGTGCTGCTGTCGGTCGCAGCCCGGTTCGCGCCCCCGCCCTCCTAGCCGTCGGCGGGCGGGTCCGCGGGCCGACAGGGCGCCGGCGGGCGAGGGACCGGAGGGCGTGGGCCGGTGGCCGGCCCGGTCCGGCCGCGGTCGGCGCCGGAGACCAGCGCGGACAGGCCCGCGACGGCGCTGCGCTCGGGGGAGGCGGCGGCCCGGTTGGTCTCGGCGAGCTCGACGAGCAGCTCCTGCCGGCGGACCTGCACGCTGCGCGGGGCGTCGACGCCCACGCGCACCACGTCGCCGCGGACGTCGAGGACGGTGATGACCACGTCGTCGCCGATGACGATGCTCTCGCCCACGCGGCGGCTCAGCACCAGCATGGGTACCTCCTGCTCCCTCGGGTCCCGTCAGCCTAGAGGCGCCGGGTCAGACGGGGGACAGGGGCGCCCGCATCGGCAGGTCCGTGTCGTCGAGCAGGTACTGCCCGGCGCGCCGGGTCCGGTGGTTGACCAGCACCGGCGCCAGCAGGTTCGCGGTCGCCGCGTCGGCCGTCGCCCCGAGGGTCACCACGAGCAGCGCGAGCAGGTCGTCCTCGCTCTCGAGGCCGAGCTCGGCGACGACGGCGTCGTCGACCTCCGGGGAGTAGTCGGGGAAGAACGGCGCGGGCGCGACCACGACGAAGCGCAGATCGGGGTCGTCGAGGGAGCGCAGGTCGCAGACCAGCCCGGTCTGGTCGAGGCGCTCGAGCGCGAACCGCCGCCGGTCGGGGAAGCCGGCCATCGGCTGCACCATCTCGAGCACCGGCACGTCGACCGGCTCCTGGACCGGCTCGTCGTGCTGCGCCTGCGTCGGGGCGGGCTCCATGAGGACCTCCGTCTGGGTCATCGGAGGAAGTCGACCAGGGACGGCTGGATCACCCGGGCGGTGGCCGCGAGCGAGGCCTGGTAGGCGACCTCCTGCATCTGCAGGTCCATCGTGGCAGACGCGATGTCCACGTCCTCCACGCCGGAGAGGGCGGACTGCGTGTCGAGGGTGGTGCTGGACAGCGTGGACAGCGCGGTGTCGACCCGGTTCTCGCGGGCGCCGACGTCGGCCAGCGCCGTGCGCATCGACGCGCTGACCGCGTCGAGCCGGTCGAGGCTGGTGCCGAGCGAGGCCGGGTCGTTGCGGAGCTGGTCGACGACGTCGTCGAGCACGCCGAACAGGTCGTCGCTGCCGGCGCTGAACGCCTCCGGGCCGGTCACGTTGACGGCAAGGCTGATCCCCTTCCCGATCGTGCGGCTGACGTCTCCGCCGTCACCGAGGTACGTGCCGCTCGCGTCGTACGCCGCGCTGTTGGCGGTCGTGCCGCCGAACAGGGGACGGCCGAGGTGCTGGGTGTTCGCCTCGCTGAGCAGCCCCGCCCGGATCTGGGTGATCTGCTGCGCGATCGCCTCGCGGGCGTCGGGGCCCGCGCTGCCGGTCGACGCCCCCTGGACGACGAGGTTCCGGGCGACCCGGACCTCGTCGAGCATGGAGGTCAGCGTGGAGTCGGCGTTTCCCAGCCAGGAGCCGCCGTCCTCGGCGTTGCGGGTGTACTGGGCCTTGGCGGCGAGCTCAGCGCGAAGTCTCATGGCGTCGTTGGTGCCTGTCGGTGAGTCCGAGGGGCGGTTGATGGCACGGCCGGTGGACAGCCTCTCCTGGCTCCGGGCCAGCCTGGCCATCCCGGTCTGCATGGCCGCCACCGAGGTGGCGACCGACAGCCGCTGGGTGATCCGCGGGGTGCTCATCTGCCCACCATCCCGGTGTTGTTGATCAACGTGTCGAGCATCGAGTCGAGGGTGGTCATCACGCGGGCGGCGGCCTCGTAGCCGTGCTGGGCGGCGAGCAGGTTGACCATCTCCTCGTCCGTGCTGACACCGGACAGCGCCTCGCGGGAGGCGTCCACCTGGGCGGTGAGCGTCGCCTGGTTCGTGGCGCCCTGGCGGGCCGTGCTCACCGTGACGCCGAGCGTGCTGATCAGGTTCCGGTACCGGGTCTCGCCCATGTCGAGGCCGCTCAGGGTGGTGGCGTTGGCGTTGCCGAGGACGCCGGAGCCCGTCGTGGCGTCGACCGTGCCCAGGTCGGCGGCCGCCACCTTGCGAGGGTCGGTGATCGCGACCTTCAGCGTCGCGACGGTGGTCCCGCTCCAGAAGTCCCCGCCCGCGGCCCCGTCGAGGTCGGCGCCGGCGTGGTGCTGGGCGTTGACCGAGGAGGTCAGCGCCGACACGAAGCCGTCGAGCGAGGCGAGGTAGCCGGGCAGGTCTGTCGACAGCAGGGTCTGGTCGGCACCGATCTCGCCGGTGCCGAGGGTCACCGCGGCGCCGTTGACCGTGAGCGTCACGGGGCTGGCAGCCGCACCCGCCAGGTCGGCCGAGCCGGTCACGGCGACGGCGTAGGCGTTGTTGCCCTTGACCAGGTCCTGGCCGGCCACCGTCACGTCGACGGTGGTGTCGGCGTTGATGCTGACCTTGGCGCCGGTGAGCTCCGCCAGCCGAAGGGTGAGCTGGTCGCGCTGGTCGAGCAGCGTGCCGGCGTCGGTCCCTCCGACGTAGGACTGGCGCAGGCCCTGGTTGAGGTCCGCGAGCTGGCTCGCCACCTGGTTGACCTCTCCGGCGACGGCGTCGAGGGACGAGCGCCGGCTGGCCCACTCGTTGGACACCGCGGTGCCCTGCGCGGTGACCGTGTCGACCAGGGTGTGGGCGGTGGCCAGCAGCTGGGTGCGCGCCGCCTCGTCGGCCGGGTTGTTGGCGACGTCGTGCCAGGCGGCCTGGTAGGTGTTCAGCGCGGCCGAGACGCCGGTGGTCCCGGGCTCGGCGACCGAGGTCTCGAGGTTCTCCAGCGAGGTGGCGCGCGTGTCGGTGAAGGAGGCGCCGCCGTGCTCGACGCGGGCCCTGGCGTCCAGGATCGGGTCGACCATCCGGTTGATCGCACCCGGCTCGACGCCGCCGACCGCGCTGTCCCACCGCGACCAGATCGCCGGCAGCGCGGGCGCGCCGGTCGACTGGCCGACGACCTGGCGCCGCGCGTAGCCGGGGGTGCTGGCGTTCGCGACGTTCGTGCTCGCGACGTCCATCGCGACCCGGTTGTAGCGCAGCGCCGACAGCGCCGAGCCGAGCGAGGAGAAGGTCCCCGACATCTCAGAGGTTCCAGTCGATCATGCTGGCCGGGCGGCCGGCGGCCACGGCGCCGTCGGCACCGTAGGTGCCGCCGCTGCCCGACATCGCCAGCAGGGTGGCCTGCGCGGCCTGGTACCCGGCGGTCAGCAGGACCCGGTTGCTCTGCGACATCTCGGTGATCTGCGTGGTCACGGTGGTGAAGCTCTCGCGGTGGTCCAGCCAGATGCCGCGCCACGGCTCGCTGCACGCCTGGGCGATCTCGGCGAGGCTGGGGGCCGAGGGCAGCCCCAGGTCGGCGGCTGCGCCGTCCACGCACACGGCGCGCAGCAGCTCGACGTCGCGGATCTCCTCCAGCACGTCCTCCACCTCCCGGGCCGCTGCGGCCAGCCACTGCTGCCTGCCTCCGGTGAGCACGAGCTGCTCGACCTCGAGCTTGTACAGGAGCAGCTCGAGGAGCTCCCGCTCCCGCCACAGCACGGAGGAGAGGTTCTCGAGCGACGCGGACGGCGCGGACGAGGTGGCCGACATGGTGACCTTCCCGGGGTCGAGGAGCTGGCTTCCCCCCTCGATCGGCGCCCGGCGCGGCGACCTGAGGGAAAGTGCCGGAAACCGGGCGTCGGTCCTCGACGGTCCCGTGGGGGTCGGGTAGTCACTTATGACTAGTCGACGGTGCAGGGTTTTTGACCCTATCGGCTCATCAAGGCGTGAAAAACGGACAGAGGCCATCAAAGACGCCTCATTCACCCGCGATGAGCGACTTCTCTTCTCTCGTGCGCTCCTTCATCGATCCCCCCGCCGCCGGCTCCCCCACCCGGCGCTCCGCCTCCGTCGCCGGCCTCCTCGACGCCGGCTCCGACGACCGGTCCGCCCGGACCGAGACCCTGGTCCGAGAGAACCTGCCGCTGGTCTCCCACCTGGTCCGCGAGACGCTGTCCCGGGTCCCCGGCCACGTCTCCCGCGACGACCTGACCTCGGCCGGGATGCTGGCGCTGGTGCAGGCCGCGGAGGGGTACGACGAGGGCCGCGGCGCGAGCTTCTCGACGTACGCCTCCACCCGGATCCGGGGCGCCCTGCTCGACGAGCTGCGCAGCCTGGACTGGGCGAGCCGCTCGGTGCGCCGGCGGGCCCGCCAGGTCGACGACGCGCGCAGCCGGATGGCCACCGCGCTGGGCCGGCCCGTCGACGACCAGGAGGTCGCCGCGGAGCTGGGTCTCGGGGCCGGCGAGATGGCGGCGCACCGCGAGGACCTCGCCCGCGCCTCGGTCGTCTCGCTCCAGGGCTTCGAGGACGGCGCCGTCGACGACCTGCTCCCCTCGTCCGGGCCGACCCCGGTCGACCTGGTCGAGCAGCGCGAGCGGGTGGCCTACCTGCACGACGCCGTCGCGCACCTGCCGGAGCGGCTCCGCGCCGTCGTCGAGGGCTACTTCTTCGCCGACCGGCCGATGGCCGAGATCGCCGCCGAGCTCGGCGTCACCGAGAGCCGGGTCTCCCAGCTGCGGGCCGAGGCCGTCACGCTGCTGCGCGGCGCGCTGACCGCCGCCCTCGAGCCGGAGCTGGCCGAGCGGCACGAGCGTCCCCAGGGCTGCGCCGCCCGGCGCAAGGAGGCGTACTACGCCAGCGTCGCCTCGCACCGCAGCTTCGCCGCGCGGCTGTCGCACCCGCACCTCGAGAGCCACTCCGCCTGACGGCGGAGCCGGGGCGCCTGCTCGCGAGAAAAGAGCAGAAACCCCCTCCCGGAAACCTCAGGTCGCCACCGGGACGGCCGATCATCTCAGCATCAAGGGCCCATGGAGGGGCCCTCGACCCAACTCAGGGAGGAAACCATCATGGGTCTTCGCATCAACCAGAACATCCAGGCCATGAACGCCTACCGGAACCTGTCGGTGACGGACGGCCAGATGTCGAAGTCGCTGGAGAAGCTGTCCAGCGGGTACCGGATCAACCGGGCGGCCGACGACGCGGCCGGCCTGTCGATCTCCGAGGGCCTGCGCTCGCAGGTCG
>JAICLD010000103.1 GCA_025927595.1 Nocardioidaceae bacterium | reverse complement strand
CGACACCCGCACGAGGTGCGACCCCGGCTCGTCTGGGCCGGAACCGCCGCAGCAGTCCTGGGGATGGTGGTGATCGCGGTCGGGATGACGACCGGCAGGGACCTGGTGACCTGGATCGGGGTCGCGGTGACCGTGGCGGCGCTGGTGCTGGCCTGGCGTGCCGGGATCGTCTACGCGGTGCACGCCCCGGACCCCCACGCCGACAGCTCGGGAGACACGCCGCAGGACCGCCCGGCTCGGGGCCCGGCGCCCACCGACCGGCTCGACGACCCCCGGATGGCGCGGCACGCCCGACTGGTCACCCGGCGCAGCGACGCCGCGATGGCCCGGACCACCCACTCGTCCATGCCGTCGTTCTTCCCGATGGCCGCCACGTGCCTGCTGATCCTCGGTGCGTGGACGTTCGTCGCCCAGTTCGTCCTGGACTTCTCCTTCACGGTCACCGGCCAGAACACCGCGCTGCGCGACACCGGGCTCGCGGTCGTGCTGGTGCTCGCCGCGCTCTTCCTGCGCAACGTCGGCCCCAGCGGCGTCGCCACGCTGATCTGCCTGGTGGCCGGGGTCCTGCTGGTCGTGGCCGGCGTGGTCGCCCCGCACACCGCCCTCCCGGCGCGCCTGAGCGAGATCGTCACCGGCTGCCTCGTCGTGGTCTGCTCCGCCGTGACGTGGCGCCGGTGACCGCGCCGACCGGCTGGGTCGCCGTCCGCGACGTGCGCGGCGACGACGGCTACGCGCCCATCGAGTCCTACGGCATCCTCGGCAACGGCCGCGGCGTCGCCCTCGTCTGCCTCGACGGGTCCGTCGACTGGTGGGCGCTCCCGGCCCTGGACGACCCGCCCGTGTGCGCGGCGATGCTGGATCCGGGCCGGGGCGGGACCATCGAGCTGCACCCGCTCGACGAGGACGCCGAGGTGCGCCACCGGTACCTTCCCGGCACGAACCTCCTCGAGACCGAGTTCCGCACCGGCACCGGCCGGGTGCGCGTCACCGACGGCCTGAACTCCGGCAACGCCGGCGCACTGCCCTGGACCGAGCTGGCCCGCCGGGTGGAGGGGCTCGAGGGGCACGTGGAGCTCCGGTTCCGGGTGCGCCCCGGCGACGGCCTGCGCCGCTGGGAGCCGTGGATCGACCACAAGCACGACGACCCGCTGCTGCACGCCGGCGGGGTCACGATGGCCGTCCGCTGCAGCCCGGGCGTCGAGGTGGTCAGCGACTCCCGCTGCGTCGGGGCCGACGTGTCGGTCGGGGCCGGCGAGCGGGTGCTGCTGGGCGTCGTCGGCACCGATCGCGAGCCGCTGTTCCTGGCGAACCCCGCCTCGATCGACTCCCGGCTGGACCTGACCCGCGACAGCTGGCTCCGGTGGTCCTCCCAGGTCCGCTCCGACGGGCCCCGACGCGACCAGGTCGTGCGCAGCCTGCTCGCGATCAAGACGCTGCTGATGGCCAGGACCGGCGCGATCGCCGCGGCCGCGACGACCTCGATGCCGGAGAGCCCGGCAGGCGGGAAGAACTGGGACTACCGGTACTCGTGGGTCCGGGACGCGGCGCTGACCGTGGACGCGATGTCCGACTGCGGCCTGGAGGAGGAGGTGCACGCGGCGGTGTCCTGGCTGCTCACCACGATCCGCCGGCAGGGTCCCGACGTGCACGTGATGTACACCCTCACCGGTGGCACGCCGACGCCGTCGCACTCGGTCGACGTCCCGGGGTACCGCGACATCGGACCGGTGGTGATCGGCAACGACGCGGTGGGGCAGGTGCAGCTCGGCGTCTACGGCGACCTCTTCGGCACGGTCAGCCGGTGGGTGTTCGGCGGTCACGTCCTCGACGTACGCACCGCCCGGGAGCTCGCGGACCTCGCCGACCAGTGCGCGGACCTGTGGCGTCACGACGACTCGGGGATCTGGGAGCTGGGGGAGCGGCGCCCGTACACGACCTCGAAGATCAACTGCTGGCGGGCCCTGAGCTGCGCCGCCGAGCTCGCCGAGGCCGGCCACATCGCGGGCTCCGCGGAGCGGTGGTCCCGTGAGGCCGGGAACATCCGCGAGTGGGTGCACGCCCACTGCTGGTCCGAGAGGGAGCAGTCCTACACCTTCTACGCCGGCACCGACGAGCTCGACGCGTCCGTGCTGCTCGGGGCCGCGTTCGACTTCGACCGCGGGCCCCGGATGTCGGCCACGATCGACGCGGTGACGCGTCGGCTCGGGGCCGGGCCGCTGGTCTACCGCTACACCGGCGTCGACCGCGAGGAGGCGACGTTCCTGGCCTGTGCCTACTGGCGGGTCCAGGCGCTGGCCCTCGTCGGCCGGCGCGCCGAGGCCGAGCGGCTGATGAGCCGGCTCGACGCCCAGGTCACGCCGCTCGGGCTGCTCGCCGAGATGGCGGAGGCCGGGACCGGCGTCGCGCGGGCGAACTTCCCGCAGGCGCTGAGCCACCTCGCGCTGGTGGACGCGGCCGCCACCCTGCACCCGGCGGCCGGTGGCGGCGACACGCTCGCCGACGACGCCCGCGACAGCGGCGACAGCAGCGACCACAGCGACAGCGACGGCGAACGACATGATGACGATGACGATGATGACGGAGGAGCACACGAATGAGCGCACGCAAGGTGGCCGTGGTGACCGGAGGGTCGGCGGGAGTCGGCCGGGCGACGGTTCGGGAGCTGGCCGAGCACGGGTACGACGTCGCGGTGCTGGCCCGCGGTGAGGCCGGGCTCGCCGGGGCCGTCCAGGACGTCGTCCGGGCCGGCGGCAGGGGGCTGGCCGTGCCCACCGACGTGTCCGACGGGGGACAGGTCGACGCCGCCGCCGACCGGGTCGAGGCCGAGCTGGGCCCGATCGACGTGTGGGTCAACGTGGCCTTCGTCGGCGCGCTCGCGTTCTTCTGGGACACCTCGCCGGAGGACTACCGGCGGATGACCGACGTGACCTACTACGGGCAGGTGCACGGCACCCGGACCGCGCTGCGGCTGATGCGTCCCCGCGACCGGGGGGTGATCGTCAACGTCTCCTCGGCGATGGCCTACCGCTCCATCCCGCTGCAGTCCGCCTACTGCGGGGCCAAGCATGCGATCAAGGGCATGACGGAGTCCGTGCTGACCGAGCTCGAGGCCACGGGGAGCAAGGTCCGGATCGGCCTGGTCACCCTGCCCGGCGTCAACACGACGCAGTTCGCGTGGAACCTCGACGAGATGAAGGACCACCCGCAGCCGGTGCCCCCGATCGTGCAGCCCGAGGTGGCCGCGCGGGCCGTCCGCTTCGTCGCGGAGCACAAGCGTCGCAACGTGTGGGTCGGCATCGCCACGGCGTACACGGTGCTGGGGGAGCGCGTGGCCCCGCGGTTCCTCGACTGGTACCTCGGCAAGACCGGCGTGACGGCGCAGCAGACCGACGAGGACACCCCCCGCTGGGGCGAGAACCTCTACGAGCCGAGGGACGCGCAGGTCGACCGCGGCGCCCGTGGGGCGTTCTCGTCCTCGGCCTCGACGCACGACCCCGTGTCGTTCCTGGGCCGGCACCGGAGGCTGGCCGGCGTGGTGGCGGTGGCCGCCACGGGCGGCATCGCGGCCGCGGTACGGCGCCGGTGAGCGCGCCGCTGCGACGGGTCGAGGCGGCCCGGGTCGCGTACGCGCTCGCCATGCTCGCCGCTCCCCGGCGCCTGCAGCGGCTTCTCGGCGTCCGCGTGGACCGGCCGGGCACGGTCGTGGTCCGGGTGCTCGGCGCCCGGCAGCTGGTCCAGGGCCTGGCGTCCGGCGTCTCACCGAGCCCCGAGGTGCTGGCGATGGGCGTCTGGGTGGACCTCGCGCACGCCTCGACCGGGCTCGGCCTCGCGGCGGTCGACCGGTCCCGCGCCCGGGCGGGGCTGACCGACGCGGTCCTCGCCGCGACGTGGGCGGCGGCCGGCCTGTGGGACCTGCGGACGGCGCGCGCGACCCCGCCCGCGCACGACCGGCGGCGCGACGAGCTGGCGCGGGCGGTGCTGCGCCGCGCTCCGGGCGGCCCGTGGCTGCTCTCCCAGGCGCACGCGGCCCGCAGGCGCAGCGCCCGGCGCGCCCTGCACGCCGTCGGCTGACGGTGGTCGGCCGGCTGCCGGAGCCGGCTCGCCGGCCACCGCACGCCCTTGCACACCGTCGTCGACCGGTGCCTGGGGGACGGGGGTACCGCGCGGTGACCGGCAGCCGTGCCGATCCTGACCCCGGGCACCTGCCGACAACCTGACCGCCGGCCCGGCTCGCGGGCTGTCCGAGGCGCGCTGTCCGAGGTGCGGGTCAGCGGGCGGGCAGCCGGATCCGGACCGTGGTCGGGGCGTGCGCGGAGTGCACCTCCACCGAGCCGCCGACGCCGCGGGCGACCCGGCGCGCCAGGGCCAGCCCGAGGCCGGCCCCCGCGCTCCCGGCCGACCGCACCCCCGCCTCGAACACCGTGTCGGGGCGCGCCTGCTCCAGTCCGGGGCCGTCGTCGCACACGTCCACGACCACCTCGTCGGCCGCCGGACGCACCACCAGCCGCACCTGAGAGCGGGCGTAGCGCAGCGCGTTGTCGAGCACCGGCTCGACCACCCGCTCCACCAGCTCCGGCGGCACCGCGGCCTCCGCCGGGCCGCCCGCAGGGTCCTCCACCTGCACGCTCACCGGGGTCGGCGCGCCGCGGGCCAGGACCAGGTGCTCGAGCAGGGCCGGCACGTCCGTGCGCTGCTCGGTGCCCTGCTCGTGGCGCGCGACCGCGAGCAGGGTGCCGATGGTCCGGTCGAGGCGGTCGGCCTGTGCCACCACCCGGTCGAACCGGTCGGCGGATCCCGCGTCACCTGCGTCGACGGAGTCGGCCGACCCGAGCTCGGCCTCGGCCCGGATCGTGGTGAGCGGGGTCCGCAGCTCGTGCGCGAGCTCGGCGGTGAGCCGCTGCTCGGTGCGGATCGCGCGCGCCACCCGGTCCAGCAGGGCGTCGAGCGTGTGCCCGAGCTCGGTCAGCTCGTCGGTGCCCGGCCCCGGGGCGAACCGCGAGTCCAGGTCCCGCTCGCTCCACTCGGTCGCGAGGTCGGTCATCCGGCGGACCGGGGCCAGGGTGCGGCCGACGGTCCAGGCGGTCACGGCCGCCGAGCCGGCGGTGACCAGCGCGCCGAGCCCGACCAGGCCACCGACGAGGATGTCGCGGGTGGACTCGTACGGCGCGAGCCGCTCGCTCGCCACCACGACCCCGACCCGGCGGCCGGCCGGGCCCGCGTGGAACGGCTCGGCGAGGTAGGCCCGGTCGTGCGACTCCGTGCGGATGCGGGCGGTCACGGCGGAGAGCCGCCGGACCGTCTCCCGCACCCGCTCGCCGGCCTCCGGTCCGATGACCTGCCGCCCGTCGCGGTCGAAGACCCAGACGCTGTCGCTGACCTGGTCGGCGGCGTCCGGGGCCGCGGTCAGCGACCCGTCCGGGCGGACCTGCACGGTGGCCTCGGCGGTCGTCACCCCGTCCTCGAGGCCCGCGTCGACCCGCCCGGCGGTCAGCCGCGAGGCGATCAGCAGCACCGCCGCCGCCATGACGGCGGTGGCCACCGCGCTGAGGGCGGCCGTGGACCAGACGATCCGCGAGCGCAGCCCGGAGCCGCGCCGGGTGGTCACTGCAGCACGAACCCGACGCCGCGCACGGTGCGCAGCTCGACCGGCGACGAGACCGCCTCCAGCTTGACCCGCAGCCTCCGGACGTAGGAGTCGATGGTGTTCTCGTTGACGATGGCGCCGTGCGGCCATCCGGCGGCCACGGCGGCCCGACGACGTACGACGGTGCCGGGGCGGGCGGCGAACGCGGCCAGCAGGCGGAACTCGGTCGGTGTCAGCTTCTGCTCGCCGTGCGGGGTGCGGACCGAGAACCGCTCCGGGTCGAGGACGAGCCCGCTCACCTCCTGCGGCTCGGGGCGGGTGCGCCGCAGCAGGGCCTCGATCCGGACCAGCACCTCCGCCACCGAGAACGGCTTGCCGACGTAGTCGTCGCCACCGGCCTGGAACCCCGAGATCCGGTCGTGCACCCCGTCCAGCGCGGTGAGGAACAGCACCGGCGCGTGCTGCCCGGCCGCCCGCAGCGCCTGGCAGACGTCGCGCCCGTCGGCGTCGGGCAGGCCGATGTCGACGACGAGGACCTCGACCCCCGAGCCGGGTCCGAAGCCGGTCACGGCCTCGCGGCCGTTGCGCGCCAGCACGACCTCGTGCTCGGCGCGCCGGAGCGCCTCGGTGAGGACCCGGCGCACGTCCACGTCGTCCTCGCAGACCCCGACCCTCGCCATGGCGACCATGGTGGCACCCGGCTCCGGGTGCCACCATGGGGCCCATGGCGTACTACCGCGCGGTCGGCGACGTACCGCCCACCCGGCACACCCAGCACCGCGACGCCTCCGGAGCGCTGCTGCGGGAGGAGCTGATGGGCGAGGAGGGGTTCTCCTCGGACTCCTCGCTGCTCTACCACCGAGGAGTCCCGTCGGCGATCGTGGACGCCCGCGTGTGGCAGCTGCCGGACCAGGCCCGGGTCGCCAACCACCCGCTCAAGCCGCGGCACCTGCGGCTGCACGGGCTGTTCCCCGGGCGAGGCGACGCGGGCGGCGGAGCCGATGCCGTCGAGGGCAGGCGGCTGCTGCTCGGCAACGCCGACGTGCGGATCGCCTACGTGCGCACCGGGACCGCGCCCTCGGCGCTGTACCGCAACGCCGTGGGCGACGAGTGCGTCTTCGTCGAGTCCGGCGCCGGCAGCGTCGAGACGGTGTTCGGGGCGCTGGCCTACCGAGCCGGGGACTACGTCGTCGTGCCGCGGGCCACCACGCACCGCTGGGTGCCCTCGGAGGCCTCGCGCCTCTACGCCGTCGAGGGCAACGGCCACATCGCCCCGCCGCGCCGCTACCTGTCCCGCTACGGCCAGCTGCTCGAGCACGCGCCGTACGCCGAGCGGGACCTGCACGGCCCCGGGGAGCCGCTGCTCGCCGACGGGGAGGACGTCGACGTGCTCGTCAAGCACCGGGGCGACGGCCCCGGCGGCATCGTCGGCACCCGGATGACCTACCCGTCCCATCCCTTCGACGTGGTGGGCTGGGACGGCTGCCTGTACCCGTACACGCTGAACATCGAGGACTACATGCCGATCACGGGCAAGGTGCACCAGCCGCCGCCGGTGCACCAGGTCTTCGAGG
The DNA here is from genome assembly GCA_025927595.1 of Nocardioidaceae bacterium. Lineage (GTDB taxonomy): Bacteria > Actinomycetota > Actinomycetes > Propionibacteriales > Nocardioidaceae > Nocardioides_B. The sequence goes on along the minus strand of JAICLD010000103.1, from coordinate 3,029 downwards.
GGCAGCGCTTCGTGGTGTGCAACTTCCTGCCCCGCAAGGTCGACTACCACCCGCTGTCGATCCCGGTGCCGTACTTCCACTCCAACGTCGACAGCGACGAGGTGATGTTCTACGTCGCCGGGGACTACGAGGCCCGCAAGGGCTCGGGGATCGGGGTGGGCTCGGTCTCGCTGCACCCCGGCGGCCACCCGCACGGTCCGCAGCCGGCGGCGATCGAGGCGTCCCTGGGTGTGGAGTTCTTCGACGAGACGGCCGTCATGGTGGACACGTTCGCTCCCCTGGAGCTCGGCGAGGGCGGCCTGGCGGCGGAGGACCCGGCCTACGCCTGGAGCTGGGCGGGAAGGGGTCCCGAGGGGCCCTCGTCGGCCGGCTGAGCCACCGCCGCGAGCCGGCCGCCGCCCCGGGACCGCATCAGCGCCGGGCCCGGGCGGACGCCGCGCAGGTGCGCGGCCCGCCGGTCCAGCCAGCCGAGCACGTCCTCGGCCGGCATCGGCCTGGCGAGGCCGAAGCCCTGGAACAGGTCGCAGCCGAGCTCGGTGACCAGCCGGGTCGCCAGCTCGCTCTCGACGCCCTCCGCCACGACCCGCAGGCCCAGCTCGTGCGCGAGCGCGACGGTGGCACGCACGATCGTGGCGTCCCCGGCCTGCCGTTCCAGCCGGAACACGAACGACTGGTCGATCTTGACCTCGTGGACCGGGAGCCGGTCGAGGTAGGCGAGGCTGGAGTAGCCGGTGCCGAAGTCGTCGATGCTCAGCTGCACGCCGAGCGCGGCCAGCGCCCGCATCACCGCCACGGCCCGGTCCGGCTCCCCGAGCGCGTCGCTCTCGACGATCTCGAGGACGAGGCTCCCGGGGGCGGCGTCCGCGGCCGCCAGGGCGTCCGCGACCCGCTGGACGAGGGTGTCGTCGACGATGTCCTGCGGCGTCACGTTGACCGAGACGTCCAGTCGGTGACCCCCCTCGGCCCACGCCCGCTGCTGGGCCAGGGCCGCGGCGACGGCCCGGTCGGTGAGCGTCGACAGCAGGCCGGTGCGCTGGGCCAGTGCCACGATGTCGGGAGGCGGGACCCAGCCGTACGTCGGGTGGTTCCAGCGCACCAGCGCCTCGAAGCCGGTCACCTCGCCGGTCGAGGAGCGGGCCTGCGGCTGGTACCAGAGCCGCACCTCCTCGCGGTCCAGGGCTCCGGGCAGGTCGGCGGCCAGCACCAGCCGGCGCGTCGTCGAGCGTCCGTCCTCGGGACGGTAGAGCTCGAGGCCGTGGCCGGAGCGCTTGGCCGCGGCCATCGCCACGTCGGCGTAGCGCAGCACCTCCTCCGCGGACTCCGCGGCGCCGCGGAAGGTGGCGACGCCGATGCTGGCCGAGACCGCCAGCTCGATGCCGAGCAGCGGGACGGGCCGGGTGACCTCCTGCTGCACCGCGCGGGCGGCGGCGAGGGCCCGGTCCGTCGTGACGTCCGTCAGCAGCACGGCGAACTCGTCGGCGCCGAGACGGGCGACGGTGCCCACGGCAAGGTCCCGGAGGCGGTGCCCGGTGACCGTCAGCAGGCCGTCCCCGGCGCGCTGGCCGAGGGTGTCGTTGACGTCGCGGAAGTCGTCGATGTCCAGCAGCAGCACCGCCGAGGGCTCGCCGGCCCGGCGCGCCTCCTCGACGGCGCGCTGGAACGCGTCCCGGTTCGGCAGGCCGGTCAGCCCGTCGTGCAGCGCCGCGTGCTCGGTCTCTGCCACCAGGCGGCGCAGCCGGCCCACGGCGCGGGCCTTCACCAGCGCGACCGCCGCGTGCGCGGCCACGGTCTCGAACACCCGGACGTCCTCGCGGTCGAAGGACTCCTGCTGGAAGGAGCGGTCCGAGACGGCCAGCACCGCGACGACCGTCCCGCCCTCGCGCAGCGGCACCGCCAGGCCGTCGCGGACGCCCTGCGCCCCGGCCGGTGCGCCGCCGCTCGCCGTGAGCGCCACGAGCCGGCCCTCGCAGGCCGCGGACCACCAGGCGCCGTACGCGGCACCGGAGGCCAGCGGCGCGTCGCGGAGGACCCCGTCCTCCCAGGTCCACAGGTGCAGCGGTCGTCCGTCCGGGGACAGCTCGGCCAGCTGGGCGCGGGCCGCCTGGAGCAGCCCGGCCGCCTCGGACAGCACGGCCGGGACCACCTCGTCGAGCTCGGCGGCCCGGCCGGCCGTGCCCACGAAGCGGTAGAGCAGCTCCAGCCGGGCGTACCCGCGGGCCAGCCCGACGTACACCCGGTAGCCGAGGACCAGCAGGAGCACGGCGACGCCGAGCAGCGGCAGCGCGGACGGGCGAGCCACCACCAGGGTGACGCCGAGCAGCGCGACGCAGCTGTTGACCAGGGCGGCCGGGACTCCGGAGCGCAGCGCCTCCTTGAGCACCTGGCCGTCGAAGGCCCCCTCGGTGAGGCTGATGGCGAGGGTGACCGCGGTCGCCGAGACGAGGTCGGTGCTGAGCACCGCGCACCCGACCGCCAGCCAGGCGCCCGGTCCGGACGGGTCCTGGCCGCCCAGCAGCAGGTGGTAGACGGTCGCGCCGAGCGCCGCCTCGAGCGCGAGCATGGCGAGGTTGAGCCCCAGCTTGACGCCGCGCAGGCGCGTCCACAGCACCAGGGCGAGCGCCGAGCCGAGCAGGTACGCCGTCAGGTACTGCTGCGGGGCCAGGAACGTCAGGCCCAGGATCGCGGGGATCTCCCGCAGCGTGTGGCTGTGCGAGCTGCGCCGGGAGGGCAGGTGCACGACCAGGATCTCGGCGGCGGCGAACACCGGGACCAGCATGGCCCACGTCCGGACCGGCACCGCCGCGTCCGGGTCGGCCGCCAGGATCGGTGCGGCCAGCCCCGCGGCGGCGAGCGCCAGCAGCCCGGCGAGCTGCCAGACCCGGCGCTCGCGGTGGTCCCGCGAGGCCGGGTCGTGCGGCAGCTCACCGCAGGGGGCTCCGGACCGGGTGGACATGTCAGGGCAGCAGACCGCGCCAGCTGCGGGCGAGCCAGGACTCCTCGCGCCAGCTGCGGGCGCTCCAGCCGTCGTT
>JAICLD010000148.1 GCA_025927595.1 Nocardioidaceae bacterium | reverse complement strand
GTACCCCAGCGCCTGCGTCCAGAACTCCGCCAGACGCGCCGGGTCGGCGCAGTCGAAGGTCACCTGGACCTCACGTGACATGACAGACCTCACTTCCGTGCGGTGGTCGTGCTCCTAGGATCGTGGCATGACTCCTGCGAGCCCGTCCCCGGTCCCCTGGGGCGAGTTCACGCAGGACCCGCGCCGGCCGGAGACCGCGCCCCTGCGGGCGTCCGACCGGGACCGGGACGTCGTCCACGGCGTCCTGGCCGAGGGGTACGCCGAGGGGCGGCTCACCAAGGACGAGTACGACGACCGCTCCGGCCGGACCACCGCCGCGAAGACGCTCGGCGATCTGCGCACGCTGATCCTCGACCTGGTGCCGGACCGTCCTGCGGCCGACGCGTGGCCCGCCGGGACGTCGGACGACCTGCACCGGCGGGCGGTCCGCAGCTGGGAGTCCCGGCGCCGGCACGCGCTCACCTCGCTGCTGATCCCGTCGCTGGTCTGCTGGGTCATCTGGCTCGCTGCCGGCTGGGGCCAGGGGGCCGGGTTCCAGCCGCAGTTCCCGTGGCCGCTGTTCGTCATGCTGGGGACCGGCGCCAACCTGATCCGGGTGCTCGTGCACCGCGAGGACATGGTCGCCGAGGAGCAGCGTCGGCTGGAGCGGCAGCAGCGCCGTGCCCTGGAGGGGCGCGACCACCGTCCCGAGGACCGGTAACCCGGCCGGGTAGCCCCGGCCCTGGCCGCCGCGCCCGTCAGCGCGCCCCGGCCTCGACCATCTGCCGCAGCTCCTTCTTGAGGTCGGAGATCTCGTCGCGGAGCCGGGCGGCCAGCTCGAACTGAAGCTCCGCCGCCGCGGTGTGCATCTGGTCGGTGAGAGACTGCACGAGGTCGGCGAGGTCCTTGGACGGCATGCCGGCCAGCTCCGCGGCGTGCCGCCCCGCGTCACGAGAGGACAGCCCGGGCACCGGCGCCTTGCCGCGGGACTGCTGCCGGCCGCCGCCGCCGAGCAGCTCCGCCGTGTCCTCGTCCTCGCGGGCGAGCATCTCGGTGATGTCGGCGATCTTCTTGCGCAGCGGCTGCGGGTCCACCCCCTGCGCCTTGTTGTAGGCCACCTGCTTCTCGCGGCGTCGGTTCGTCTCGTCGATCGCAGACTCCATGGACGGGGTGATCTTGTCGGCGTACATCACGACCTGACCGGAGACGTTCCGGGCCGCGCGGCCGATCGTCTGGATCAGCGACTTGTCCGACCTGAGGAAGCCCTCCTTGTCCGCGTCGAGGATCGCCACGAGCGACACCTCGGGCAGGTCCAGGCCCTCCCGAAGCAGGTTGATGCCGACCAGGACGTCGTACTGCCCCAGCCGCAGCTCGCGCAGCAGCTCGATGCGGCGCAGGGTGTCCACCTCGCTGTGCAGGTAGCGGGTCCGGACCCCGGCCTCGAGCAGGTAGTCGGTGAGGTCCTCCGACATCTTCTTGGTCAGCGTCGTGACGAGGACCCGCTCGTTGCGCTCGACCCGGAGGTTGATCTCGTGGATCAGGTCGTCGATCTGGCCCTTCGTCGGCTTGACGACCACCTCGGGGTCGACGAGGCCCGTCGGTCGGATGATCTGCTCCACGACCTGGCCGCCGGCCTTGGCGAGCTCGTAGTTGCCGGGCGTCGCCGACAGGTAGATGGTCTGGCCGATCCGGTCCAGGAACTCCTCCCAGCGCAACGGTCGGTTGTCCATCGCGCTCGGGAGCCGGAAGCCGTGGTCGACGAGGTTGCGCTTGCGGGACATGTCGCCCTCGTACATGCCTCCGATCTGCGGTACGGCGACGTGCGACTCGTCGATGACGAGCATGAAGTCCTCGGGGAAGTAGTCGAGCAGGCAGTTCGGCGCCGAGCCGGGCGAGCGCCCGTCGATGTGCATCGAGTAGTTCTCGATCCCCGAGCAGGACCCGACCTGACGCATCATCTCGACGTCGTAGGTGGTCCGCATCCGCAGCCGCTGGGCCTCGAGCAGCTTGCCCTGTCGCTCGAACGTGGCCAGCTGCTGCTCGAGCTCGGCCTCGATCCCCGCGATGGCCCGCTCCATCCGCTCGGGCCCGGCGACGTAGTGGGTGGCCGGGAACACGTGCAGCTCCTGGTCCTCGGTGACCACCTCGCCGGTGAGCGGGTGCAGCGTCATCAGCCGCTCGATCTCGTCGCCGAAGAACTCGACCCGGATCGCGAGCTCCTCGTAGACCGGGAAGACCTCGAGGGTGTCGCCGCGGACCCGGAACGTCCCGCGGGTGAACGACAGGTCGTTGCGGGTGTACTGGTTCTCCACGAGCCGCCGCAGCAGCAGGTCGCGGTCGAGCTCGTCGCCCACCTTCAGCCGGACCATGCGGTCGACGTACTCCTGAGGGGTGCCCAGGCCGTAGATGCACGAGACCGTCGAGACCACGATCACGTCCCGGCGGGTCAGCAGCGAGTTGGTCGCGGAGTGCCGGAGCCGCTCGACCTCCTCGTTGATCGAGGAGTCCTTCTCGATGTAGGTGTCGGTCTGGGGGACGTACGCCTCGGGCTGGTAGTAGTCGTAGTAGGAGACGAAGTACTCCACCGCGTTGCGCGGCAGCAGCTGACGGAGCTCGTTGGCGAACTGCGCCGCCAGGGTCTTGTTCGGCTGCATCACCAGCGTGGGGCGCTGCAGCTGCTCCACGGCCCACGCCACCGTTGCGGTCTTGCCGGTGCCCGTGGCGCCGAGCAGCACGACGTCGCTGTCCCCGCCCCGGATCCGGCGGGTGATGTCCGCGATGGCGGTGGGCTGGTCGCCGGACGGGCGGTAGTCGGACTCGACCTTGAAGGGCGCGACGCGGCGCTGCAGATCCGTCACTGGCCTCATGGCGGTCAGCCTACGACCCGGCACCGACAGGACCGCCGCGATAGGTTGCTCCCCGTGAGCACCCCCCGCCGACGGCTCTCGTGGGCCTCCTCCCGGGACTCCCTCACCGGCATGGCGAAGCGTGCCGTGCTGGCCCTGCTCGGCCTCCAGGTGGTCCTGGCGGTCGTCCTCACGCTCGTGGACTCCTACCGGCGCCGCGGCCGCCGGCACAAGCCGTTCCCGACCACGTCGCCGGCCGAGGTGCGGATCGGTGACGGCACCGTGACGACGTACACCTTCGGCCAGGACCTGTACGACGCGATGCTCGAGGCGATCGAGGCGGCCGAGCACCAGATCCTCTTCGAGACCTACATCTGGAAGGGGGACGCGACGGGCGAGCGGTTCAAGCGTGCGCTGAGCGCCGCGGCCGGGCGGGGTGTCGACGTCTACGTCGTCTACGACGGCTTCGCGAACCTCGTGGTCTCACCGCTGTTCAAGCGGTTCGGCCCGCGGCTCAAGGTGCTGGAGTACCCCGTCTACAACGCCGGGTGGCGGTTCCTCGACCTGCGGCGCTACGGGCGGGACCACCGCAAGATCCTGGTGGTCGACGAGACGGTCGCGTTCGTCGGCGGCTACAACGTCGGGGCCGCCTACGCGACGGAGTGGCGGGACACCCACGTCCGGATCACCGGACCGGGGGTGTTCGACCTCCAGCGCGCGTTCGCCGACTTCTGGAACCTGAACCGCAAGCCACGCCACGGGGTGCGGCCGCTGCTGCTGCAGACCACCGCGGACTGGGAGCCGCGCATCCGGGTGCACCGCAACGTCCCACGGCTGTGGATGTTCCCGATCCGGTCGATGTACCTCGAGGCGATCAACCGCGCCGCCCACCATGTCTGGATGACGCACGCCTACTTCATCCCCGACACGGACTTCGTCGACGCCATCAAGGACGCCGCCCGCCGGGGCGTGGACGTGAGACTGCTGGTGCCTGCGACCTCGAACCACGTGATCGCCGACTGGCTCTCGCGTGGCTACTACGGGGAGATGCTCGCGGCGGGGGTGCGGATCTTCCGGTTCCAGGGCGCGATGGTGCACGCCAAGACCTCCACCGTGGACGGCCGCTGGTCGACCGTCGGCACCGCGAACATCGACCGACTGTCGATGACAGGCAACTACGAGGTCAACGTCGAGTTCATCGACCCGGCGCTCGCCCAGCAGATGGAGCGGATCTTCGCCACGGACCTGTCGAACTCGGTGGAGCTGACCGCCCAGGAGTGGGACGCCCGGGGGGTGCACCGCAAGTTCACCGAGCTGGTGCTGGCGCCGCTGCGCCCGCTGCTGTGACCGCGGTGGCTCCGGCCACGCGACCGAGGACCCGACCCGCAGGGCGCGGGAGTAGCCGACCACCCGACCGGCCCGTCGTCGCACGCCGACCGTCGGTGGCGCAGCTGAAAGCGCGTGCGGGACGGCCTCCCCACGCCTAGCATGCGGGAGATGCCCTCCCTCCTGCTCGCCGTGACGTTCGACGCGCACGAGCCGGCCCGGCTGGCGCGCTTCTGGGCGACCGTCCTGGGACGAGAGGTCGTCGACGGCCCCCACGGCGCGCTGGTGTCCGGGCCCGACACCCACGTCGACCTGCGGTTCGCCCTGAGTGGATCGGTGAAGGTCGGTCCCAACCGGGTGCACCTCCACCTGACCAGCGCCAGCCCCGCCGTCCAGCAGCACACGGTCGCGTCGGCGCTCGAGCTCGGCGCCCACCACCTCGATGTCGGCCAGCTCCCGGAGGAGGGCCACGTCGTGATGGCCGACCCCGAGGGGAACGAGTTCTGCGTCATCGAGGCCGGCAACTCGTTCCTGGCCGGCTGTGGCCTCCTCGGCGAGGTCGCCTGCGACGGCACACGAGAGGCCGGGCTCTTCTGGGCGCAGGCACTGGGCTGGCCCTTGGTGTGGGACGAGAACCAGGAGACCGCGGTCCAGTCCCCGCGCGGCGGCACCAAGGTCGCGTGGGGCGGCCCGCCGGTGGCGCCGACGCTCGAAAGGAGTCGGCAGCGCTTCCACCTCGCGCTGACCGACGGCGACGTGGGAGCCGAGGTCGACCGTCTGGTCGCGTTGGGGGCCACCCGGCTCGACGACGCCGGAGGGAACGCCGTCGAGCTGGCCGATCCCGACGGCAACGAGTTCTGCCTCACGCTGGCAGGCGCGATCGGCGCGCACGGGCAGCACCGAGTCCCTTGTCTCGGCTCCCGAGACGGCGCACAGTGGGGCTGTGGCTGACAAGCACTGGAGCGACCTGGACCCTCGTCTTCGGCAGGCGATCATGCTCGGTGGCGCCTTCGAGGCTGGGCTGAAGATCGCCACGCTGATCGATCTTGCTCAACGACCACGAGTGGGCGTTCGCGGTTCGAAGGTGCGGTGGGCGGTCGCCCTGGCGTTCGTGAACTCCGGGGGCATCCTGCCGATCGTCTACCTGCTGCGTGGCCGCCGCACCGACTAGCTGCCGAGCAGCGCTCGCCGAGGCCGAGATGCGCGATCGTCCGTCGTACGCCGACGTCCAGGTGGCGGGCTCGTGACCGCCGCGCCCTCGACGAACATGGCAGCCGCCCTTCTGGCGCTGCACGCAGGCCCCGGCTTCGTGCTCCCCAATGCCTGGGACGCCGGGTCCGCCCGGGTCCTGGAGCAGGTCGGCTTCCCAGCCATCGCGACGACCAGCGCGGGCATCGCGTGGTCGTGCGGAGTGCCGGACGGAGAGGCGCTGGAGCGCGACAGGATGCTGGAGCAGATCGGTCGCATCGTGGCGGCGGTGGGCGTGCCCGTCACCGCGGACCTCGAAGCGGGATACGGCGATACCGCGGACGACGTCGCCCGCACCGTGGCCCTGGCCGCAGAGCTCGGGGCGGCGGGCGGCAACCTGGAGGACGCCGCGAAGGTCAGGCTGTTCGACGTCGACGAGGCGGTCGACCGCCTGGCGGCCGCCAGGGCCGCGGCGCCCAGCGGCACCTTCGTGCTGAATGCCCGCACTGACACCTACTTCGCCGGCACGGGCGGCGACGCGTTCCCGGAGACGGTGGAGCGGGCGGTCCGGTACCTCGAAGCCGGGGCCGACTGCGTCTTCGTGCCCGGCGTCGTCGGGGAGGACACGATCCGGCGGCTCGCCGCAGCCATTCCGGGCCCGCTCAACGTGGTGGCCGGGCTGGCGAACCTCATCGACGCGCCCACGCTCTTCTCGCTCGGCGTCAAGCGGGTCAGCCTCGGCGGCAGCCTCGCGCGAGCCTCGCTCAGCATGGTGGAACGCGCCGGGCGGGAGCTGCGCGACACCGGAACCCTCGGCTTCCTCGACGGCGCGTTGGGGTACGCCGACCTGCAGCGACGCTTCGGCTCGTGACCACCGTCACGACCGTCCTCGGCCGTGTCCCCGCCCGAGGTCAGTCCGAGCCGCCGGCCACCTCGAGCTCGCCGTCGGCGTACCAGCGCCGGATCACCTTCTTGTCGAACTTGCCGACCGAGGTCCGCGGCACGGCCTCGATGAACGTCCAGGCGTCCGGGAGCTGCCAGCGCGCCACGGACCGGGCGAGGAAGTCGCGCAGCTCGGCAGGCCGGACGGTCGCGCCCTCACGCAGCACCACGGTGGCGAGGGGACGCTCCTGCCACTTCTCGTCAGGGATCCCGACGACGGCGGCCTCCTGCACGTCCGGGTGCGCCATCAGGGCGTTCTCGAGCTCGACGGAGGAGATCCACTCGCCGCCGGACTTGATCACGTCCTTGGCGCGGTCGGTCAGCGTGATGTAGCCGAGCCCGTCGAGGGTGCCGACGTCCCCGGTGCGCAGCCAGCCGTCCCGGAACTTCTCCGGGTCGTCGTCCTTGTAGTAGGCGCCGGTCACCCAGGCGCCACGGACCTCCAGCTCGCCGACCGCCTCCCCGTCACGGGGCAGCGGATCGCCGGCGTCGCCCACGATCCGTGCCTCGATGCCGGGCAGCAGCCGGCCCTGGCCGCCCCGGTAGTGCCACTCCCCGTCCCCCTCCACGCCGGCCGGCGGCCGCGCGACCGACGCCACCGGTGAGGTCTCGGTCATCCCCCAGGCCTGCACCATGTGCAGGCCGTGCCGCTCCGACAGCGCCTGCTGGAGCGAGACCGGCACCGCCGACCCGCCGCAGAGCACCAGTCGCAGGTGCGAGGCCAGCTCGAGGTCCTCGTGCTGGTCGAGGTAGGACAGGACGTCGTTCCAGACGGTCGGCACCGCACCGGAGACGGTGGGCCGGGCCTGGCGCATGAACCGGCACAGCGGCTCCGCCTGCAGCCACCGGTCGGGCATCACCAGGCTGGCCCCCGACATCACCGAGGCGTAGGCGAGGCCCCACGCGTTCGCGTGGAACATCGGGACGATCGGCAGCACCCGATCGGTCCAGGTCAGCCCGCCGGTGACCCCGAGCGAGACCGCCATCGAGTGCAGGTACGCCGACCGGTGGCTGTAGACGACGCCCTTGGGGTTGCCGGTCGTGCCGGAGGTGTAGCACATCGCGGCCGCGTCGAGCTCGTCCACGTCGGGCCAGGCGAACGTCGCGTCCGCGGCGTCGAGCAGCTCGTCGTACAGGTGCACCTCGACGCCGCCGGTCCGCAGCGAGTCCAGGTCGGCGGAGCCGGCCTCCGGCCCCGCCACGAGGACGTGCTGGACCGTCTCGAAGGTCGGCAGCAGCCGGGCCAGCAGCGGGACCAGCGAGTCGTCGACGACGACCACCCGGTCCTCGGCGTGGTTGGCGATGTAGGTCAGCTGCTCGGGGAACAGCCGGATGTTGAGGGTGTGCAGCACGGCGCCCATCGACGGCACCGCCAGGTAGGCCTCGAGGTGCTCGGCGTTGTTCCACTGGAACGTGCCGACGCGCTGGTCGCCGGTGATGCCGAGGGAGCGCAGCGCGTGGGCGAGCCGTGCCGCCCGGACGGCCACCTGCGCGTAGCTCTCGGACCGCAGCGAGTCGGCGGTGGCCGTGACCACCTCGCCGTCGCCGTGGACCTCGGCACCGTGGCGCAGGATCACGCCGATCGTCAGCGGGAACTCCTGCATGGTGCTGCGCATGGTGCCGCCTCCCTGGTGCGCCCCCGGTGCGGGGCGGTCCTGCCCGCATCCTGCCGGTGCGGCACCGGCGCGTCCAGAGGCGGT
>JAICLD010000185.1 GCA_025927595.1 Nocardioidaceae bacterium | reverse complement strand
GAGGACGCCAGCAGCAGGCTCATCGACAGGCCCTTCGCCGCGGACGTCGCGGTAGCCGTGAGGCCGCCGCTGGTCCCGGAGGCGACCGGGCCGCCGCTGTCGGTGACGAAGGCGTTGACGTGCCCGGAGCCGGTGCCCAGCGTCGTGGACCGGGTCGTCTGTCCCGCCGGAGCGGTCCAGCCGGTCGTCGTCTGCGACTTGTCGCTCCAGTAGCTGACCAGCCAGCTCCTGCCGTCGGGAGCGGTGACCGCCGGCGTGGTGTGCGCTGCGGTCGCGGCGTCGTCGACGGCGGTCGCCGAGTCGGTGACCGGGCTGGTCGTGTCGACGCCGCGGTAGGCGAGCACCGTCAGGTCGCTCTTGACCCCGGTGCCGTCGTTGGCGACCGACACGGTGCCGCCCGCGTCGGCGGCGTCGGCGGTGCGGACCCAGGCCCGGCCGGCCACGGCCGTGCCGGCGCGGCTCTGCACCTGGGTCCAGCCGGCGGGCGCGGTGAAGGTCGGGCTGGTCTGGCCGGCGGTCAGGAACATCACCAGCGTGTCGCCGCTCTGCACACCGGCCGGCACGGTGACCTTGGTGGTCGCCGAGGTGCTCGACGCGCTCGCCCCGGCGACGAACCCGACGGCGTTCGCGACGCTGGTCGGGCTGGCCGTCCGGGTCGCCGTGGAGCTGCCGCCCCGGTCGTCGGTGACGGTCAGCGTGACGGTGTGGTCGCCGGGGCCGCCGTAGGTGTGGGTCGTGGTGGCGCCCGAGCCGTGGGCGGTGCCGTCGCCGAAGTCCCAGTCGTACGTCGCGACGGTGCCGTCCTGGTCGGTGCTGCCCGACGCGTCGTACGAGCAGGTGAGGCCGTTGCAGCCCACGCTCGCCGAGGCGGTCGGTGCGGCGTTCGGCGTGCCCTGGAAGGGGAACATCGCCTTCGACGCCCAGCTCTGGGCGTCCACGCCCGGGCCCGAGACCTGCACCGGGGTGCCCGTCGGGCCGGACGGCGTCCAGCCGACCCGGTAGAGCCGGCCGCTGCTGGCCGCGTAGTAGAGGTCGCCGCCGGCGACGAAGCCGCCCTGCATCGAGGAGTACCCGATGCCGTTGGCCGACGCGGTCGCGAAGCGCTGCTGTCCGACGATCCCGCTCTCGGGCTCGAACCCGCGGTAGTACAGGTAGTTCGACCCGGACTTGGTGAAGTAGATCCGGCCGTCGGAGTAGAACAGGCTGGTCAGCGACGGCACGTCACCGGAGTGCCAGTCGGTCTGCGGCACGATCGCGTCCCCGGCGTTCACGGTGGCCGGGGCGCCGTACGTCGTGCCGTCGAAGGAGCGCTTGGTCAGCACGCCGTTGCTGCCGGCGGTGTAGAGCGCGCCGTTCACCATGAAGGCGCCCACCGTGTGGGCCCAGTCCGGGCTGTTGGGGCCGGTGGGAGCGGTGCCGGTGGAGGTCACCGAGCTCCCGTCGAAGCCGCGACGGACGGGCGTGGCCTGCTGGCTGGTCGCCGTGTAGACGTCGGCCGGCAGTGTGGTCGCCACCATCGGCGGCAGCGCCTTGCCGCCCGCGAGCGGGAGCAGTGCGATCTTGTAGTGCGTCTCGCCGCCGATCGTGTTGGTGTCCGACCCGACGTAGAGCCCGTCGCTGGTGGCGAGCATGTCCTGCACCCCGACGCCGCGCGACCGGGTCGGGTTCCACGAGTACGGCATCCCGTTGACCGGGTTCAGGGCCGCGATGCCGGGACGCGACACCGCACCCTGGCCGGAGGCGTCGGAGCGGCTCGGGTTGTTCTCCCAGCGCATGTGGCCGCCGACGTACACGACGTTCGCGGTGACCTCGACGGTCCAGGTGGTGTCGCCGCCCGTGTAGGCGGTCCAGGTGGCGCCGGTCGGGCTCGTGGACGCGCTCTCGAAGCGGGCCACGCCGTCGCAGCCGGAGGTGCCGGCCATGCTTGCGGTGAGGCCGCCGTACGCGCCGGTGGTGGAGACGATGAAGTAGGAGCCGTCCGTCGCGTACTGGACGTCGGTCATGTAGGTGTCGAACGACGAGGAGCACGCGGAGGTGTACTGGGTCGTCGACCACGGGGACAGGGCCGCCGAGGGTCCGGACAGGTCGAACTTGGCGATCTGCGACCGGGACAGCCCGTTGACCGAGGTGAAGTCGCCGATCGCGACGAGCTGGTCGTTGGCCGGGTTGCTCGCGATCGCGACGACGTCGGTCACCGAGCCCGGCTTGTTGTTGTGCTTGCCGGCCAGGACGCCGCCGAAGAAGCCGTCATAGGTCCCGGTCGCTGCGTCGAGGGTGCCCAGGGCGACCTGGGACCGGCCTCCGAGGCTCGTGAACCTGCCGCCCACCCACAGCCGGCTGCCGACGACCTCGAGGTCCTTGACCGGGGCGTTGGGCTGGGCCGGCGTGAAGCCGCTGGTGAGGGCGCCGGTGGCGACGTCGAGCCGGAACAGGTTCTTGACCCTGCCGGCTGCCACCTTGCTGATCCCCGAGCCGCCGACGTACACCGACGTGCCGTCGGGAGCGGCGAGCACCTTGTTGACGCTCCCGCCGTTCGGGTTCGGCACGAACGTCGTGCTCACCTTGCCGGTGGTCGCGCTGAACGCGAACAGGTGGTTGCGGGGCAGGATCGCGGAGGTGTTCGCGTTGCGGACCTGCGTGAAGGTGCCGCCGACGACGACCAGGTCGCCGACCTGCGTGATCGAGTAGACGGTGCCGTCCAGGATGTTCGGCGTCCGCGCCACCGGGTCCTGGGACACGATCATCCCCGGCTGGGGGTCCACGTTGCCGGTCGAGGCCGCCTGGGCGCCCTGGGCGGCCGCGAGGCTCCCCATGGTCGCGGTGGCCAGCACGAGAACGGCGGACAACAGTCTTTGGCGCATGCGAACAGTCCCCACGGAAGTTGAGAAGCGCCCCCCGGCGCTCGGCCCACCCAGGACCTTAGCCGTCGACCGGACATTTCTCTGTAGCCCAAATGTACTATTTGCACCCTCGTGGGCGGGTGACGGCCGGGACCGGGGAACGACGGTGGCGGCGGCCCCGGCGACCAGGCGTCGCGTGAGCACCCACCGCCCCCGTCCCACACGCTGGGGGCGGGGCGGCTTCGTCATGGCAGCGATCCGTCGACCGGGTCTCCCCACCTGCCGGCCGGGGGCACGAGCACAGGTGGGGAGCCCGGTTACGCCTGCGCGTGCCTGGGAGTGCACACGCCGCGCGCGGCCGCTTCGCGGGCGGCCACCAGGTACGAGCCCTCGCGCACCGCGTGATGACGCGGCTGCGGCGCCAGGTCTAGACCGACGAGGTCACCGCGAGCGACCTCGTCGACGACAGAACCCGGCCACCTGCCCTCGCCACCCGCATCTCTGTGCAGTGCAGAAGACTGCACGGTTGGTTCGTGACGGCCATGCGCCGACGCCGCCTAGGCTCGGAACCATCGCCAGGGAGGTCGCAGACCATGACCGTCGCGGAGCACGAGTGGCTTCCCGATGCCGCTGCGTCGACCTGCCGAGTGGGTGATCGGCTCCGGGTGACCGGCCCGGACGGCACGACCTACCTCACCCGTGTCCAGCGGGTCTGCGAGGCGTCCTCGGGAGGACGCCGCTCGCTCGTCGCCGCGATCACCGAGCCGCGCCGGCTCCGCGGCTCGGTCGTCATCCTCGAGGTCCCCTGACGCACGCCGCACCCGGAGCGGCGGCCGCGCTCGCAGGCTCCTCCCGGCCAGCGGCGAGTGGAACGCCCCCGGCTCGGCCGCAAGGATCGGTCGGGGTGGCGCCCCCGGCAGGACTCGAACCTGCGACCACCGGATTAGAAGTCCGAAGCTCTATCCAGCTGAGCTACGGGGGCGGGGGAGCAAGTATGCCGCACGCGCCCCGCCGCCCTGGGCGGTCCGGACCGGTGATCCGCCCGCTCGACCCGTGCCCGTACCCGTGTCGAACGTGTGTCCGAGAACAGCCGCCGGCTCTGGTTCGCTCCGGGCCCGGATCGCTTGAACGACCGGCGTGCGGGTACGACGAGGACCTGTTCGCCCGACGACGAGACGGAGTTCGATCAGCATGCGTGCACTGACATGGCAGGGGAAGCGCGACGTACGGGTCGAGGAGGTGCCCGATCCCAGGATCGAGCAGCCGACCGACGCGGTGGTCCGGATCACCTCCACCGCGATCTGCGGGTCGGACCTGCACCTGTACGAGGTGCTCGGCCCCTACCTCAAGCCCGGCGACGTGCTCGGCCACGAGCCCATGGGGGTCGTGGAGGAGGTCGGCAGCGAGGTCACCCACATCAAGCCCGGTGACCGCGTCGTGGTGCCGTTCAACATCTCCTGCGGGCACTGCTGGATGTGCTCGCGCGGCCTCTTCGCGCAGTGCGAGACCACGCAGAACACCAAGACGGGCAAGGGCGCGTCGCTGTTCGGGTACACCGAGCTGTACGGTTCGGTGCCGGGCGGGCAGGCGGAGTACCTGCGCGTCCCGCAGGCGCAGTTCGGCCCGATCAAGGTGCCCGAGGGCCCCGCGGACCAGCGGTTCCTCTACCTCTCCGACGTGCTGCCGACGGCCTGGCAGGGCGTGCAGTACGCCGACGTGCCCGAGGGCGGCACGCTGGCCGTCCTCGGCCTCGGCCCGATCGGCCAGATGGCCTGCCGGATCGCCAAGCACCTCGGGGTCGAGCGGGTGATCGGTGTCGACCTGGTGCCCGAGCGGCTCGCCATGGCCGCCCGGTACGGCGTCGAGCCGCTCGACATGGGCTCGGTGCACGACGTCGCGGACGCGCTCATCGAGATGACCGGCGGCCGTGGCCCGGACGGGGTGCTCGAGGCCGTGGGCATGGAGGCCCACGGCTCACCGGTCGGCAAGCTGGCCCACACGATGGTCGGGATGCTGCCGGACGCGCTCGCGAAGCCGATGATCGACAAGATGGCGATCGACCGGATGGCCGCACTGCACACCGCGATGAAGGCCGCCCGCCGTGGCGGCACCGTGTCGGTCAGCGGCGTCTACGGCGGCGAGGTCGACCCGATGCCGATGATGGAGATGTTCGACCGCGGGCTGACCGTGCGCATGGGCCAGTGCCACGTCAAGCGCTGGATCGACGACATCCTCCCCCTGGTGGTCGACGACGCCGACCCGCTGGGCACCGAGGACCTCGCCACGCACCTGCTGCCGCTGGAGCAGGCGCCGCACGGGTACGACATCTTCCAGCACAAGCAGGACGACTGCATCAAGGTGGTGCTCCAGCCCTGACGGTGGCCCTTGCTGAGCGGGTGACCGGGCAGGCGGGGGCTCAGCCCCGCTGCTCGGCCATCCACTCCTCGACGGCGCCCGGCTCGCGAGGCAGCGAGGAGGAAAGGTTCCGCCACCCGTCCGCCGTGACGACGATGTCGTCCTCGATCCGGATGCCGATGCCGCGCAGCTCCTCGGGCACCAGCAGGTCGTCCTCCTGGAAGTACAGGCCCGGCTCGACCGTGAGCACCATGCCCTCCTCCAGCCGGCCGTCGCGGTAGGCGTCGGTCGAGGCGGACGCGCAGTCGTGCACGTCGAGGCCGAGCATGTGGCTCACCGAGTGCAGCGTCCAACGGGTGTAGACCTTGCTGTCCGGGGACAGGGCCTCCTCGGCGCTCACCGGCAGCAGGCCGAGGTCGTCGAGGCCCGAGACGAGGATCCGCATCGCCGCCTCGTGCGGGTCCTGGAACGCCGCGCCCGGACGCACGGTCTCGATGCCGGCCTGCTGGGCTGCCAGGACCAGGGAGTAGAGGTCGCGCTGGAGCGGCGTGTAGGTGCCGTCCACGGGCAGCGTCCGGGTGACGTCGGCGGTGTAGAGGTTGCGGCCCTCGACGCCCATGTCGAGCAGCAGCAGCTCGCCGGGACGGACCGGCCCGGAGTTCTCGGTCCAGTGCAGCGTGGTCGCGTGGCTGCCGCCGGCGACGATCGAGTCGTAGCCGAGGTCGTTGCCCATCGTGCGGGCCCGCCGGAAGAACGTGCCCTCCAGCCAGCGCTCGCCGTACCGCAGCACCTGCTCCCACTCGCGGACGCTGTCGGCGAAGCCGAGGGCTGTGATGTCACAGGCCTCCTGGAGCTGCCCGAGCTCCCAGTCGTCCTTCACCAGGCGCATCTCCGAGAGCACACGTGCCAGCTCGGTGTCGCGCCCGGAGTCCGCGGGGACCGCCTGGTCCACGAACGGGTCGACCGCGCGCAGCACGCGGGTCTTGGCCGGCTGCGCGAGCCGCTCCTCCAGCTCGCCGAGATGACGCACCTCCAGGCCCAGGGAGTCGGAGATCTCCTTCAGCGATGGCCGACGGCCGGCCCACAGCTCGCCGTAGCGGCGGTCCCGGAAGAACTCGTCGGTCTGCCGGGAGGAGCGCGGGCGCGCGTAGAGCACCGCCTCGCCGTCCTCGACGACGAGCACCGCGTCCGAGGTCTGGTTGCCGGTCAGGTACACGTGCGCGGTGTCCGCCCGGAACCGGAAGTCGGTGTCGTTCGCGCGGACCTTGAAGCCGCCCGCCGGCACGACCAGCCG
>JAICLD010000156.1 GCA_025927595.1 Nocardioidaceae bacterium | reverse complement strand
GTGTCCGAGGGGGGACTTGAACCCCCACGCCCGATAAAGGGCACTAGCACCTCAAGCTAGCGCGTCTACCTATTCCGCCACCCGGACCGGCGTGCGACGCCCCCGGCTGCCCGGTGAGCGCGACGGGAAGCGTAGCAAAGCCGGGCCCCGATCTGCGCATCGGGCGGCGCCGTGGGCGGATGCGACGATGGGGCCATGAGCGCCAGCGCCGATGGCCCCCGGACCCAGTCGTACGACGTCGCAGCCGAGGTCGTGGACATCTGCCGGGACCTGATCCGGATGGACACGACGAACTACGGGGACGGCTCCGGGCCGGGGGAGCGGAAGGCCGCCGAGCACGTCGCCGGGCTGCTCGACGAGGTCGGCATCCGGGCCGAGCTGTTCGAGGGGGTCGAGGGCCGCACGAACGTCGTCGCCCGGTGGGGTGACGGCGACCGCGACCCGCTCCTGCTGCACGGGCACCTCGACGTCGTACCCGCCGAGGCGGACGACTGGACCGTGCACCCGTTCTCCGGCGAGGTGCGCGACGGCTACCTGTGGGGACGCGGCGCCGTCGACATGAAGGACTTCGACGCCATGCTGCTCAGCGTCGTGCGGGCCCGGGCACGGGCGGGCGCCGAGCCGGCCAGGCCGACGGTGCTGTGCTTCACGGCCGACGAGGAGGCGGGCGGGCACCAGGGGGCCGAGCAGGTCGTGCTGCAACGGCCCGAGCTGCTCGAGGGCTGCCGCGAGGCCGTCGGCGAGGTCGGCGGGTTCAGCGCCACCGTCCGCGGCCGCCGCCTGTACCTCGTCGAGGCCGCCGAGAAGGGGATGGCCTGGATGCGCCTGACCGCACACGGCAACGCCGGGCACGGGTCCATGCGGCACCCCGACAACGCGGTGACCGCCCTGGCGGCGGCGGTGGCGCGCATCGGCACGCACGAGTGGCCGGTGCGGCTCACCCCCTCGATGCAGGTGCTGCTCTCGAGTGTCGGCGAGCTGGCCGGTGTCGAGGCGACCCCTGAGAACGCCGAGGAGCTGGTCGAGGAGTTCGGCGCGGCGGCGCGGATGCTCGGCGCCGTCATCAAGCACACGACGAACCCGACGATGCTCGACGCCGGCTACAAGGTGAACGTCGTCCCCGGCGAGGCCACCGCGCACGTCGACGGACGCTTCCTGCCCGGCTACGAGGACGAGTTCTTCGACACGCTCGCCGGACTGGTGGGCGAGGAGGTCAGCCTCGACTACGTCAGCCGGCAGTCCGGGCTCGAGACGACCTTCGACGGGGACCTCGTCGAGGCGATGACGTCGTCACTGATCGCCGAGGACCCGGATGCGCTGGTGGCGCCGTACCTGATGTCCGGAGGGACCGACGCCAAGCACTGGCACAAGCTGGGGATCCGCTGCTTCGGCTTCGCGCCGCTGCGGCTGCCGGCAGACCTGGACTTCACCGCGCTGTTCCACGGCGTGGACGAGCGGGTCCCCACGGACTCGCTGGAGTTCGGGGCCAGGGTCCTGGACCGGTTCCTGGACCTCGCCTGACGCCGCCCTTCCGGTTGTCTGCGAACGGCCCGCGGCGGCGACCCGCCGGACCGCAGACGGATCGGGGGCGGGGAAGGGGAAGGGGTCAGACGTAGTACGTCGAGCGCTGCCGGATGATCTTGCGGCGGAGCACGACCCGGCGGGTCCCGTCGGGGGAGAGCCGCAGCCGGTCGAGCTCCCAGCCGCCGTGCTCCGCGCGCTCGACCAGCATCCGGGTCACCGCGTTGCGGGACAGCTCGCGGGAGATCGTGAGCCGGTCGAACTCGAACTCGACGCCGGGGCTCAACGCGCGGCGGTGCGCGCTGGTGAGGAGCGGGGAGCGAGACATGCGGACCATAGTGACATGGCCCGGCAAGGCCCAGACAGGCCCGAAACCCTCAGCGCGTCGTGTCGCGGGAGACGTCGTCGAGGGCCGCGACGATCTGCGCGGGCAGCTCGCAGTCCTCGACGGTGAGCGAGCCGCGCAGCTGTGCCGCGGTCCGCGCGCCGACGATCGGCGCGGTCACCCCCGGGCGGTCCCGGACCCAGGTCAGCGCCACCTCGAGCGGCGACCAGTCCAGGCCCTCGGCGGCGCGGACGACGGCCTCGACGACCCGGCCGGTGCGGTCGTCGAGGTAGGCGCCGACGAACCCGGAGAAGTGCGGTGAGGCGGCCCGCGAGTCGGCGGGCGTGCCGTGCCGGTACTTGCCGGTCAGCACACCGCGTCCCAGCGGCGACCAGGGGAGCACCCCGAGGCCGAGCGCGGCCGCCGCGGGGAGCACCTCGGCCTCGACCCGGCGGTTGACCAGCGAGTACTCCACCTGGGTCGAGGCGAGGGTGGCCCGGCCGGGGACGGCTCGCTGCCAGGTGGCCGCCTGGGCGCTCTGCCAGCCGCGGTAGTTCGACACCCCGACGTACGACGCCCGGCCGCTGCTCACCGCGTAGTCGAGCGCGCTCAGCGTCTCCTCCAGCGGGGTGTCGTCGACCCAGGTGTGCACCTGCCACAGGTCGACGTGGTCGACGCCGAGGCGGCGCAGCGACGTGTCGAGGGTGGACAGCAGGTAGCCGCGTGAGGCGTCGGTGGTCCGCTGGCCGCGACCCCGGCTGATCCCGGCCTTGGTCGCGATCACGACGTCGTCGCGGCGCACCACGTCGCCGAGCAGCGACCCCAGCAGCTCCTCGGCCGCCCCCTCGCCGTACCCGGCGGCGGTGTCGACCAGGGTGCCACCGGCCTCGGTGAACGCGACCAGCTGCTCGCGGGCCTCGTGCTCGTCGGTGTCGCGTCCCCAGGTCAGCGTGCCCAGCCCCAGCCGCGAGACGCGGAGACCCGTCCGGCCCAGGTAGCGCTGCTGCATGGCGTAAAGGTAGCGACGACACCCCGAGCCCGCCGCACTGCCTCGCCGGGCCCCGGCCGTAGTCTGTGCCAGGCCGTTCCCCGGGAGCAGGAAGAGCGAATGGACTACATCCAGGCAGTCGTCCTCGGCGTCGTCGAAGGGCTCACCGAGTTCCTCCCCGTCTCCAGCACCGGCCACCTCACGATCGCCGAGAAGCTGCTCGGGCTCCCGACCGACGACGCCGGCGTCACCGGCTTCACCGCCGTCATCCAGACCGGCGCCATCCTCGCCGTCATCGTCTTCTTCGCCCGCGACATCTGGCGGATCGTGCGGGCGTGGTGCGTCGGGCTCGTCAAGCCGGAGCTGCGCGGCAGCCTCGACCACCGGATGGGCTGGTACGTCATCGTCGGCACCATCCCGATCGGCATCGTCGGGTACGCGCTCAAGGACGTGGTCAAGAACGACCTGCGCTCGCTGTGGGTGGTGGCGGCGGGCCTCATCCTGTGGAGCGCCGTCATGGTCCTCGCGGAGCGGCGCGGGCGCCAGGAGCGGGCCGAGCGCGACGTGGGGATGCGCGACGCCGTCTTCGTCGGGGTGCTGCAGTGCGTGGCGCTGGTGCCGGGGGTGTCCCGCTCGGGGGCGACGATCTCGGCCGGCCTGCTGCGCGGCCTGGACCGGGTGACCGCGACCCGGCTCTCCTTCTTCCTGTCGATCCCCGCCCTGCTCGCGGCCGGCGTCTTCGAGCTCAAGGACGCCCTCGGCTCCGGCGGCGTGGGCCTCGGACCGACGCTGGTCGGCACGGTCGTCAGCTTCGTCGTCGCCTACGCCTCGATCGCCTGGCTGCTGCGCTTCGTCGCGGGCCACTCCATCGCGAGCTTCGTGCCCTACCGGCTGGCCCTCGGCGTCGTGCTCGTGGTCGTGCTGGGCGCCGGGTGGATGAGCGCCACCTGAGGCCGGGTCACAGCCAGCCGGAGCGCTTGAACAGCCGGTAGAGCAGCACCGAGGCCGTCACCATCAGCGCGAGCGCGTAGGCGTAGCCGAACCGCCAGTGCAGCTCGGGCATGTTGATGAAGTTCATGCCGTAGATGCCGGCGACGAGCGTGCCGACCGCCGCGATCGCCACCCACGCGGAGATCTTCCGCATGTCCTCGTTCTGCTGGAGGCTGATCCGGGCGAGGTGCGCGTCGAAGGCCGTCGACAGCAGGCCGTCGAGGGTCTCGATCGCCTCCGAGACCCGCACGACGTGGTCGGCGACGTCACGGAAGAACGGCGCCGCGCCCTGGGCGACGAACGGCACCGAGGCGGTCGCGAACCGCTTCATCGGCTCGCGCAGGGGGTTGACCGCACGCCGGACCTCGCCGAGCTCCCGCTTGAGGACGTAGATCCGCTGGGAGTCCTGGGTCCGGTTGGGGGAGAACACCGAGATCTCCACCTCGTCGACGTCCTCCTCCAGCGAGGTCGCCACCGCCTCGTACTCGTCGACCACGCGGTCGCACACGGCGTAGACCACGGCCGACGGGCCGTGGCCGAGCACGGCGGTGCGCTCCTCGAGACCGAGCCGGGCGCTGTGCAGCTCCGTGCCGTGGCCGTGCCGGACCGTGACGACGTAGTCGCGGCCGACGAAGACGTTGATCTCCCCGGTCTCCACGGCGTCGTGCTCGTCGACGTACCAGAGGGTCTTCAGGACCAGGAACAGGCCCTGGTCGTAGCGCTCGAGCTTGGGGCGCTGGTGCGCCTTGAGCGCGTCCTCGACGGCCAGGGGGTGCAGGGAGAACGCCTCGGCGACGCGTGCCAGCTCCTCCGCCGAGGGGTCGTGGAGACCCACCCACACGAAGTCGCCGTCGGCGGTCGCGGCCCCGCGGACGGTGTCGAGGTCCTCCTTGGCGCACTCCACGGTGACCCGGACGCCGTCGCGGTACAGCGCGCTGTCGACGATCATGGCGCTCAGGGTACGTGCCCTAGGGTTCGGCCATGGCCACCCTGATCCTCGCCCGGCACGGCCGTACGACGGCCAACGCGACCGGGGTGCTCGCAGGACGGACCAAGGGCGTGCACCTCGACGACCACGGGCTCGCCCAGGCGCGGGCCGCCGCGGAGCGCCTGGCGGACCTGCCGCTGGCCGCGGTGGTCAGCAGCCCGCTCGAGCGGTGCCGCGAGACCGCCCGCGAGATCGCCAAGGGCCAGCCGGACCGCCCACGGGTGAGCACCGACCGGGGGCTCGTGGAGTGCGACTACGGCTCCTGGACGGGCCGCGAGCTGAAGACCCTCGCGAAGGAGCCCCTGTGGCGAACCGTCCAGGCGCACCCGTCCGCGGCGGTGTTCCCCGACGGGGAGTCGATGCTCGACATGGCGGCGCGGGCGGTGGCCGCCGTCCGTCGCTGGGACGCCCGGGTCAGCGAGCAGAGCGGTCCCGACGCGGTGTGGGTCGCCGTCAGCCACGGCGACGTGATCAAGGCCGTGCTCGCCGACGCCCTCGGGATCCACCTCGACTCCTTCCAGCGGATCGTGGTCGACCCGGCGTCGCTGTCCGTGGTGCGGTACACCCCGCTGCGGCCGTTCGTGGTCGCGACCAACACGACCGCCGGCAGCCTGGGACACCTGCGCGCCCCCGCCCGACGCCGCCGGCGGCGGGTGAGCAGCGACGCGGCCGTCGGCGGCGGCGCCGGCACAGCCACCCCCTAGGCTCGGTCCATGGCATCGGTGATCCACAGCTTCGACCCGCCCGAGCGGTTCGTGGCCGGCACGGTCGGCCCCCCGGGCCAGCGCACCTTCTTCCTCCAGGCGCGCTCCGGGGCCCGGGTGACCAGCGTCGCCCTCGAGAAGCAGCAGGTGTCGGTGCTGGCCGAGCGCATCGACGAGCTCCTCGACGAGCTGCTGCGCAGCATCGAGGGGGAGAGCACGATCCCCGCGCTCCCGCCGGTGGCGCTCCAGGACAACGACCCGCTCGAGCAGCCGATCGTCGAGGAGTTCCGGGCCGGCACGATGACGCTGTCGTGGGACGCCGCCGACGAGCGCGTGGTCGTCGAGGTCTTCCCGCTGACCGAGGAGGCCGTCGTCGAGCCGGGCACCCCCGAGGAGGAGATCGAGGAGCCCGAGCCCGAGGAGGTGCTGCTGGTCCGGCTGCCGGCGGGGCTGGCCCGGGCGTTCAGCGCCCGCGCCCAGGCCGTGGTCTCCGCCGGCCGTGAGCCCTGTCCCTTCTGCGGCTCCCCGCTCGACCCCTCCGGCCACCTGTGTCCCCGGGCCAACGGCTTCCGACGTACGACGGCCCAGCCCGAGGCGTGAGCTCCTCCGTGGCCGGCACGCCGGTGTCCGAGCACGACCTGCTGGCCCTCGGGGACATCGAGATCACCGGCCGGATCATGCCCGCGTCCAACGCGACGTTCTTCGGCACCGCGACGTTCGAGGGCCTCGAGATCTCCTGCGTCTACAAGCCGGTCTCGGGCGAGCGGCCGCTGTGGGACTTCCCCGACGGCACGCTGGCGGGTCGCGAGGTGGCGGCGTACGCGGTGTCGGAGGCGCTGGGCTGGGACGTCGCCCCGCCCACGCTGCTGCGCGGCGACGCACCGGCCGGCCCCGGCATGGTGCAGGCGTGGCGGGAGCCGGACCCCGGCCAGGACCCGGTCGACCTGGTCCGGCAGGACCGCGTGCCCGAGGGCTACCTGCACGTCCTCGACGCGTACGACGCCCGGGACCGGCCCGTCTCGCTGGTGCACGAGGACAGCGAGGCGCTGCGCCGGATGGCGGTCTTCGACGTCGTCGTCAACAACGCCGACCGCAAGGGAGGCCATGTCCTGGCCATGCCCGACGGGCACCGGCACGGCGTCGACCACGGCGTCTGCTTCCACGTCGACGACAAGCTGCGCACCGTGCTGTGGGGCTGGGCCGGGGAGCCGCTGGACCCCGACGACGCCGCCGACCTGGGCCGGCTCCTCGACGTGCTGTGCACCCGCGACAGCGACCTGCTGGCGGCCCTCGAGGACCTGGTCCAGCCCCGCGAGGTGGCCGCGGCTCGGACCCGCGTCGAGAGGCTGCTGCGGCGGGCCGTCATGCCGCTGCCCTCCCGCGGACGGCCCTCGATCCCGTGGCCTGCCTTCTGAGCCGCGCCGGATAGGCTGGCCGCATGCGTGCCTGGACCAGCCCCGACGTGCCCCGGCTCGACGACGAGGGGCCGTCCGGACCGGTCTCGGTGCACGACACGGCGACCGGGACCACCCGGGAGACGCGCCCCGACGGGGCCGCCCGGCTCTACGTCTGCGGCATCACCCCCTACGACGCGACGCACCTCGGGCACGCCGCGACGTACGTCGCCTTCGACCTGCTGAACCGCGCGTGGCGCGACGCCGGCCGCGACGTGCGCTACGTCCAGAACGTCACCGACGTCGACGACCCGCTGCTCGAGCGGGCCGCCGCGACCGGGGTGGGCTGGGAGGAGCTCGCCGAGCGCGAGACCGAGCTGTTCCGCACCGACATGGAGGCGCTGCGGGTCCTCGCCCCGGACGCGTACGTCGGCGCCGTGGAGTCGATCCCGCTCGACGTCGAGCTGATCGAGCGGCTGCGGGAGCGGGGTCACGTCTACGACGTCGACGGCGACCTCTACTACGACGTGCACGCCGACCCGGCGTTCGGCGCGGTGTCCGGGCTCTCCGAGGAGGCGATGCTCGGGGTGTTCGCCGAGCGCGGCGGCGACCCGGACCGGCCCGGCAAGAAGCACCCGCTCGACTGCGTGCTGTGGCAGGCCGAGCGGCCGGGGGAGCCGGCCTGGGACACCGCGCTGGGTCGTGGCCGGCCTGGCTGGCACGTCGAGTGCTCCTCGATCGCACTGGACCACCTGGGCCGGGACTTCGACGTCCAGGGCGGTGGCAGCGACCTGGCCTTCCCGCACCACGAGATGAGCGCGGGGCACGCCCAGTCCGCCTTCGACGGGCTCCGC
>JAICLD010000186.1 GCA_025927595.1 Nocardioidaceae bacterium | reverse complement strand
GAGGCGGCGATGAACCCGGTGCTGCTGAAGCCGGGCAGCGACCGGCGCAGCCACGTCGTCGTGATGGGTCACCCGCACGGCGCGCTGGACGCGCGTGACTTCGTCGCCGGCAGGAGGGAGCTGGCGCAGGCCGCGTTCTCCGCGCTCGACGACCTCAGGAGCCGCTTCGACGTCGTGGTGTGCGAGGGTGCGGGAAGCCCGGCGGAGATCAACCTGCGCCGCCACGACTACGTCAACATGGGTCTGGCCCGGCACGCGCGGATGCCCACCGTCCTGGTCGGCGACATCGACCGGGGTGGCGTGTTCGCATCGATGTACGGCACCCTGGCGCTGCTCGACGCCGACGACCAGGCGCTGGTGTGCGGCTTCGTCGTGAACAAGTTCCGCGGTGACGTGGACCTGTTGCGGCCAGGTCTCGACACCTTGGAGGGTCTGAGCGGTCGTCGGGTGCTGGGGGTGCTGCCGTGGCAGCGCGACCTGTGGCTTGACTCGGAGGACGCGCTCGCCCTGGAGTCCCGCCCCCGTCCGGACACCGCCTCGACGGAGGACCGTCTGAAGGTGGCGGTCGTGGTCCTGCCGCGGGTCAGCAACTTCACCGACGTCGACGCGCTCTGCCTCGAGCCCGGCCTCGACCTGGAGTTCGTCCGGGACCCGCGGGGGATCCGCTCCGCCGACGTCGTCGTGGTCCCCGGAACCCGGGCCACCCTCGACGACCTGGCCTGGCTGCGGGCTCGCGGTCTGGCCGACGCGATCGTGGGACACGCCCGGCGCGGCGGGGCGGTGCTCGGTGTCTGCGGCGGCTTCCAGATGCTCGGCCGCGAGGTGGAGGATCCGGACGGTGTCGAAGGACCACCCGGCGCCCGCGCCGAGGGCCTCCGCCTGCTCGACGTACGCACCGTCTTCGGGCGCGACAAGGTGCTGCGGCTGCCGGTGGGCGAGGCGCTGGGTGCACCGGCGAGCGGCTACGAGGTCCACCACGGGCGGGTGCACGTGGGAGCCGACGAGGCGTTCCTGGGCGGAGCCCGGCGGGGCCTGGTGTTCGGCACCATGTGGCACGGCAGCCTGGAGGGCGACGCGTTCCGCGCCGCCTGGCTGGCCGAGGTCTCGTCCGCTCTGGGCCGGGAGCTCGAGCCGGGGCAGCTCGGATTCGGCGCCGCCCGCGAGCAGCGGATCGACGCCCTGGCCGACGCCGTCGAGCGGCACCTGGACCTCGACGCGGTCGTCCGGCTCGTCGAGGGCGGGGCCCCGGCGGGACTCCCGGTCGTCACCGGGGGACTGGCGTGAGGGGCGACGCGGTGCCGTGGACGCCGGTCAGCCGCCGAGCGTCAGGTCCACCACCGGCGCCCGATGGTCGCTCCCGGCGACTCGCACCGTGCGAGCAGCATGGGCGTGGACGTCGCCGTCGGCGAGCGCGTGGTCGAGCTGGAGCCGCGGGCGGGTCGAGGGGTACGTCGCCGCGCGGACCAGGGGTCGCCAGCCGGTCAGCCGCGCGGGCAGCGCGCCCGGCAGGTTGAGGTCACCGACCAGCACGAGCGGCCGTGGCAGCCGGGCGGCCCAGGCCGCCAGCCACCGCAGCTGCCGGACGGCGTGCACGGGCGAGAAGGACAGGTGCGTGCACACGACGCTGAGCGGGCCCAGGGGAGTGGCGAGCACGGCCGCGAGCGCGACCCGCTGCTCGTCGGGGACCCAGAGCACCCGCTGGGGCGCACCGGCGGGGAGCGGCACCGGCAGCCGCGACCGTCCCGGGGGCAGCCGGAGCTCGTGCCACTCCGCGACCGCCCACCGGCTGAGCAGCGCGACGCCGTAGGACGGCTCGCCGGGACGTGTGGCGACCGCCGCGCGGAACGTCCGGGGGTCGCCAGGGGTGCCGAGGACGGCGGCGGCGAAGCGGTACGGCCACGGCGATCCCGCTCCCGCGCAGGCGGCCGCGACGACCGCCGCCTGGTCCATCGCGCCGGTGCGTGGCAGCAGGTGGTCGACCTCCTGGAGGGCGACCACGTCGGCCTCCAGGGCGGCCACGGCCCCGGCGAGGCGTTCCACGGACACCGTCCACGTGCTGCGGTCCAAACCGGACGCCGCGTTCACGCCGGCGAGGCGCAGCGTCCTGCTGGTCGGGAGGCCCACGGCGTCAGCGTAGGGCCGCGACCCGCGCGGCCAGCTGACACGGCTACAGCTCCACGTCCCTGCCCATGGTCACCGTCCGCTCGGTCGGGAGCCCGAAGTACGCCGCGGGGTCTGCGGCGTTGTGCGCGAGACCGAGGAAGAGCGCCTTGCGCCAACGGAACATCCCTGGTGCCGACGTCCGCCGGACCGTTCCACGCGAGAGGAAGTACGACGCCTCGTCGACGTTCGCGACGCCCCGCTCGAGCACTCCCGCCTCACAGGCCTGGCGCAACGCCTCGGGCAGGTCGGTCTCGTCGGAGAACCCGAACTGGACCGACAGGTGCTGGATCCCGTCGTAGTCGTAACCGAGGTCGTCGAGCGTGAGCCGCTGGTCCGCCGGCACGTGCGGGACGTTCGTCGCGGTCGCCGACACGATGATCACGTTCTCGTGCACGACGTGGTTGTGCTCGACGTTCGCCCTCAGCGCCAGGGGTGTCGTGTCCTTGCTGGGGTGGGGGAACACCGCCGTTCCGGGGACGCGTGGCAACCCCTGCTCGGCAAGGTCGTCCACGAAGTCGCGCAGCGAGCCCTCCGTGGCCGTGCGGTTGGCCACGACGATGGAACGCCCTCGCTGCCAGGTCGTCATGACGGTGAAGACCAGCAGGGCGATGAGCAGCGGAAGCCAGCCGCCGTGCACCACCTTCGTCAGGTTGGCGGCCAGGAACATCACCTCGACGCCCCCGAAGGCGACCGCGGCCAGCGCGAGCTTCCAGGGCGCCCAGTCCCAGAGCACGCGCGCGACGAGCAGCAGCAGGAGGGTGTCGACCACGAGTGCGCCGGTCACCGAGACGCCGTACGCAGTGGCCAGCCGGGAGGATGACCGGAACGTCAGCATGACGGCGACCACGGCGACGAACAGCAGGGCGTTGACGCCCGGGAGGTAGATCTGGCCGGCCTCGTGCTCACCGGTCTGACGCACCGTCAGGACCGGCAGCAGGCCGAGCCTCATCGCCTGCCGGGACAGGGAGAAGGCGCCGGAGATGACGGCCTGGCTGGCGATCACCGTGGCGGCCGTCGCCAGCACCACCATCGGGATCCGGGCCCACCCGGGCAGCAGCAGGAAGAACGGACTGGCGGCGGCGCCTCGGTGGTGCAGGATCAGGGCGGCCTGTCCCAGGTAGTTGAGCACCAGGGCCGGGAACACCACGTAGAACCACGCGCGCAGGATCGGCTGCCGCCCGAAGTGACCCATGTCCGCGTACAGCGCCTCCGCGCCGGTGATGGCCAGCACGATCGCTCCCAGCGCCACGAAGGCGATCCCCGGGTGCGAGGCGAAGAAGGCCACCCCGTACGTCGGCGACAGGCCCTGCAGCACGGTGGGGTGCGCGACCACCTCACGCAGGCCGGCGGCGGCCATCGCCAGGAGCCAGAGCAGCGTCACCGGCCCGAACAGCCTGCCCACCTTGCCCGTGCCGAAGCGCTGGGCTGCGAAGAGCGCGGTCAGGATCACGGCGGCG
The DNA here is from genome assembly GCA_025927595.1 of Nocardioidaceae bacterium. GTDB lineage: Bacteria > Actinomycetota > Actinomycetes > Propionibacteriales > Nocardioidaceae > Nocardioides_B. Next base: position 2,828 of record JAICLD010000186.1, on the reverse strand, counting down.
ACGGGGAGGACGACATGGCCCAGGCTGGGCGTGGCGACCTTGAGCCCCTCCACCGCCGACAGCACGCTGATGGCCGGGGTGATCACCGAGTCGCCGTAGAACAGGGAGACCCCGACGATCCCGATGACGAGCAGGATCCCGTTGTGACCGCCGCGACCGGCGTAGAGCCGTCGGGCGAGGGCGGCGAGTGCCATGACTCCGCCCTCGCCGTCGTTGTCCGCACGCATCAGCACGCCGACGTACTTGACCGACACGACCAGCGTCACCGACCAGAAGATGAGGGAGACGACCCCGTAGACGTCACCGTTGGTGGGACGGACCGCGCCGTTGTCGATGGAGAACACGGTCTGCAGCGCGTACAAGGGGCTGGTCCCGATGTCGCCGAACACGATGCCGAGGGCGGCCAGCACGAGGCCGGCCGCGCCCGGGCCGTGCCGGGCGGAGGAGTCCGATGCCGCTCTCGGAGGTGGCGCCTGCTCGGATCTCGTCGAACCGCTCACGAGCGGGCCTTCCTCTCAGCGACGGCACCGGGGCGAGCCTACGCCGCGAGTGGCGCGTCGCCCGGGCGACTCGTCCGGATCCCGCACCGAGAGGTCGGGACGGATGGCACACTCGCGTAGGCGTCGGCGCCGTGCCGTCGTGCACCGCCCATCCGGACCGAGCCAGGGAGCGTGGACGACATCACTGCCCGACGACGCGCAGCCGCCAGATGGCTGCTGCTGCCACTGATCCTGCTGCTGGTGTCAGTGGCTCAGAGCTCCGGGGCCGCGCCGACCCCCGCGGGCACCGTCAACCGTCCCGCTGACGGCGCCGCGATCGGTGCCGGGGCCGCGGCGCCGCGGAGCTGGACGATGCCGCGGCATCCGACGAAAGTGCTCGTGGTGGTGGTCGAGAACCACTCCTACGCGCAGATGCGGGCGAAGATGCCCTATCTCACGACCCTGTCCCGCCGCTACGGGTACGCCCGCGACTGGCGAGCCGTCCGGCACCCCAGCCTGCCGAACTACCTGGCGATCTTCGGCGGCTCGACCTTCGGAGTGACCGACGACAGGAGCCCACGCAGGCAGACCCAGCACATCGGCGGTTCGCGGTCGATCTTCGACCAGGCCCTGGCCGCGCACAAGACCGCGGCGACGTACGCCGAGTCGATGCCGGGGAGCTGCTACGGATCGACGTACCCGATGCACGCCCCGCGCTACGCCGTGCGGCACAACCCGTGGGCGTACTTCGCCGCCGGCCGGGCGGGCTGTCGCCGGCACGACCTCCCACTGTCCCAGATGGCCGCGGCCGTACGACGCAACAAGCTGCCGAACGTCGGGCTGGTCGTGCCGAACCTGTGCCACGACGCGCACGACTGCCCGTTGGCGGAGGCCGACCGCTTCCTGCAGCGGACGCTCACCCCGGTGCTGCACAGCCTGGACTTCCGGCACGGCCGCCTTGTGGTGGTCGTGACCGCCGACGAGGACGACGGGAAGTCCGGGAACCGCGTGCTCACCTCCGTCATCACCAACCGGATCCACGGCAAGGTCGTGACGGCCCGGTTGACGCACTACTCGCTGACTCGCTTCATGGCGGGAGTGCTCGGTGTCCGTCCGGCGCGCCACGCGGCGACCGCGCCCCGGATGGGGACGCGGTTCGGGCTCTGACATGCGGGTCGTGGTGGCCCTGGGCGGCAATGCCCTGCTCCGGCGGGGACAGAAGCCGGACGCGGAGACCCAGGAGGCGAACGTCGCCGCGGCGGTGCGGGGCCTCGTGCCGCTCGCCCGCGAGCACGAGCTGGTCGTCACGCACGGCAACGGTCCCCAGGTCGGGATCCTGGCGATGCAGAGCGCGTCCGACCCGCACCTGAGCACGCCCTACCCGTTCGACGTACTCGGTGCACAGACGCAGGGGATGATCGGCTACTGGCTGCTGCAGGCGTTCGAGAACGAGGTGCCCGGCCGACAGGTCGCGGCGATCATCAACCAGACCCTCGTGGCGGCCCACGATCCCGCCTTCGGGGATCCCTCGAAGTTCGTGGGGGAGGTCTACACCGAGGAGGAGGCCCGGCGGCTCGCCGCCGAGCGGGGCTGGGTCGTGAAGCCGGATGGCACGTACTGGCGACGCGTCGTGGGCTCGCCGCGTCCCCAGCGGGTCGTCGAGACCAGGCTGATCCGGCTGCTGCTGGACAGCGGGGCCGTCGTCGTCTGCGCGGGCGGCGGCGGCGTGCCGGTGATCCGCAACGAGCTGGGCCGGCTCGAAGGGGTGGAGGCCGTGGTCGACAAGGACCTCACCGCGTCCGTGCTCGCCGAGGCCCTCGAGGCGGACGCACTGCTGGTGCTCACCGACGTCAGCCACGTGCAGCGCGAGTTCGGGACCTCCCGGGCCACACCGATCCTCCGGGTGACGCCGGCGGCCCTGCGGCGGGAGCGCTTCCCGGCCGGCTCCATGGCGCCCAAGGTGGAGGCAGTGTGCCGCTTCGTCGAGCTGACCGGCGACATGGCGGCCATCGGGCGGATGGACGAAGCCGCAGCGATCCTCGAGGGCGCCGCGGGCACGATCGTCACGCCCGACGGGCAGTACCCCGGGGACCGGCTCACCCGACGTGGACGCGCGGACGGGGACGCGGGTCTCGCTGCGCCCACCTGAGGCACCTCGCTCGGACCGTGCGCGCGGTACCGCTGTCATCCACACCACATCCCTTCGATCCCCTTGTCCACAAGGGTTTCAGGGCGTTGCCTGGGCGGCCGGTTGTGTCGGTGGCCGGTCGTAGGTTGTTCTCGTGAGCGACACCCTGACCCTGTTCCCGACGTCCCCGGCCGAACAGGCCGAGCCCGCCGAGCCGGCCG